>NZ_CP020739.1:320579-641159 GCF_002097715.1 Burkholderia ubonensis subsp. mesacidophila
GTACGTGCGCGCCCGCATTCCGCGCGCGAACTACGCGAGCGCGCTGACGGTGCCGCAGCAGGCGGTGGTGCGCGCCGATGGCAAGCCGCAGGTGTGGGTGCTCGACGCGAAGAACCAGGTGCACCTGAAGCCGGTCGAGCTCGGCGAGCAGACGGGCCGCAGCTACCGCATCAAGTCGGGGCTGCAGGCGGGCCAGAAGGTCGTGGTGGAAGGGATGGAGCGCCTGACCGACGGCGCCCCGGTTGCCGCGAGCGCCTGGAAGTCGCCTGTTGCCGCAGCCGCCACGGCCGCGCGCTGAGTCACGGGGAGCGTCCTGCCATGTCTCAATTCTTCATCCGGCGCCCGGTCTTCGCGTGGGTCGTCGCGCTCTTCATCATCCTGATGGGCGTGATCGCGATCCCGCAACTGCCGATCGCGCGCTATCCGACGGTCGCGCCGCCGACCGTCACCATCAACGCGACCTACCCGGGCGCCACGCCGCAAACCATGAGCGACGGGGTGCTGAGCTTGATCGAACGGGAGCTGTCCGGCGTCAAGAATCTGCTCTACTACGAGTCGTCGGCCGACACGTCCGGCACCGCGAAGATCACCGTCACGTTCAAGCCCGGCACGGATCCGGCGCTCGCGCAGGTCGACGTGCAGAACAAGCTGAAGGCCGTCGAGCCACGCTTGCCCTCGGTCGTGCGGCAGAACGGCGTGATCGTCGAGTCGGCGTCGTCCGGCTTCCTGCTGTTCGTCGCCCTCAAGTCCGATAGCGGCCGTTTCGACGAAGGCGAGCTGTCCGATTACATGGCGCGCAACATCGTCGAGGAGCTGCGTCGCGTAGAGGGCGTGGGCCGCGTGCAGATGTTCGGGTCCGAACGGGCAATGCGCATCTGGGTCGATCCGTCCAGGCTGATCACCTACGGCCTGTCGATGAGCGACCTGACGGCCGCCATCAGCCAGCAGAACGTCCAGATCGCGCCGGGCAGCGTCGGCGCGTTGCCGGCCATGTCGGGGCAGCGGGTGACCGTGCCGCTGACCGTGCAGGGCCAGCTGACGACGCCGGAACAGTTCGCCGCGATCGTGCTGCGCGCCAACGCGAACGGCTCCAAGGTCGTGCTGGGCGACGTCGCGCGGGTGGAGCTCGGCTCGCAGTCCTACAACTTCGTCAACACCGAGAGCGGCAAGCCTGCCGTCATCGCGGGCGTGCAGCTCTCGCCGGGCGGCAATGCGGTCAAGACTGCGGACGCCGTGCGGGCGCGGCTGGCGGAGCTGCGCAAATCGATGCCGTCGGGCATGAGCGATTCGATCCCGTTCGACACCGCGCCCTTCGTCAAGATCTCGATCGAGAAGGTGCTCCATACGCTGCTCGAGGCGATGGTGCTGGTGTTCCTGGTGATGTACCTGTTCCTGCAGAACGTGCGCTACACGCTGATCCCGGCCATCGTGGCGCCGGTCGCGATGCTCGGCACCTTCACGGTCATGCTGGCCTCCGGCTTCTCGATCAACGTGCTGACCATGTTCGGCATGGTGCTCGCGATCGGCATCATCGTCGACGACGCGATCGTCGTGGTGGAGAACGTCGAGCGGCTGATGGCGGAGGAAGGCCTGTCGCCGAAGGACGCGACGGTCAAGGCGATGAAGGAGATCACCGGCGCGATCATCGGCGTCACGCTGGTCCTGACCGCCGTGTTCCTGCCGATGGCGATGTCCAGCGGCTCGGTCGGCGTGATCTACCAGCAGTTCACGATGTCGATGGCGGTGTCCATCCTGTTCTCGGCGCTCCTCGCACTCACGCTGACGCCCGCGCTGTGCGCGACGATGCTCAAGCCGATCGCGCACGGGCACCACGAGAAGCGCGGCTTCTTCGGCTGGTTCAACCGCCGTTTCGACCGCATGACGCAGTGGTACGCGACGCGCGTCGGCCGGCTGATCGGCCGCGCGGGACGGGTGATGCTGCTGTTCGTCGCGATCTGCGGCGTGCTGGTGGTCGGCTTCCGCGAGCTGCCGTCGTCGTTCCTGCCCGAGGAGGATCAGGGCTACTTCATGACGGGCTTCCTGCTGCCGTCCGACTCGACGGTCGAGCGCACGCGGGATGTGGTCAAGACGCTCGAGCGGCATATCGCCTCGCGCCCCGGGATCGAGTCCAGCATTTCGATCGTCGGCTACGGCTTCTCCGGCCTGGGCCCGAACGCGGCATTGAATTACGCGGTGCTCAAGGACTGGGACAAGCGTAACGGCGCGACGGCCATGGACGAAGCGATGCGGGCCCAGCAGGCGATGGCGGGCGTGACCGAAGGCTCGGTGATGAGCCTGATGCCGCCGGCGATCGACGAACTGGGCACCAGCTCGGGCTTCTCGATGCGCCTGCAGGACCGCGCAAACCAGGGCAATGCGGCGCTCAAGGCGGCCGAGGCCAGGCTGCTCGAGCTCGCGGCGCAAAGCAAGGTCGTGGTCGGCGTCTATCCGGACAGCCTGCCGGCCGGCGCGAGCATCCGCCTGGACATCGACCGGCAGAAGGCCGAGGCGCTGGGCGTGTCGTTCACGAGCATCAGCGACACGCTGTCCGGCGCGATGGGCTCGACCTACGTCAACGACTTCCCGAATGCGGGGCGCATGCAGCAGGTGATCATCCAGGCCGATGCGCCGGCACGGATGCAGATCGACAGCGTGATGAAGCTCTACGTGCGCAACGTGAGCGGCGGTATGGTGCCGTTGTCCGAAGTGGTCCGGCCGGTCTGGTCCGATACGCCGCTGCAGATGGTGCGCTACCAGGGCTACCCGTCCGCGCGCATCTCGGGCATGGCCGCGCCTGGCTACTCGAGCGGCGCGGCAATGGACGAGATGGAACGTCTGGCCAAGCAGTTGCCGCCGGGCTTCTCGGTCGCGTGGACGGGCCAGTCGCTGCAGGAGCGCCAGTCCGCGTCGGAGGCGCCGATGCTGATGGCGCTGTCGATGATCGTGGTGTTCCTGGTGCTGGCCGCGCTCTACGAGAGCTGGTCGATCCCGCTGTCGGTGATGCTGGTCGTGCCGCTGGGCCTGATCGGCGCGATCGGCGCGGTGATGCTCCGCGGGCTGCCCAACGACGTGTACTTCAAGGTCGGGATGATCACGGTGATCGGCCTGTCCGCGAAGAACGCGATCCTGATCGTCGAATTCGCGAAGCAGTTGCGCGAGGAAGGCAAAGGGCTTCTGGAAGCGGCCGTGGAGGCGTCGCGGCTGCGCCTGCGTCCGATCCTGATGACGTCGCTGGCGTTCGGCCTGGGCGTGGTGCCGCTGATGATCGCGACGGGCGCGAGCGCCGAAACGCAGCACGCGATCGGCACCGGCGTGTTCGGCGGGATGGTGACCGCGACGGTGCTGGCGATCTTCTTCGTGCCGGTGTTCTTCGTGTTCGTGATGGGCTTCCAGGAGCGCGTCGGGGCATGGCGGGCATCCCGCAGGAAAGTCGTGGCCGTGAGCCAAGAAACGGAAGGTTAATGTCATGCGATTGCTAGTTCTTCCCCTTGCCGTTGCGCTGGCCCTGTCGGCCTGCTCGATGGCGCCCAGGCTGGTGAAGCCCGAACTGCCGGTGCCGGTCGCCTACACGACGGCCGGCGCCCAGGCCGACACGCGCGCGAACGCGGCCGACCTGGGCTGGCGCACGATGTTCGGCGACCCGCGGTTGCAGCGCCTGATCGAATTGGCGCTGGACAACAACCGCGACCTGCGGATCGCGGTGCTCAACGTGCAGGCGGCCGAGGCGCAGTACGGCATCCAGCGTGCCGCGCGGCTGCCGTCCATCGATGCCACGGGCAGCTTCACGCGCCAGCGCACGCCGGCCAACGCCGACCTGAATCCGCCCATGCCCGAGTCGATTCAGCAGCAGTACGGCGTCAACGTCGGGATCAACGCGTTCGAGATCGACCTGTTCGGCCGCGTGAAGTCGTTGTCGGACGCCGCGTTTGCGCGCTACCTGGCGACCGATCAGGGCCGCCGGGCCGCGCAGATCTCGCTCGTCGGCGCGGTGGCGGACGCGTACTTCGCCGAGCGCCTCGCGCAGGAGCAGCGCGCGCTGTCCGAACGCACGCTGGGCGACTGGCAGCAGTCGCTGGATCTTGCGCGCAAGCTCAAGGAGGCGCGTCAGGCCAGCGGCGTGGACATCGCGCAGGCCGAAGGGCAGGTCGCCAGCGCGGCCGCGGACCTGGAGGCGCGCTCGCGCGCCGTATCGCAGGCGCGCAACGCGCTGCGCCTGCTGGTCGGCACCGAGCTGCCCAAGGACCTGCCCGCACCGCTGCCGCTGGAAAAGCAGCCGGTCGTGACCCAGCTGCCGGCCGGCCTGCCGTCCGACCTGCTGATCCGCCGGCCGGACATCCAGCAGGCCGAGCAGAACCTGGTCGCCGCCAATGCCGACATCGGCGCGGCGCGCGCCGCGTTCTTCCCGCGGCTGTCGCTGACCACGACGCTCGGCTTCATCAGCCCGGGGTTCGGCAGCCTGTTCAACGGCGACCACCGTGCGTGGGCTTTCTCGCCGCAGGTCACGCTGCCGATCTTCCAGGGCGGCAGGCTGCGCTCCGAGCTGCGGCTGTCCGAGGTGCGCAAGTCCAGCGCGGTGGCCGAGTACGAACGGGCGATCCAGGTCGCGTTCCGGGAAGTCGCGGACGGCCTGGCCGGCAGCGAAACCTTCGATCGCCAGCTCGAGGCGCAGACCCGGGTGGTCGCCAGCGCCGAGCGCCGCACCAACCTGTCCAACCTGCGCTATCGCGCGGGCATCGAAGGGCGGCTGGAACTGCTCGATTCGCAGCGGCAGCTCTATGCGGCGCGACAGACGCTGCTGGACCTGCGGCGCGACGAGTTCGGCAATGCCGTCGCGCTCTACAAGGCGCTTGGCGGCGGGCTGACGGACAAGGACGCCGCGCCGGCCGCCGCCGCGACGCAGCCGGGCCGGCCCGCTGCCGGGGCGGCCGCGACCCCGGCTCCGGCGAATCCGCCGGCATCGGGCGGTGCGCAGACGGCCGGCTGAGTCCGGGCTTTCCGGTACACGTGCAGCGGTCGCCCGATACCGGCGCGGCCGCTGCCCGGTGTATCGACGACGTTCCGGAAGGAACGGCATGCGTCGGAAGTCTGAAGACAGGGGAATACCCTGTCTTTTTTTTCGTCTCCTGAAGTGGGTATCATGACCTATGTTTTGTAACATGTACTAGTTTCGGTAGCGGGCAAGGGCTGGCGGACATTTCGGCCCGGCAGGAAACCCGATGCTGGCGCCGGGACGATTGCGACGGATTCGTGAGTGCAAATCGGGCTCGCCGACTGCATCTTTTTTCATAGTCCTAACAAACACGCCATGACCAAGAAGTCTTCCCTCAGCAGTTCGGCCGACCTGCGGCGCAGGCAATGGCTCAAGTACGCCGGCGCGACGGCTGCGGTCGGCGGCCTGGCGCTCGCCGCCCGGCCGGCAAGCGCCGGCGACGCAAAAGCCGCCGGCAAGCCGGGCGATGTGCTCGACGTCGTCATCATCGGCGCGGGGCTGGCCGGCTTGACCGCCGCGCGGGACCTGTGCCTCGCGGGCAGCGAATCCTTCCTGGTCCTGGAAGCGCGGGACCGCGTCGGGGGCCGCACGCTCAACCACAACATCGACGGCGGATACGTGACGGAAGTCGGGGGCCAGTGGATCGGGCCCGGCCAGACCGCCGTCGCGAATCTCGCCCGCGAGCTGGAAGTCGACACGTTCCCGAGCTACTACGACGGCAAGACGGTGCTGCTCGGCGGCGACGGCCGGATGGAGATGGACCTGAAGGGCACCTTCGGCACCGACGAAGCCGTGACGTCGAAGCTCAGCAAGTTGTCGCGCGACGTGCCGTCGGGTGCGCCGTGGACCTCGACCAAGGCCGGCGAGCTCGACAGGCTGTCGGTCGGCGACTGGCTGGCGAAGCAGGACATCAAGCCTGAAGACCAGGCCGGCTGGAATGCGTCGATCTCCCTGTCCGGCGGCACGATGCCCGCGAAGATGGGGCTCCTGCATTTCCTGTCGATGATCAACTCCGCCGCGTGCGACTACACGCAGCTCGATTCGATCAAGCACAGCGCGCAGGAAACCCGGTTCGTCGGCGGCTCGCAGATCCTCAGCATCAAGATGGCGCAGCAACTGGGCGACAAGGTGCGGCTCTCGACGCCGGTCCGCCGGATCTCCGGCTGGAATACCGACGTCGTCACGCTGCATACCGACGGTGCGGAAATCCGCGCGCGCAAGGTCATCGTGGCCATCCATCCGGCCCTGTGCAACCGGGTGCAGTTCGATCCGCCGCTGCCGGTCGCGCGGGCCGCGCTGCAGCGCGCATGGCCCGGCCATTCGCCGGCGCGCAAGACGGCGATGGTCTACCGCCGCCCGTTCTGGCGCGACAAGGGGCTGAACGGCCACATCTTCCAAGCCGACGGGCCGATCTTCTGGGCCTACGACAATTCGCCGCCGGGCGGCGAGATCGGCGTCATCAACGCGTTCATCAAGAACGCGATGGCGCCGTCTGAACCGCAGGCGGCGAAGCGCATGCTGGCGGACCTCTATGCGCAGGCGTGGGGCAGCGAGGCGTTGTCCCCGGTGGCGTTCCACGACCACGACTGGGGCCGGGACGACCCCTGGTCGATCACCTGCGTCTCGGCGATTCCGCCGGGCTTCTGGAGCACGCATGGCGCGGCGCTGCATCCGCCGTGCGGCAACCTGATCTGGTCGGGCACCGAGACCGCGAACATCTGGGCAGGCTACATGGACGGCGCGGTGCGCTCCGGCCATCAGGGCGCCCTGCAGGCGCTGAATGCGCTGCGTCAGGCCTGAGGAGCGCGAAAATGAAAAAAATCGTACTGCTTTCCATTGCCGCGATCGTCGTGGTGCTGCTCGGCATTTTCGGTCCCACTTTGCTCGATCTCTATCGGCTTCAGCAGTTCGTCGCGACGACGGCCGAGGCCAACCAGGCCGACGGCGGCGCGTGGCCGCGCCTGACCGACGCCTGCATCGGGTGTCATGGCGCCAAGGGCACGTCGCTCCACCAGGGGTATCCGAGCCTCGCGGGCCAGCCGGCGGCCTACGTGGCCGCGCAGCTTCACGATTTCGCGAGCGGGCAGCGCGCCGATCCGAACATGGCGCCGCTGGCGATGACCATGAGCGAGGACGAGATCAAGCGGCTGGCCGACTATTACGCGAAGCAGCCGGCCGTCGCGAACCGCTACTTCGAACCGGACGCCCGCCTGCGCGCGAAAGGCGAGCAGCTGGTGACGGCCGGCGCGTGCGCCGCGTGCCACGGTGCGCGGCTGACGGGCCAGGCCCAGTTCCCGCGCCTCGCCGGCCAGGGGCGCGACTATCTGCTGAAGCAGCTCGATGCGTTCGCCGCCGGCACGCGCAACGAGGCCACCGGCACGATGAAGCGCGTCACCGCGGCCATGTCGCCCGAAGACCGGGACGCTGTCGCCACCTATCTGGCAAGCGTCGATCCGGCGAAGCAATGATGCATTCAACACAATCGGCACCAGGAGTCTAGTCATGGATCTCAGAGAAATCGTCCTTTGTCTTGCCAGTATCCTGCTGGCGTCGACCACCGGCATCTACGGTGTGAAGTTCCTCAGGAGGCGCAACTATCTGCTCGGGATCGAGTGGCTGGTCGTCACGGTATCCGCGTCGAATGCGCTGCTCTTCTTCGCGACCGGCTCGCCGTTTTGCTACGGCGTCTCGCACTTCCTGGATGCGTTTTCCCGCGGCTTCGGCATGCCGGTGATCGCCGTTGCGGGCCTGATGGCCGTGACCCACCACTACAAGCCGTCGGTTCGTCAGGACGTCATCCTGTTCGGGGTCGCCGTCGTGGGCACGACCATCCTGATGACGACCGATTTCATCGACGGGATTCTCCCGTACTTCTACGTCGTGATGTGGACGCTGCTGGCGCTTTATCTTGCGTACTTCGTCAAGCGGCTGCTGAACGCGGGACAGACGTTCCATGCGCTGACCACGCTCGTGGCGCTGGTTTCGTCGCTGGCCATTGCGTATATCTACGATTTCTACAAGATCCCGGGAGAGGAGCACAACATCGTGTTCAACTTCTACACGCTTGCGCTGCTCACGTGGTCTTACCTGGTCGTGTCCCTCTCTCACGCCTATTGGGCGCTGGAGATGGCGTCAAAGCCCGTCATGGGCGAAACGGGGATTAGCTTCGTTCACCAAAACAGGTCGACATAACTAATGTGAAGTGCTGCAGAGAAGAATGATGGATCAACCCTCGCACCTGGTCGGCGATTCGCGATCCGTGCCCGCGGCAACGAAGCGCTTGAACCGCGCACAGAGCAGGAACCAGACACGCGAACGTCTGCTGAGCGCCGCACGCACGATCTTCCTGAAGAAGGGCTGCGCTGCCGCGAGCGTCGAGGACATCGCCGTGGAGGCTGGCCACACGCGCGGCGCGTTCTACTCGAACTTCCGCAGCAAGACGGAACTGTTCGTCGAGTTGCTCGAGCGCGATCACGACGAGGCCATGGCGGAGCTGGAGCGGATCTTCACGGCGGGCGGCACGCGCGACGAAGTGGAGCGGAAGGTGCTCGCCTACTACCGGCAGCGCTATCGT
This sequence comes from Burkholderia ubonensis subsp. mesacidophila, assembly GCF_002097715.1. Lineage (NCBI taxonomy): Bacteria > Pseudomonadati > Pseudomonadota > Betaproteobacteria > Burkholderiales > Burkholderiaceae > Burkholderia > Burkholderia ubonensis. Next base: position 329,144 of record NZ_CP020739.1, read on the forward strand.
CGGCACGAGACGTTCCTGATGTGGACGGAGGCGAAACTGCAGGCGGCGCGCGATGTGCGGTTCCGCACGCCATTCAATGCGTTCATGAGAAAGCGGCAGGAACGGACGACGGCCTGCATCCGCGCGTTCGCGGAGCGCACGCGGGCGCCGCTGCGGCTGCCGGCGGAAGTGCTGGCGCTGGGCCTGATGGAGCTGTGCGACGGCGTGCAGTCTCGTTATGCGGTCGATCCGCAATGCGTGACGAACGCGCTGGCCGACGCGGTGCTGGCCGGTTTCTTTGCCTGTACGGTATTCGATCGCGTGCCCGAGTGATTGCGCGCCGTGTCGGCGGCCGCCGTCCGCCTTGCCCGTTCTTGCCGCTCGATCCGCAAGCCGGGCAGGACAGGGAATACCCCGTCTTTTTCTTTGCCTATGTTTTTGTCACTATGACCTAACATTGTCACAGTGTTCTAAGAGGGGCGGCCTGACGCACACGTGACCGGGCTGACATTTCACTAACAGGAGATGACCGATGGATGAAGCCAAGCGCAAGGCCTTCGCAGAGGACGGAGCGGTTCTGATCGAAGGCGTGCTCAACGAGGAACAGCTCGCCGCATGCCGTGCGGCATTCGACTGGGGTATCGAGAATCCCGGGCCGATGGCCTCCAGCATCCTCGACGGCACGGTGGCCAAGTCGCATGTCGACAACGCCAATCCGTACGCGAAGGAGCGGCTCGACGACCTGGTCAGCCAACTGCCGCTCGGCAAGCTGTTCGCCGATCTGTGGGGCTCGAAGAACGTCTGGTTTTTCGCCGAGGAGCTCTTCCTGAAGAAGGGCGGCAAGGGCGCGCGCTCGCTGTGGCACCAGGACACGTCGTACCTGCCGTGGCAAGGGATGCACTTCGGCAACGCATGGATCAGCTTCGAGGCCGTGCCGAAGCGCAATGCGCTGGAGATTGTCCGCGGCTCGCATCGCGGCACGCGCCATGACGGCACCACGTTCCAGAACGCCGACGATCCCACCGAGCCGCTGCATGGCGGCGGCGTGTGGCCGCGCATGCCGGATATCGAAGCCGAGCGCCGCGCCGACCCGAATGCCTACGACGTCATGTCGTGGGCGACGAAGCCGGGCGACGTGCTGCTGCTGCATCCCGGCGTGCTGCATGGCGGCGGAGTGGTCGATCCTGAGTTTCCGGACCGCCACACGCTCGTGCTGCGTTTCTTCGGCGACGACGCGACGTTCAGCCCGCTTCCCGAAAACAGCGCCTCGGGCTTCACGCCGGCCGGCATCCTGTTCGTCGAGGAACTGGCGTCGCTGAAAGCCGGCGATCCGTTCCGCGCCCCCTGTTTCCGTCAACTCGTCTGAACAAAGAGGTTCATCTCATGGCAACCACCAACAAACGTCAATCGATCGTTCCCGCCGCGTTCCAGCCATGGTACGACGCGTACCACTTCGCGCCGGCGACGCGCGTGGGCGACACGATCTGGGTGTCCGGCCAGGTCGGCATCGGCGCGGACATGCAACCCGGCAACGGCGTGCAGGAGCAGGCTCGCATCGCGTTCGAATCGCTGAAGATGATTCTCGCGGAGGCGGGCGCGAGCCTCGCGGACGTCGTCGAACTGACGACCTACCACACGAACCTGCAGGGCGAAACCGAAGCCTTCGCGGCGATCAAGGATGAGTATTTTCCGAACCGCTATCCGTCGTGGACCGCGGTCGGGGTGACGCAGCTCGCGCTGCCCGGCCTGTGCGTCGAGATTCGCGCGGTGGCGGTGGCCGGGTCCGGCGACGCCTGATCCGGTTTTCCGGCGGTTGGCGCGGCCGGGGCGACATCCGGGCGGGTTGTCGCTCCGGTCTGCATGAAAGGCGGTGCGGGATCCGTCAGGGTTGACAGGAAGGAGGACGGAGCGCTTATGGCGTGATGCAGGCGGACTTGAACGCGTAATCTTGAAATATCGCAATCCTGATCGTTGTGAACGAAAGGCGCGGCGAACCGGGATGCAGCGGAAGGTTGTCAGGAAGTGGTGCGGTCGGGAAGCCGACCGGCGAATGAATGCGGAATCGGAAGGAGAACCATGATGAAGATGCACCAGATCGGAGCCGTGTCGGCCATCGCGGCGGCTTTGTTGGTTTTGACCGGGGCGGCCGTCGCGGACGACCTCACGCCGTCGGGCGCCGAACGCGGCGCGAGCAAGGACGGCGCGGTGCCGGCGTATACGGGCAAGCAGTCGCCCGAGGCTGGCTGGGAGTGGGGGAAGGTGCGTGCCGATTTCTGGAAGCACAAGAACGAGAAGCCGCTTTATTCCATCGACGCCGCGAACGTCGACAAGTATGCCGACAAGCTTTCGCCGGGCCAGATCGCGCTGATCAAGCAGAAGAAGGGCTACCGGATGGACGTGTATCCGTCCCATCGCGAATGCCAGCTGCCGGAGGTCGCGGAGCAGAACTCGAAGGCGAATCTGACGGCGGCGAAGCTGGATTCGAGCGGCGTGAGCCTGGCGTCCGCCGAGTTGCCGGGCGTGGCGTTTCCGCAGCCGAAAAGCGGCGTGGAAGCGATCCTGAACTACGAAATGCGGTACCGCGGCGAAGGGGTCGAGTGGGCGCAGACGGTGACCTCCGTTTCCCCGCGACCGGGCGGCAGCGAGTGGATCGACGCGACCGGCCCGCAGACGTACTTTTTCCCGTCGGCCAAGCTCGGCAAGAACTCGCCGCAGGACGTGAACCAGCTCAGCGCCGCCGTCTACTTCCAGATGAATTCGCCTGCGGCGCTGGCCGGGCAGGCTTTCGTGCAGCGTCAGTATTTCGACAAGGACTCGGAGACGTACTACTACTTCCCCGGCCAGCGGCGCGTGAGACGCATGCCGGCCTACACGCACGATGCGCCGCTGATCGGCTTCGAGAATCAGTATCTGATCGACGAAGGGAACATGGTCAACGGCTCGCTCGACCGGTTCAACTGGAAGCTCGTCGGCAAGAAGGAAATGATCGTGCCGTACAACGCGTTCGGCATGTACAAGTACAAGAGCAACCTGCGCGACGTCGCCACGCCTGACGGCATCGCTGCGGCCAGCCGGCGCTACGAGACGCACCGCGTCTGGGTCGTCGAGGCGACGGTCAAGCCGAGCGCGCGCCACGTCGCGTCGAAGAAGGTGTTCTATCTGGACGAGGACAGCTGGCTCGCGCTCGTCGGCGAGGACTACGACGCGCAGGGCAAGCTGTGGAAGGTGCGCGAAAGCTACCCGATTCCGGTATGGGAGCTCGGCGGAACCTGCGACAACGAGCCGCTCGCGCAGTACGACATGATCAACGGCCGTTACGTATTCGACGCGTCGTCCATCGGCCAGGGCAAGGACATTCGCTATTACGAGAAGGCCAGCGATCCGCGCTTCAAGACCGATTTCTACTCGGCTGAATCGCTGCGCTCGGTCAGCGAGCGCTGAAGGCAAGGTCGTTCAATACATAAATAGAACAGCCGACGTGCGCTGACGCGCCGTCGGCCTCCAGGTTTGGGTGAGGTGGGCGATGAAAGCGAAGATGATCGTTAGGCATGCTACGGTTTCGATTGCTGTTCTGGGTGCGGCCACGTCGAGCGCATACGGCTATGAGTTCACGACGGGGTTCAACGATCTCCAGGGATCGTGGGTGACCAATCTGACGGCAGGCATGGGGATCCGGACCAAGAACCCGAGCTGCTCGCTGACCGGTGATCCGAACGCCCACGGCTGCGGCGCGGCGGCCAATACCAACCAGTGGGGATTCGCCGACAACGGCGACCTGAACTACCGCAAGGGGCAGCCGTTCAGCACGTATATCAGCGCGACCAGCGAGCTGCTGCTGAAGATGCCGAGCGAAGGGCTGAAGTTCATGGTGCGCGGCACCGGGATGTACGATTTCATGGCGAAGAACACCGATCGCACGCCGCTGTCGAGCACCGCGGCGGCGCAGGTGGTCTACAACGCGCAATTGCTCGACCTGTGGGCGGAGAAGGATTTCACGATCGGCGGGCGCAATGCGCACGTGCGGCTCGGCAACCAGGTGATCAACTGGGGCGAGAGCATGTTCGCGCAGAACGGCATCAATTCGACCAATTCGCTCGACACCCAGAAGCTGCTGATTCCGGGCTCGCAGCTCAAGCAGGCGCTGCTGCCGGCGCCGATGCTGAGCTTTGCCGCCGACCTGTCCCACGGCTTCAGCACCGAGGCGTACTACCAGTTCCAGTGGAACGGCAACCGCTATCCGCCGGTCGGCTCGTACTGGTCGATCACGAACAGCTTCGGCCGCGGCGCGGAGCCGTTCACGGTCAACACGAACAACCTCAACGTGGCCGGCCCGAGCGCGGGCACGATCGCGAACGCGATCGGCGGGCAGGGCGCGGCAGGCAATCAGGGCACGCTAGACGGGATCAAGAACGGCCTCGTCAACGGCACCTTCGCCGGGCCGCCGTTCAACGACATCGGCATTCCGGTCTCGACGCAGCTGCCGGCGAAGTACCGGCCGCAGTTCGGCGTGAAGTTCAACTACTCGCCGAGCTCGTTCGACGCGAACTTCGCGTTCTACTACGAGAACTACATCGACAAGTCGCCGGTGCTGGCCTCGCTGGCGAACGGCACGTCGCAGTGGTCGTATCTCGGCAGCCGCCAGCTGTTCGGCGTCAGCGCGAACTTCGGGCTGGGCCCGTGGGCGATCGGCACCGAGCTGTCGTACCGGCCGCGCGACGCCGTCGCGCTGTCGAGCTGCTTCGGCGCCGGCGGTCCGCTCGACCTGAACACGAACGCCGTGCAGGGCATCAACTGCAAGCAGTGGGCCGACAAGAAGAAGTTCCAGCTCGACGTCAACGGCCTGCTGGCGCTGACTCGCAGCGAGTACCCGTTCCTCAAGCTGCTCGGCGCGGATACCGCCAACCTGACATGGGAACTGACGTGGATCCATTACCCGGGCCTGAACGCCAACGGCGTCACGCGCACGATCGACGGGCAGACCGTCACGCAGGTGCCGGCGGCCGGCTATCTGCCGTGGCTGAACAACGCGTCGGGGCTCGGCTATCCGATCGTGGCGGCGCAGGGCACCGCGAGCTCGGTGGGCGCGACGATCGATTTCAACTGGACCTATGACGGAACGCTGATCCACGGCTGGCAGGTCACGCCCGGCGTGACCTTCTCCGACGGGCTGTACGGCTACACGCCGACGTTCACGGGGAACTACATGCAGGGCGCGAAATCGGTGAACGTCTACGTGCTGTTCAACAAGAATCCGCCCACCTGGCAGGCGGGCATCAACTTCACGGCGTTCTTCGGCGGGCACCAGACGGTCGGGCAGCCGTACGCGGATCGCAATTTCGTCGGGCTGTTCGTCACCCGGAATTTCTGAGTTGAAGGGGGCATGCTGTGCTCAATCGTCTAGTCAGCCGTCTGGAACGGTTCTTCTTCGGCCATCGTGCGTTCGTGCTCGTCGCGATCGGCCTGTTCACCGCCGTCATGGCCGTGTTCGCCGTGCAGTTGCGGATGGACGCCGGCTTCGAGAAGCAGATGCCGATCGGCCATGAATACATCCAAACATTCCAGAAGTACCGGGCCGACCTGCTCGGCGCGAACCGGATCACCGTCGTCGTGCGCGCCCGGAAAGGTTCGATCTGGACACCCGACGGATTGACGCGGCTGTACAAGGTGACGCAGGCGGTCACCTACCTGCCGAACGTGGACCGGATCGGCGTGCGCTCGCTGTGGACGCCGAACGCGTTCGTCAACGAGATCACCGACGAAGGGTTCCGCGCAGAGCCGATCATCTCGGGCAACATCACCCCCGACCAGCTGACGCCCGGGATCGTCACGAAGATCCGCCATGCGACGACGCTCGGCGGCTACGTCGGCACGCTCGTCTCGCACGAAGAAGACAGCGCGATGATCACGGCCGAGCTGAACGAGCGCGATCGCGCGGGCAAGGTGCTCGACTACGTCGCGTTCAACCACCTGCTCGAACAGCAGATCCGCAAGCCGTTCGAGGATGCCGGCTACGAGATCCAGATCATCGGTTTCGCGAAGCAGATCGGCGACATCGCCGACGGCGCGAAGGCCGTGCTCGGCTTCTGCGCGATCGCTTTGTTGCTCACCGCGCTGGCTGTCTACTGGTACTGCCATTCGCTGCGCTTCACGGTGCTGCTGATCCTCTGCTCGCTGACGTCGCTCGTCTGGCAGTTCGGCACGCTGAAGCTGTTGGGCTTCGGCCTCGATCCGCTCGCGGTGCTGGTGCCGTTCCTGGTGTTCGCGATCGGCGTGTCGCACGGCGTGCAGCAGGTCAACTTCATCGTGCGCGAGATCTCGCACGGGCACAGCTCGTATGAAGCGGCGCGCCGCAGCTTCAGCGGCCTGCTGATTCCGGGCGTGCTGGCGCTCATCACCGCATTCGTGTCGTTCATCACGCTGCTGCTGATTCCGATCCCGATGGTGCGCGAGCTCGCGATCACCGCATCGCTCGGCGTCGCATACAAGATCGTCACGAACCTGATCCTGCTGCCGGTCGCGGCATCGTGCTTCAACTTCAAGAAGACCTATGCCGACAACTCGCTGAAGCGCGCGCAGCAGCGCGCCAGGCCGCTGCGCGTGCTGGCGAAGGTGGCCGAACCGAAATATGCGGGCCTCACGCTCGGACTGACGCTGGTGGTGTTCGCGATCGCGGCGTGGCAAAGCCGCGACCGCGTGATCGGCACGCTGCAGCCGGGCGCGCCGGAGCTGCGCGCGGATGCGCGCTTCAACCGCGACGCGACGTCGATCGCGGGCAGCTACGACATGGGCCTCGACTGGCTGACGGTCGCGATCGAGTCGAGCGGCAAGGCGTGCGACAACCCGGCGGTCGGGCTGTATGAGGACGAGTTTTCCGCCGCGATGCGCACCGAGCCGGGCGTCGTATCGGTGCAGTCGTATGCCGGCATGCTGCGCACCTACAACCAGGGCTATAACGAAGACTTTCCGAAGATGAACGTCGTGCCGATCGACCCGGAGAACTACGGCGCGGTGTCGGTGGACACTGGCCGGATCAAGGGCTTCATGAAAGCCGACTGCAGCATGACGGCCGTGCACCTGTTCCTCACCGATCACAAGGCGACGACGATCAACCGGATTCTCGACGACGTGAAGCAATACCGCGCGTCGCATGCGTTCCCGGGGATCACCGTCCGTCTCGCCGCGGGCAATGCGGGCGTGCTCGCCGCCACCAACGACGAAGTGGCGAAGAGCGAGCTGCCGATGATGCTGTACGTGTACGCGGCGATCCTGATCCTCGTATTCCTCGCGTACCGCGACTGGCGCGCAATGCTCGCGTGCTGCCTGCCGCTGTCGGTGGCGACCTTCATCGGCTACGGGTTCATGAAGGAACTGCAGATCGGGCTGACGGTGGCGACGCTGCCGGTGATGGTGCTGGCCGTCGGCATCGGCGTCGACTACGCGTTCTACATCTACAACCGGCTGCAGGTGCATCTGGCGGGCGGCCAGACCATCGTGAAGGCGGTGCAGCACGCGATGCTCGAGGTGGGCGTGGCGACGATCTTCACGGCGATCACGCTGGCGATCGGCGTGGCGACGTGGAGCTTCTCGGCGCTGAAGTTCCAGGCCGACATGGGCAAGCTGCTGGCGTTCATGTTCGTCGTGAACCTGCTGATGGCGATGACCGCGTTGCCGGCGCTCGCCTCGGTGCTGGAACGCTGGTTCCCGCGCCGCAAGCCGGCGCGCGCGCCGGGCCTGTTCAGCCATTGACGCCCGCGAACCCTTCGACAGAGACACTGCCATGATCAAGACGCTTGTTGCCTGTATCGCGCTCTGCGCCGCCGCGGCCGCCCTCGCGCAAACCCCCGGAACGGTCGCGGACTGGGCCGCGAAGCCGGCTCATACGTGGGCCGTGCCGGCCCACATGATGCTGACGGACGCGACGCGCGCCGGCACGCGCATCGTCGCCGTCGGCGAGCACGGGATCGTTCTGCTTTCGGACGACGACGGGCATGCGTGGCGGCAGGCCCACAACGTGCCCGTTTCCGCGACGCTGTCCGCAGTCACCTTCGCCGATGCGAAACACGGCTGGGCGGTCGGCCAGTGGGGCGTGATACTCGCGACCGACGACGGCGGCGAGACGTGGGCAAAGCAGCGCATCGACACCTCGGTCGACCAGCCGCTGTTCTCCGTCAACTTCACGAGCGCGCAGGACGGCATCGCGGTCGGCCTGTGGTCGCTGATGCTGCAGACCCGTGACGGCGGCAAGACGTGGAACAAGGTGACGTTGCCGAAACCGCCGGGCGGCGGGAAGGCGGACCGCAACCTGTACCGCATCTTCGGCGACGGCAAGAACGCGCTTTACATCGTGTCGGAGCAGGGGACGGTGCTCAAGTCGACCGACGGCGGCGCGAACTGGACCTATCTCGCGACCGGCGGCAAGGGCACGTTGTGGACCGGCGTGGCGCTGCCCGACGGCCGGATCGTCGTGGCCGGCCTGCTCGGCAGCATGTTCCAGAGCAGCGACGGCGGCGCGAGCTGGTCGCCGCTGAATCCGGCGACGAAGAGCTCGATCACCGGTCTCGTCGCGACCGGGAACGGGCTGATCGGCGTCGGGCTCGACGGGCTGGTGCTGAAGCAGCCGGCGGCCGGCGCGCCGTTCGACGTCACCCAGCGTCCGGACCGCTCGGCGCTGACCGCCGCGCTGGCCGGCGCGGGCGGCAAACCGATTCTGTTTTCGCAGGACGGCGTACTGGCGTCACCCTGAGCCGGTACGCATGCCTGCATGTCGTTGATCAGTCATCCAGATGAAAACCGTTGGAGCATGAGAAATGGAGCGGAAACGCAAACCGGACACCCAGGCCCGGCGTCGGATCCTGCGCCTCGCGGCGATGGGCGCCGTGTCGCTGGCCGCGGGCGAGGTATCGCTGGCGGAGGGCGTCACGACGACATCCGCGGACCGCGACGTGCTGGACGTCGCGATCATCGGCGCCGGCCTGGCGGGGCTGACGGCCGCGCGCGACCTGAAGCGGGCGGGCTGCAACGCGTTCGTCGTGCTGGAGGCGCGCGATCGCGTCGGCGGGCGGACGTACAACCATGACCTGAAAAACGGCGTCGTATCCGAAGCCGGCGGCCAGTGGATCGGCCCCGGCCAGACCGCGATCGCCGATCTGGCGCGCGAGCTAGAGGTCGACACCTTCCCGACCTACTACGCGGGCAAGTCCGTCATTCTGGCGGGCGACGCGCGGGTCGCGCAGGATCTGCACGGTGGCACCGGCGGCGACGAGGCGATCGGCGCGAAGCTCGGCGAACTGGCGCGCGGCGTGCCGTCCGGCGCACCGTGGAATGCGCAGCGCGCAGCGGAGCTCGACAAGCTCACGTACGGTGAATGGCTGGCGAGGCAAGGCGTGAAATACGAGGACGGGTACTTTCTCGGGCTGGCCGCGAAACTGTCGCTCGGCGGGGCGCCCGCGCAGCTCGGGCTATTGCACTACCTGTCGGTGATCAACAGCGCCGACTGCGATTACAGCAAGCTGGAGTCGATCAAGGGCGGCGCGCAGGAAACGCGCTTCGTCGGCGGCTCGCAGGTGCTCGGCATCAGGATGGCGAACCAGCTCGGCGACAAGGTGCGCCAGTCGTGCCCGGTGCGCAGGATCTCCGGCTGGGATCGCGACGTCGTCGAACTGCACACCGATCAGGGCGTCGTGCGCGCGCGCCGGGTGATCCTCGCGCTGAATCCGGCGCTGTGCAACCAGATCGTGTTCGATCCGCCGTTGCCGGAGGGGCGTTCGCAGTTGCAGAAGCGCTGGCCCGCGAATGCGCCGATGCGCAAGACGGTGCATGTCTACGACAAGCCGTTCTGGCGCGACGACGGCTACAGCGGACAGATCTTCCAGGTCGGCGGGCCGGTGTTTCTCGCCTACGACAACTCGCCGCCGGACGCGTCGGTCGGCGTGTTGAGCGCATTCGTCGCGCCGGGCGCGCTGCCCGCGGAGCCGAAGGCCGCCGAGCGGACGCTGTCGGCCGTCTATGCGAAGGCGTTCGGCAACAAGGCGCTGCATCCGGCGCAATTCCACGACTACGACTGGGGGCGGGTCGATCCGTGGACGCTGCAATGCATCCATCCGATTCCGCCGGGCTTCTGGACGAAGTGGGGCAAGTTCCTCCAACCCGAGGTGGGCCGGCTGATCTGGTCGGGCACCGAGACCGCCGACATCTGGGCCGGCTCGATGGACGGCGCCGTGCGTTCCGGTCACCGGGCCGCGCTGCAGGCGCTGGGCAAGCTCGCACGGCACAGCGTGGAGGTTTGAATGAAACGGGCAATGATCATCGGCGCCGTGGTGGCGGTCATGGGGCTGGTCGGCGCGGGTGTGCTGTACGGACGCGACATCCTGGACGGGATGCGCTTCGAGAAGGCGATGAGCCGGATCGGCGAGGCGGACCGGGCGAACGCCGGGCCATGGCCGCAGCCGCAGGAGACTTGCTTCTTCTGTCACGGCCAGCACGGGCAGTCGCTCAATGCGTGGTATCCGGCGCTATCGGGCCAGCCCGACGCGTACCTCGCGGCGCAACTGCGCGCATTCGCCCGCGACGCGCGCCACAACGCATACATGGGACCGCTCGCGCGGGATCTCGACGATGCGCAGATCAACGCGATGGCCGCGTATTTCGCGAAGCAGACCCCGACTCGCAACGAGGCCGTTCCGTTCGACGCGGCGCTTGCAAAGCGTGGCATGGAACTGATCCAGGCGCGGAGCTGCCAGGCCTGCCATGGCGCGACGCTGATGGGCAAGGATCAGGCGCCGCGTCTCGCGGGCCAGGGCGAGAGCTATCTGGCGACCCAGCTTGCCGCGTTCAAGTCAGGCGCACGCCATGACCCGAGCGGCGTGATGAATGGCGTGGCCGCGACGTTGTCGGACGAAGACGTCCGGGCAGCGGCCCACTACCTCGCCGGCATCTCGCCGGGCGCGCGCGTCGACGTCGCGGCGCGATAGTTCGGCAGGACCGGGAATACCCTGTCTTTTTCTTCGCTCTTATTTTTGTCACTATGACCTAACATTGGTATTGTGTTCTACAAAGATGAACCGACCGCCGCGCGACGCGGCATCGACTCACGTTTGATGGACCCGACTTTCAACGACTCACGTTTCAGGAGACAACCATGGCAAAGCACCCCGTCGTCGTCTATGGCGCAAGCGGCTACACCGGCATGTTGATCATGGACTGGCTGATCGACCAGAACATTCCGTTCACGGCGGTCGCGCGCAATGCGGGCCGCGCGAAGGACATGATGGCGCAGCGCGTCGTGCGCCTCGAATCGGCGGAATACGAGATCATCGAGGCGGAACACGACGTCGATTCGCTCGTCAACGCATTCCGCGGCGCGAAGGTGGTGTGCAACACCGTCGGGCCGTTCGCCAGTTTCGGGCTCGTCGGCGTCGAAGCCGCGCTGAAGGCCGGCTGCCACCATCTCGACACGACGGGCGAGCAGTCCTACATCCGCAACGTGCGCGACCAGTTCGGCGACCTGTATCGGCAGGCCGGCCTGCTCGTGTCGTCGTCGAATGCGTACATGTACACGTTCGCCGAAATCGCCGCTGAGCTGGCGCTCGAAACGCCCGGCGTCGATGCGCTGGAAACCGCGACGCTGACGCGCGGCCCGCGCGGCGCGGCGGGGGTGAGCGTGGGCTCGACGGCCACGATCTTCGACGGCTCCCGTCACGAATCCTGCTACCTGTGGGAGAAAAAGCTCACCCCCCACGCGCCGGATGCGTCGTTCAACGTCGCCGCGCCCGAGTTCATGCAGCCGGTGTTCTGCCTGCCGTGGGGCGGCACGTCGCTGCCTGTCTACTTCGAGCGCGATCCGCGCGTGCGCAGCTGCATTTCGTGCGTGGGCTTCTACGACAACAACGTCATGCAGCTCGTTCACCAGTTCGGGCAGAAATGGGAAGCCGAATACAAGCACCTGCCGCGCGAGCACCAGGACGCGATCTTGAAGCAGGTCGTCGATTCGACTACGCCGTCGATGCCGCCGCGCGAGCGCACGACGATCCAGCGCAGCGTCGATTTCGCGATCGGCCGCGGCCAGCTCGCGTCGGTGCGCGCGACCGTGCACGGGATCACGCCGTACATCTCGACCGGCGCGATTCATGCGGCCGGCGCGATCAAGCTCCTCGACGGCGAAACGGCGAAGGTCGGCTTCGCGTCCGGCTCGAAGGCGTTCGGGCACCGCTACCTGCTCGGCTTCCTCGAGCAGCGCGGGCTGGCGCGCGCGACCGTGACGCAGCTGTGATCGCCGCCGGGCCAGTGCAGACTCAGGGGAACAAGCGAAATGGCAATCATTGATTTCTTCGACCGCGGGTGGCGCATCAATCCCCACGGCATCGCCTATATCCAGGACGAGCGCAGCCATTCGTTCCAGGAGATCGGCGAGCTGTCCTGCCGCATCGCCAACGGGCTGATCGACAGCGGGTTCGCAAAGGAAGCGAAGGCGGCGGTGTGGGCGGACAACGACGTGATCGGCTGGGCCTGCGCGCTCGGGATGTGGCGCGCCGGGATGGCCTACATTCCCGTCAACGGGCGCAACACGCCTGCGGAGAACCAGTACGTGCTCGACGCGTTCGACTGCGAGGCGCTGTTCTTCACCCGGGCGTTCGCGGCGGTGCTCGACGCGCTGCGTCCGAGCCTGCCGAAGGTCAGACTGTGGGTGTGCATCGACGCCGACCTGCCGTGGGCGCCGTCCCTCGCGACGTGGAGCGCGGGGCAGCCGTCGACGATGCCCCGCGTCGCCTACGACATGGACGACGTCGTGACGCTGTCGGCCACCGGCGGGACGACCGGCGCGCCGAAGGGCGTGATGAACACGCATCGCGCGTTCCAGACTTACTTCGCGCAATTCATGATGGCGTTCCCGTACGGCGCCGAGCGCCCGGTGAATCTCGCCGCGGCGCCGATGACGCACACCGCGGGGATGATGTCGCTGCCGTGCACCGCGCGCGGCGGCACCGTGGTCGTGCTCACGAAGCCCGATCCGGCGCTGCTGCTCGGCGCGATCGCGAAGCACCGCGTCACCGAGTTCTTCCTGCCGCCGACGGTCATCTATCGGCTGCTCGACATCCCCGGCATCGAGCAGCAGGATTTCTCGTCGCTCAAGTACTTCCTCTATGGCGCCGCGCCGATGTCGGTGGAGAAGCTCAAGCGCGCGATCGAGGTGTTCGGCCCGGTGATGGCCGGCGGTTACGGGCAGACCGAAGCCGCCGCATCGATTTCTAACCTGGCGCCGGCCGAGCATTTCGTCGACGGCACGATCGCGTCCGACGAGCGGCTGTCGTCGGTCGGCCGCCCGAACCCGCTGATCCGCGTCGAGATCATCGGCGATCAGGGCGAGGTCCTGCCGCAAGGCGGGACCGGCGAGATCTGCGTGCGCGGCGACCTCGTGATGAAGGGCTACTACAACGCGCCCGACAAGACCGCCGAGACGATCGTCGACGGCTGGCTGCACACCGGCGACATTGGCCACATCGACGCCGAAGGCTACCTGCACATCACCGACCGCAAGAAGGACATGATCATCAGCGGCGGCTTCAACGTGTATCCGAGCGAGGTCGAGCAGGTGATCTGGGCGCACCCGGCGGTGCAGGACTGCGCGGTGATCGGCGTGCCCGACGACAAGTGGGGCGAGGCGGTGAAGGCGGTGGTGGAGCTCAATGTTGGCCAGAGCGTGAGCGCCGAGGAGCTCGTCGCGCTGTGCAAGGAGAAGCTCGGCTCGGTGAAGGCGCCGAAGAGCGTGGAGTTCGTCGCCGCGCTGCCGCGCAGCACGGTCGGCAAGGTGCTGAAGAAAGACCTGCGCGAGCGGTACTGGCAGGGCCTGCAACGCAAGATCTGAATCGGGCGACCCACATGAGCAACATCTATATCGCCGGCATCGCGATGACCGTATTCGGCCGGCACGTCGAGCGCAGCGTCGACGACCTGGCGGGCGAGGCGCTGCGCGGCGCGCTGCGTGACGCCGGCTGCGGCGCCGACGCGATCGGCGCGGCATTCTACGCCGGCATCACCAACGGGCAGCTTCAGGGCCAGTTGTCGATCCCGGGCCAGGTCGTGTTCAGCAAGATCGGCATCGAAGGCGTGCCGGTGTTCAACGTCGAGAATGCGTGCGCGTCCGGCAGCACCGCGGTGCATCTGGCCGTGCGGCATCTCGAGGCGGGCGCGTGCGACGTCGCGCTCGCGCTCGGCGCGGAAAAGATGAACGTCGAGGACAAGGCGCGCTCGTTTGCACTGTTCGAGGCGGGCTGGGACGTGTCCCGCGTCGACGAGAACTTCGCGACGCTCGCGAGGATGGGCGACGGCATCGAGCCACCTCCCGGATCGGAATCGGACCGGCCGTACAGCCGCTTCATGAAGATCTATGCGGCGATGTGCCGGTATCACATGCGGACCTACGGCACGACCCAGCGCCAGATTGCGGCCGTGTCGTCGAAGAACCACCTGCATTCGGTGCACAACCCGCATTCGCAGTTCCGCAAGCCGTTCACGATCGACGAGGTGCTCGCCGCGCCGCCGATCACCTATCCGATCACGCTGCCGATGTGCGCGCCGGTGTCGGACGGCGCGGCCGCCGCGATCCTCTGCACCGAGGAAGGCTTGCGGCGCATCGGCGCCGATCGCAGCCGCTGCATCCGGATCGCAGCCAGCGTGATCCGCAGCTTCACGCATCGGCGCATCGACGAGCCGGACAAGAGCATCGGCCGCCGCGCCGCGCTGCAGGCCTACGAACAGGCGGGCGTGGGGCCGGAGGACATGGATGTCGCCGAGGTGCACGACGCGTCCGCGATGGGCGAGATCATCCAGGCCGAGAACCTCGCGCTCGTGCCGTTCGGCGAGGGCGGGCCGGCCGCCGAGCGCGGCGAGTTCACGCTCGGCGGACGCATCCCGATCAACACGTCCGGCGGCCTCGAATCCAAGGGTCATCCGCTCGGCGCGACGGGGATTGGTCAGCTCTGCGAACTGGTCACGCAACTGCGTGGGGAAGCCGGCGCGCGGCAGGTGCAGGGCGCGCGCCATGCGATTCAGGAAAACGGCGGCGGGTTGCAGGGTGTCGAGGAAGCGGCGCTCGCCGTTCATATTCTGAGCAGGGACTGACGGAGGCAGGCATGGGCAAGGAGTTGGACCAATATCGGCCGCTCGGCGGGTGGGTGGAGAAGCCGGACGATCCGCAGCCGCCGCTGGAAGGCGACGTCGCCCCGGACGCGATCGTCGTCGGCGCCGGCTTCGCCGGCCTGTCCACCGCGCTGGAGCTGGCCGCGCGCGGCGCGAAGGTCGTCGTCCTCGAACGCGAGTTCGCCGGCTTTGGCGCGAGCGGGCGCAATGCCGGTTATCTCGCGGGCGGCCAGGGGCTCGAATACGACCTGTTCGTCAAGCGCGTGGGCCGCGAGCAGGCGAAGCAGATCGTCGGCTTCTACGACGCAGGCGTCGCCTACGTCGAACGAAAGCTCGCCGAATACGGGATCGACTGCGATTACAACGCGTCGGGGATCATTCGCGCGGGCGTCCATCCTTCGCAGGAGGAGAAGCTGCGCGAGAGCATGCAAACCGGCATCGCGCTCGGCTCCCCCGCCGAGTTCCTGGATCATGCGGCGATGCGCGCGCGCGGGATTCCGCCGGCGTTCCTGTTCGGTTGCCACATTCCGGGCGGCGGCACGCTGGATCCCGGCAAGTACGTGATGGGGCTGCGCCGTGCGGCGCTTCGCGCGGGCGTGACGCTCCACGAGAACACGGCGCTGGAGTCGTATGAAGCGGGGCCGGCGGTCAAGGTGCGGACCGCGCGCGGCAGCGCGAGCGCGCCGTTCCTGGTGCTCGCGACCAACGCGTATACGCCGCAGCTCGGCCTGCTCGGCGACAAGGTGATGCCGCTGCGCGTCTCGGCGATCGAGACCGAGCCGCTGTCGGCCGCGCAACTGGCATCGCTGGGCTGGCCGCGGCGCGAAGGCATCGTGACCTCGCACTTCACGATGGAAAGCCACCGCCTGACCGCGCGCAACACGCTCGTGCTGACGACGAAGCGGCTTCACTACGTGTACGGGTCGCAGACGCCGAACGTGCCGGACAACGCCGCCTATCGCGAGCTGGCGGATGCGTTGCACGAGCGCTTCCCGACCTTGCGCGGTCTCGCGATCCGGGCGTGCTGGAGCGGCTATATCTCGCTCGCGGCCGATGCGCTGCCGGTGGTCGGCGAAACCGGCGAGCAGCGCAACATCTTCTACACGGCCGGCTGTTCCGGACACGGCGTCGGCACCCAGTCGCTGATGGGCGAATTGCTTGCGCAACGCATCCAGGGCGACGAGCCGCCGCACCTTGCCGCGTTGCGCCACAAGACGCCGTCGATGGCGCCCGAGCCGCTGCGCTGGTGCGCGATCCGTGCGGCGCTGGGCGTGGCGAACCTGCTCGATGCGCGTGTGAATCGCAAGGCGCGCGCCGCCGCGCGGGGGTAGCAATGCGCGCGCCGGCTGGGTGCACGGAACGGACGACACTGGTCATCAGGCCAGCTGGCTCCCGGCCTGTCGAAACGAAGGAGAACCGAGCGCCCGGACAGGCCGACGGGGTGTAAGCCGCTTGTTGGAAAATGCGACCGGCATCGGGTATAGTCATCTGCGCCCGCCGAAACGCGGGCGCCTTGATTTCGACGAGGCCGGAACGCCACCATGACGACGGAAAGCGATGACAGTGCCTATTGAGCAGCGCAGCAGCAGGAAACCGCGCACATCGAGCGCAGCAGCATCCGCAGCGAACGGTACCGACGGTTTGCGGGCCCAGGGCCTGCGCACACGCAACACCATCATTCGCGTTGCCAGAAAGCTCCTGCTCGACGGCGGCCCGCTGGAATTCTCGCAGCGCGCGGTCGCCGCCGCCGCGGGAATCAGCGTCAGCAACCTCCAGTACTATTTTCCGACGCGGCCGGCCGTCTTGCGGGCGGTCATCGCACCGGTCGTCGAAGGGTATCTGAACGACCTGAAGCAGGCGATCGACAACGACACGTCGCCCCACGCTGCGCTGGATGCGATCATGAAGCGATCGCTTCGTGATGCGAAAGACATCAAGTACACGACATTGTTCAGGCACTTCCTGTCGTTTGCAGCGACCGATCCCGAGTGCGCCCAGCTGCTCAAGGAATGGTACGACACGCTGTCGCACGATCTCGCCCAGCTGATCCGCGCCGTCAATCCGGCATGCGGTGCAGCCGAGAGCAGGCAAATCGCGTCGCTGCTCATCGCGCTGGCCGACGGGCTGGCGCTGCAATACGGCACGGGGCGCGACGCGCAGCCGCCCGAGGCGCGCTACATGGAGACCGCGCATTACCTCGTGTACGGGAAGCCGCCGAGCGCCAAAGGCAAGTAGCGGTCGAGCGCGTCGGCGGCATCCGCAAGAGACAGGGGAATACCCTGTCTTTTTTTTCGTTCTCGTGTTTGTCATCATGACCTATGTTTGGTAGTAAGTACTAGGCTTGGAATGGCCGGCGGCATCCGCTATCCGGCCGTCATGCTTCCATGTGAGGAGGAGAACCGAGATGATTCGTCTGAATAAATCCGTGGGCTTGCCGACGGTCGGGCTGACCGGTTTCGAGACGCCGCTGACCGAAGAGGAAAGTGCGATCCAGAGCACGGTGCACCGCTTCGCGCGCGACGTGCTGCGGCCGATCGGCAAGGAGCTCGACCGCATGTCGCCCGAGGAGGTGATCGCGCCCGGATCGCCGTACTGGGCCGCGATGATGGAGAGCGCGAAGCTCGGGCTCGATCCGCAGCTGATCGCGCAGTTTCCGCCGGAGGTCGCGATCCGCATCGAATCGCTGATCGGCGAGGAGCTCGGCTGGGGCGATTCGGGCCTCGCCGTGTCGCTCGGCGCCGCGACCATGCCGCTGATGATGGCGCAGTCGGTCGGCAACCCGGAACTGATCGACATGTGTACGGGCAAGGTCGGCTGCTGGATGAACACGCAGCCCGATCGCGGCTCGGACGCCGCGATCCTGTATCGCCCGGAACTCAGCGCCAACGGCAAGCAGCCGACCGGCAACGTCACCGCGAAGGTCGGCGCCGACGAGATCGTGATCAACGGCCAGAGCTCGGCATGGGTGTCGAACGGCTCGGTCGCGCAGGTCGCGCTCGCGTACATGGCGGCGGACTACGGCGACGGCTTCTACGGCAGCGGCGAACAGGGCGCGTTCACCCACGGCATCGGCATGATCGTTCCGCTCGACCTGCCGGGCGTGTCGCGCGGCAAGCCGCTCGACAAGATCGGCCAGCGCGCGTTGCCGCAGGGCGAGATCTATTTCGACAACGTCAAGGTGCCGAAGCGCTTTGCGGTCGCGCTGAAAGACGAGTACCTCGGCAACCTGGCGTCGACCTGGTCGTACGGCGGCACGCACATGTGCCAGGTGTTCGTCGGGGCGGCCCGCGCGGCGTTCGAGCTTGCGCTCGCGTATTGCCACGAGCGCAAGCAGGGCGGCGCGCTGCTGATCGACCACCAGATGACGCATCTGCGCCTGGGCGAGATGCTGCGCCGGCTGGAGATGGCGCGCGCGATCGCCCGCCGCAGCCTCGCCTTCTCGCGGATGGCGCCGCAGGGCCACCCGTACGCGACCGCGCAGGCCAAGGTGAGCGTGACCGAGGAAGCGATGAAGATCACGCATGAAGCATTCCAGCTGTTCGGCGGCAACGGCACCACGCGCGAATTCCCGATCGAGAAGCTGTTCCGCGACGTGCGTTCCGCATTGATCGAAGACGGCGAGAACTACGTGCTCACGTCGCGCCTCGGCGTGCTCGCAGGCAAGCTCTATCAGGAAGGTTGGGCGCGCGAATAAGGACCGCGCGTTCGTGGCAGGGCTTCCGGCCGGTGCGAAGCCGGAGCCCTGGTGAATAAGATCAGGAATTCGTAGTAACTGGCGATTCGCCGTGTTCGCGCGGCTTGGCATCGCGCGTCTGCGCAGGACGTTTTCGTCAGGCTCCGCCTTCCCGGGACGACTATTCGCCGAGCACCGGAACGGCCGCGCGCAATCGCTCGCGTTTCCTGACGCTGGAGCAGGCGCGGGCGGCGGACGAACCCGATCGACGCAATTGAATCAGGAGAAGCGATGAAAGTGCTGGTGGCGGTGAAGCGCGTCGTGGATGCGAACGTGAAGGTGCGCGTGAAGGCGGATGAATCGGGCGCCGATCTCGCGAGCGTGAAGATGTCGATGAACCCGTTCGACGAGATCGCCGTTGAAGAAGCGGTGCGCCTGAAGGAAGCGGGCGTGGCGACGGAAATCGTCGCGGTGTCGGTCGGCGTCGCGCAAGCGCAGGAAACGCTGCGCACGGCGCTTGCGATCGGCGCGGATCGCGCGATCCTCGTCGAATCGAACGACGGCGTCGAGCCGCTCGCCGTCGCGAAGATCCTGAAGGCGCTGGTCGACAAGGAGCAGCCGCAGCTGGTGATCCTCGGCAAGCAGGCGATCGACGACGATTCGAACCAGACCGGCCAGATGTTGGCTGCGCTGGCGGGCCTGCCGCAGGCGACGTTCGCGTCGAAGGTGACGATCGCCGACGGCCGTGCGACCGTTGCGCGTGAAGTCGACGGCGGCGCGGAAACGCTGTCGCTGACGCTGCCGGCCGTGGTCACGACCGACCTGCGCCTGAACGAGCCGCGCTACGTGACGCTGCCGAACATCATGAAGGCGAAGAAGAAGCCGCTGGACACGGTGAAGCCGGAAGACCTCGGGGTCGACGTTGCGCCGCGCCTGAAGACGCTGAAGGTGGTCGAGCCGCCGAAGCGCGCAGCCGGCGTGAAGGTGCCGGACGTGAAGACGCTGGTCGAGAAGCTGAAGACCGAAGCCAAGGTGCTGTAAGAGGGAGCGGAAAGAAATGACGATTCTGGTGATTGCAGAACACGACAACGCGTCGATCAAGGCCGCGACGCTGAACACGGTGGCGGCGGCGCAGAAGATCGGCGGCGACATTCACGTGCTGGTCGCGGGCCACAACGCACAAGCCGCTGCGGATGCGGCGGCGAAGATCGCAGGCGCCGGCAAGGTGCTGCTGGCCGACGCGCCGCAACTGGCCGCAGGCCTCGCGGAAAACGTCGAGGCGACCGCGCTGAACATCGCGAAGGATTACTCGCACATCCTCGCGCCGGCGACCGCCTACGGCAAGAACATCGCGCCGCGCATCGCGGCGAAGCTCGACGTCGCGCAGATCTCGGACATCACGGCGGTCGATTCGGCCGACACGTTCGAGCGGCCGATCTACGCAGGCAACGCAATCGCGACCGTGCAATCGAGCGATCCGGTGAAGGTGATCACGGTGCGTGCGACGGGCTTCGATCCGGTTGCGGCCGAAGGCGGCAGCGCAGCGGTCGAGAAGATCGAAGCCGCGGCAGACGCAGGCAAGTCGCAGTTCGTGAGCCGTGAAGTGACGAAGCTGGACCGTCCGGAGCTGACGTCGGCAAGCATCATCGTGTCGGGCGGCCGAGGTCTGGGCAGCGGCGAGAACTACACGAAGGTGCTGGAGCCGCTGGCCGACAAGCTGCAGGCGGCGCTGGGCGCATCGCGCGCCGCGGTCGACGCGGGCTACGTGCCGAACGATTATCAAGTTGGCCAGACCGGCAAGATCGTCGCGCCGCAGCTGTACATCGCGGTCGGCATCTCGGGCGCGATCCAGCACCTGGCGGGCATGAAGGATTCGAAGGTGATCGTCGCGATCAACAAGGATCCGGAAGCGCCGATCTTCAGCGTCGCGGACTACGGCCTCGTCGGCGATCTGTTCACGCTCGTGCCGGAGCTGGCGGCCGCGCTCTGACCGCACGCGCGACGCGTGCAGTCGTGACGTCACCGGTCGGGTGCGGCGCAACGAAAGGCGAGCCGCAGGTTGCGAGCCCTGTCATGAAAACGGTTCCACGCGTCGTGCCGATCGACTTCCAGCCGCTCACCCCAACGCTGCTCCCGACCGGTCACTCGGGAATTCACATCATGAATACTGGTCGATTCAACAAATAAATTTCAAAAATGCACGCCCGGCCGCTAATCTGAACGCCACACTTGGATGAGCATGCGATGGCTGAACTCTATCTGGTACGGCACGGACAGGCGTCGTTCGGCACGGAGAACTACGACCGGCTCTCCGCGCTCGGCGAACGGCAAAGCGTCTGGCTCGGCGAATACTTCGCGCAGCAGGACATCGTGTTCGACCGCGTGATCTGCGGCACGCTGGCGCGCCACGCGCAGACGGTCGACGCGATCCTGCGCGGGATGGGCCGCGAGGACGTCGGCTGCGACCGGCATCCGGGCCTGAACGAATACGACTTCGAAGGGCTGTTCGCCGCGGCCGCCGCCGACTATCCGGAGCTCGCGCGGCTCGCGGCCGGATCGATGAAGGAGCATTTCCGCGCGCTGCGGCAACTGCTGCAGCTGTGGTCGGAGGACATGCTGAGCGGGCCCGTGCCCGAAACGTGGGCGCAGTTCCAGCAGCGCGTCGCCGACGCGCGCGCCGCGATCCGGCAAGGCGGCGGGCAGCGCGTGCTCGCGGTGAGCTCGGGCGGGCCGATCGCCGTCACCGTGCAGCAGGTGCTCGCGGCGCCGCCGTCGAGCGCGATCGCGCTGAACCTGCAGATCCGCAACAGCGCCATCTCGCAGTATTTCTTCAACGCCGATGCGTTCAACCTGGCGTCGTTCAACGGCATCCCGCATCTGCAGGACCCCGAACGACATGCCTTCCGGACCTACGGCTGACCCACCTCACGGAACGATCGCGACGATGACGAACTCACCGCAGCAACTCGATATCGCCAGGCTGACGCAGTATCTGGAACAACACATCCCCGGTTTCGAGGGGCCCGTCGACGCGGAGAAGTTCGCCGGCGGCCAGTCGAACCCGACCTTCCTGCTGAACGCGAAGAGCGGCCGCTACGTGCTCCGGCGGCAGCCGCCGGGCGAGCTGCTGAAGTCCGCGCATGCGGTGGACCGCGAATTCCGGATCCTCACCGCGCTGTCGGGCACCGCCGTGCCGGTCGCGCGTCCGTATCACCTGTGCGAGGACCGCGACGTGATCGGCAGCCTGTTCTACGTGATGAGCTACGAGGACGGACGGATCTTCTGGAGCCCCGCGCTGCCCGACCTGCCTAAGGCTGATCGCGCGATCTGCTACGACGCGGTGCTGCAGACGATGGTCGCGCTGCACGAGGTCGACGTCGACGCGGCCGGCCTGTCCGACTACGGGCGTCCCGGCAATTATTTCGAGCGCCAGATCGGCGTGTGGACGAAGCAGTATCGCGCGGCGGAAACGGAGCGGCTCGACGCGATGGAGACGCTGATCGACTGGCTGCCGAAGGCTTGCCCGGCCGACGCCGGCCGGCCGGCGCTCGTGCACGGCGACTTCCGGATCGACAACCTGATGTTCGAGCGCGACAGCTACCGCGTGAAGGCGGTGCTCGACTGGGAGCTGTCGACGCTCGGCAATCCGCTCGCCGATCTCGCGTATTTCTGCATGTGCCTGCGGCTGCCGTCCGCCGGCAACGTGCCGGGGCTCGCAGGCGAGGATCGCGACGCGCTCGGCATTCCGCACGAAGCGCAGATCGTCGCGCGCTATTGCGCGCTGCGCGGCATCGCGCCGATCGAGAACTGGCATTTCTATCTCGCGTTCAGCTTCTTCCGGCTCGCCGCGATCGCGCAGGGCGTGAAGGCCCGCGCGCTGAAGGGCAACGCGTCGAGCACGAAGGCGCGCGAAGTCGGCGAAATGGCGGGGCGGCTCGCCGAGGAAGCCGTGCGCGTGATCGACGCCCATCGCTGAACGACCTGAAGCCGACGCGGCACGCGCCGCGCGCACATACATACATGGAGGAGCAATAAATGGCAACGAATCTGTTCGACCTGACGGGGAAGATCGCGCTCGTGACCGGCGCGAGCCGCGGGATCGGCGAGGAAATCGCGAAGCTGCTCGCGGAGCAGGGTGCGCACGTGATCGTGTCGAGCCGCAAGATCGACGACTGCCGCGCGGTCGCCGACGAGATCGTCGCGGCGGGCGGCAAGGCCGAGGCGCTGGCCTGCCACGTGGGCCGGATGGAGGACATCGCCGCCGCGTTCGAGCAGATCCGAGGCAAGCATGGGCGCCTCGACATCCTCGTCAACAACGCCGCCGCGAATCCGTACTTCGGCCACATCCTCGATACCGATCTCGCGGCCTACGACAAGACCGTCGAGGTGAACATCCGCGGCTATTTCTTCATGTCGGTCGAGGCCGGCAAGCTGATGCGGGCGCAGGGCGGCGGCGCGATCGTCAATACCGCGTCGGTGAACGCGCTGCAGCCGGGCGACCGGCAGGGCATCTACTCGATCACGAAGGCGGCGGTCGTCAACATGACGCGCGCATTCGCGAAGGAATGCGGGCCGCTCGGGATTCGCGTGAACGCGCTGCTGCCGGGACTTACGAAGACCAAGTTCGCCGGCGCGCTGTTCGACGATCCGTCGATCTACGAAACCTGGAAGGCGAAGATTCCGCTGCGCCGTCACGCGGAGCCGCGCGAAATGGCCGGCACCGTGCTGTACCTCGTGTCGGACGCGTCGAGCTATACGAACGGCGAGTGCATCGTCGTCGACGGCGGCCTGACGATCTGAGCGCGCGATGAGGCTCGACAGCTACGCAGGCCAGGTCGCGCTGATCACCGGCGCCGCGAGCGGCTTCGGCGCGCTGCTGGCGAGCGAGCTCGCGGCGACGGGCGCGCGGCTCGTGCTCGGCGACCTGAACGCCGACGGGCTCGAACGCGCGGCCGCGCCGCTGCGCGCGGCGGGCGCGGAGGTGGTCGCGCAGCGCT
Source organism: Burkholderia ubonensis subsp. mesacidophila (assembly GCF_002097715.1). Taxonomy (NCBI): domain Bacteria; kingdom Pseudomonadati; phylum Pseudomonadota; class Betaproteobacteria; order Burkholderiales; family Burkholderiaceae; genus Burkholderia; species Burkholderia ubonensis. The sequence continues at coordinate 352,928 of NZ_CP020739.1, forward strand.
GCGACGTGCGCGTGGAGGCCGACGTCGCCGCGCTCGTCGGTGCGGCGGTTGCGCGCTTCGGCCGGCTCGACGTCGGCGTGAACAACGCGGGCATCGCGCCGCCGATGAAGGCGCTGATCGACACCGACGAAGCCGATCTCGACCTGAGCTTCGCGGTCAATGCGAAGGGTGTGTTCTTCGGGATGAAGCACCAGATCCGCCAGATGCTCACGCAGGGCGGCGGCGTGATCCTGAACGTCGCGTCGATGGCGGGCCTCGGCGGCGCGCCGAAGCTGGCCGCCTATGCGGCGTCGAAGCACGCGGTCGTCGGGCTCACGAAGACGGCGGCCGTCGAATACGCGCGCCGCGGCATCCGCGTGAACGCGATCTGCCCGTTCTACAGCGCGACGCCGATGGTGACCGACAGCGACATCGGCGACAAGCAGGATTTTCTCGCGCAAGGCGCGCCGATGAAGCGCCTCGGCCGGCCGGAGGAAGTGGTCGCGACGATGCTGATGCTGTGCGCAAAGGAAAACGCCTACATGACCGGCCAAGCCGTCGCCGTCGACGGCGGCGTGTCGGCCCTCTGAGGACGCGATCAGGGTTCCGATCAGTCGATAGCCGGGAAATTCACCCCCTCATTTCAGGACCAGAAACATGAACTTCGAATACTCGCCCAAAGTCAAGGAAATGCAGGCGCGCCTGCTGGCGTTCTTCGATCAACACATCTATCCGAACGAGCATCGCTTCGAACAGGAGGTGGCCGCGAATCGCCGCGCGGGCAATGCATGGGTGCCGACCACGGTGATCGAGGAACTGAAGCCGCTGGCGCGCGAAGCGGGCCTGTGGAACCTGTTCCTGCCGCGCTCGTCGCGCGCGCCGGAAGGCCTGTCGAACCTGGAATACGCGCCGCTCTGCGAGATCATGGGCCGGGTGCCCTGGGCCGCGGAAGTGTTCAACTGCTCCGCGCCGGACACCGGCAACATGGAGACGCTCGAACGCTATGCGTCCGACGCGCTGAAGGACCGCTGGCTCGAGCCGCTGCTGCGCGGCGAGATTCGCTCGGCGTTCCTGATGACCGAGCCGGCGGTGGCGTCGTCGGACGCGACCAACATCGAATGCCGGATCGAGCGCCAGGGCGACGAGTACGTGATCAACGGCCGCAAATGGTGGTCGTCGGGCGGCGGCGATCCGCGCTGCGCGGTCTACATCGTGATGGGCAAGACCGACCCGGATGCGGGCCGCCACGAGCAGCAATCGATGATCCTGGTGCCGGCCGACACGCCGGGCATCACCGTGCTGCGCCACCTGCCGGTGTTCGGCTACGACGACGCGCCGCACGGCCACATGGAGATCGACCTGAAGGACGTGCGCGTGCCCGTGTCGAACCTCCTGCTGGGCGAAGGCCGCGGCTTCGAGATCGCGCAAGGCCGCCTCGGGCCGGGCCGCATCCACCACTGCATGCGCAGCATCGGCATCGCCGAGCGCGCGCTGGAGCTGATGTGCAAGCGCCTGACGTCGCGCGTCGCGTTCGGCAAGCCGCTCGCGCAGCACAGCGTGTGGCACGAGCGCATCGCCGAAGCGCGCTGCATGATCGAGCAGGCGCGCCTGCTGACGCTGAAGGCCGCGTACATGATGGACACCGTCGGCAACAAGGTCGCGAAGGCCGAGATCGCGATGATCAAGGTGGTGGCGCCGAACATCGCGTGCCAGATCATCGACTGGGCGATCCAGGCGCACGGCGGCGCCGGCGTGTCGGACGACTTTCCGCTGGCGTACGCGTACGCGCTCCAGCGCACGCTGCGCTTTGCCGACGGCCCGGACGAAGTGCATCGCGCGGCCATCGCCAAGCTCGAACTCGCGAAGCACCTGCACCGGCTCGGCGGCGTGGCCGACATGCCGGTCACGCGCGGCGCATAACGCAGGTGGCATGCGAGACGCCCGACTGTATCGGTCATGCCGGCGCGATAACGCAGGTTTATTTACAATCCGGTCGATGCGATGGCGCCTGGGCGCCGTCGCATGACCGGTTGCGGTCAGCGGTAGACGTCCCACTTGCAACGGAGGCATCGCCATGATCACTGAAATCGTCTTCTTCAAGCTCGAGCCGGACGTGGATGCCGCCACGCTCCTGGCGCGTTACGAAACCACGGCGGCGAAATGGGCGCAAAACCCCGACTTGCTGCATAAATGGTACTTCCACGACGAGGTCGCCAACGAAGGCGGCGGAGTGTATATCTGGCGTACCCGCGAGGCGGCCGCGCGATGGCATGGCGCCGAATACAGGGCGATGGTCGAAAGGGTCTATGGCCATCCGCCTGAGATTCGCGTGCTCGACACCCTCATCCATGTCGATGCGGCGCAACAGAAGTACGAAATCGTCGACAAGACAGCCTGACTCGATTGAGCGTCCCGGCATGGACGCCAGCGCGGCGCACGCCTTAAGATGCCGGCGAGGAGGCGACGCGATGCGTTTATCGAAGCTGGACCTGAACCTGTTCGTCGTATTCGAGGCGATCTACGACAAGCGCAACCTGACGCGCGCGGCTGAAGTGCTGAGCATCACGCAGCCGGCCGTCAGCAATGCGCTCGCGCGGATGCGCAAGGCGCTGAACGACCCGCTGTTCGTGAGCACGCCGGCGGGCATGAAGCCGACGCCGATGGCCGAGAACATCATCGGCCGCGTGCGCGAGGCGCTGCAGCTGCTCGACTCCAGCGTGCACGAGGGCGACGTGTTCGATCCCGCGTCGTCCACGCGCGTGTTCCGGCTGAGCATGAGCGACCTGACCGAGGCGCTGGTGCTGCCGGCGCTCGGCGAGCTGCTGCAGCAGCAGGCGCCCGGCATGCACGTGCACAGCTACTACACCGATCGCCGCGAGGTGGCGACCGCGCTGGCGAACGGCTCCGTCGACATCGCGGTCGACGCGCCGCTGATCGACGATCCGTACCTGCACCAGGCGCAGGTCGAACGCGACCGCTACGCGTGCATGATTCGCGAAGATCATCCGTTCAAGGGCGAGGTGCTGACGCTGGACGACTACCTGGCGATGGGGCACATCCACGTGTCGAGCCGCCGCACCGGCGCCGGCCACGTCGACGCGGAACTCGCCCGCCTCGGCCGGCGCCGCAACATCCAGATGCGCGTCCAGCACTACATGGTCGCGCCGCTGATCGCGATGCGCGGCGATCTCGCGCTGACCGCGCCGGTCCGGCTGCTGCGCCGTTATCCGGCGCGCATTCTCGAACTGCCGTTCGAGTTGCCCGCCCTCGAATACTGCTGCTACTGGCATCGCAGCGCCGACCGCGACCAGGCCAACCAGTGGCTGCGCGAACAGTTGATCCGGTTGATGCGGGACGTCGGCTGACGAAGCCAAAAAGGCAAGCGTATTGAAGATGCGGCCTTTCATGCGCCATTTGAGCGGATTTAGCCGTTATTTCATTGCCGTTTCATGACGCGGCTCAATCGACGCGAGTCAGTAGAGCGCCGGTCAATTATGTTCACTTGACACATTTCCCGCCGGAGCGAGAATTCTGAGATTGCCGGCGCCGTTCCGAGATAGATGGCGGGCGTCAATCGGCAATCCATTGAGACGCAGATCAAAGCGTCGTCCACATTTTAGGAAACAAAGATGAGACAACAAAAAGCGCTCAAGACGCGCAAGCACATGCTGATCGGAGTTGCGGCCGTTCTGTCGTCGGTGGCTGTCGCCGATGCGATGGCGGACCAGACTGTCCGGATCGGCAGCGTCGAACCGCTGACGGGCGGGATTGCCCACCTCGGCAAGGACAACGAGAACGGCGCGCGTCTCGCCATCGAAGAGATCAACGCGAAGGGCCTCACGATCGGCGGCCAGAAGATCACGCTGCAGCTCGACGGCCAGGATGACGCCGCCGACCCGCGCCAGGCGACGCAGGTCGCGCAGAAGCTCGTCGACAACAAGGTCGTCGCGGTGATCGGCCACCTGAACTCGGGCACGTCGATCCCGGCGTCGAAGATCTACAGCGACGCGGGCATCCTGCAGATCTCGCCGTCGGCGACCAACCCGACGTACACGCAGCAGGGCTTCAAGACGACGTACCGCGTCGTCGCGACCGACGCGCAGCAGGGCCCGGCGCTCGCGGCCTATGCGCAATCGAAGGGCATCAAGAGCGTCGCGGTGGTCGACGATTCGACCGCCTATGGCCAGGGCCTCGCGAACGAATTCGAGAAGAAGGCGAAGGCGCTCGGCCTGAAGGTCACGTCGCATGACGCGACGAACGACAAGGCGGTCGACTTCCGCGCGATCCTGACCAAGATCAAGGGCGAGAACCCGGACGCGATCATGTACGGCGGCATGGACGCGACGGGCGGCCCGTTCGCGAAGCAGGCGAAGCAGCTCGGCCTGCGCGCGAAGATCTTCTCGGGCGACGGCGTGTGCACGGAGCAGCTGTCCGACCTCGCGGGCGAAGCGGCGTCGAACGTGGTCTGCTCGCAGGCCGGCGCGGCGCTCGAGAAGATGCCGGGCGGCGCGGCGTTCCGGGCGAAGTACGAGAAGCGCTTCGGCCAGGTCATCAAGTTCGATGCGCCGTTCGCGTATGACGCGGTGTACATCATCGTCGACGCGATGAAGCGCTCGAACTCGACCGATCCGGCGAAGATCCTGGCCGCGATGCCGGCGACGAACTACGCGGGCGTGATCGGCACGACGAACTTCGACGCGAAGGGCGACCTGAAGCACGGCGTGATCTCGCTGTACGGCTACAAGAGCGGCAAGAAGACCTTCCTCGACGAAGTGAAGATGTAAAGCGGCGTTCGCCGGCAATCCGCGCGGATTGCCGGCGATTCATGTCCGCACGCACCGGTGCGGCACGGCCCGGCGACGCCGTCACCGATTCAAAAAGAGAAATAAAAAGTCGAATCGGCAATTGGAATGAAATTATGGGCGGCTTGCATTCCGTCCCGCTGACTTGCAGTCGCATTTAATGCCACCTATATATATTTCGTAAGCGTTTCCTGTCGCGCGGGCATGCGGCGGGCACATCGCCGGACAGGTCGTTGTCACCGTGTGCCGAAGAGGAACGTAGCATGGGCGCCAGTGCGTTTTCGGCATGGTCTTTTTCCGTTCGCGCGAGCTGGCGAGGAACGCTGCTGGTCGCGTGTCTCGTCGCGATGCCGGCCCCCACCGCGTGCTTCGCGGCGGACCCCGGCGTGACCGACGACGCGATCCGCCTCGGCATGGTCAACGCGCAGACGGGCGGCGCGGGCGGCCTCGGACGCGGGCTGCGCATCGGGGCGCAAGCCGTGTTCGACGATGCGAACGCGCGCGGCGGCGTGCACGGCAGGAAGATCGACCTCGTCGTCGCCGACGATCGCTACGAGCCCGACCGGACCATCGACGGCACGCTGGAGATGATCGAACAGCGTCACGTGTTCGCGCTGTTCGGCTACATCGGCACGCCGACGACCATGGCGGTGCTGCCGATCATCAAGGACACCGGCATTCCGCTCGTCGGCGCGCTCACCGGCGCGATGGCGCTGCGCAAGCCGGTGATTCCGGAGCTCTTCACCATCCGCGCCAGCTATGAGGACGAGACGCGCGCGCTGGTCGACCATTTCATCGCGCACGACGGCGCAAAACGCTTCGCCGTGTTCTATCAGGACGACGCCTTCGGGCTCGCGTTGCTGGCGGGCACGCGGCTGGCGCTGCAGCGTCATGGCCTGGAGGTCGTCGCGACGGGCACCTTCCGGCGCGGGACGACGGCGGTCGACACGGGTCTCGCGTCGGTGCTGGAGGGCCGGCCGGACGTCGTCATCATGGGCGGCCCCTATGCGCCGATCGCCGCGTTCATGCGCGACGCGCGCCGCGAGGGCCTCAAGGCCCGGCTCGCGGCGGTGTCCTTCGTCGGCACCGACGACCTGCTGCGCCTCGTGGGCGCCGACGGCGAGGGCATGCTGATCTCGCAGGTCGTGCCGCTCCCGCAGAGCGACCGCGACGTGGTCCGGGACTGCACACGGCTGATCGAGCGGCATTTTCCGGGGGAGCGCGCGGGCGTGGCGAACCTCGAGGGCTGCATCGACGCGAAGATCATGCTGATCGGACTCGAACGCGCGGGCCCGTCGCCGACCCGGGCGACCCTGATGCAGGCGCTCGAATCGATCCGGCACCTCGACCTGGGCGGTCTGGTGGCCGACCTGGGCGCGGACCATCATCAGGCGCTGAACGCGGTGTTCCTCACCGAAATCGCGCACGGACAGCTCACGCCCCTGGACGCGCCGGCCAGGTAACGCATTTGGATGGCCGCGCGGGCCATCCCGATCCCGGAGGGGTGCATGGACATCAAGGCCAAGCTTGTCGCCAGCACCAGCCTGATGCTGCTCGGCGTGCTGGCGATCTCCGCGACCAGCCTGCTTGCCGTGCACGGCATTGCCTCCGGCGTGCGCACGCTGACGACGGAATCGCTGCCGTTGCAGGTGCGCAGCAACGAACTCCAGCGCGCGTACGCCGAGCTCGCGGCGGATTTCAGGCGGCTCGAGCAGGCGCAGGACGCGTACGAGCAGGAAGACGCGACGTCGGCGATCGAAACGCAATTGCAGCGGATCGCGACCGTCACGGCCGCCGTGCGCGCGATCGACATGCACGCCATCGACGAACCGTACGACCACCTGCAGGCGATGCTCCAGTCGATGAACGAAGGCGTCGGCGAGCGTCTGCGGGACAAGGCGCAGCTCGACGTGGACAGTTTGCTGGTCGCGCGCGCCCAGGCACGGAGCGAGGCGTTGCTGACGGCGATCGGCAAGGAGACCGAACGGATGGACAGCCAGGCCGACACGGCGGTGAGCGACGCGCTGGCGGCCAATATCGCGTTCAACCGGACGATTCATGCGCTCGACCAGGTCCGCGCGACCGTCAAGGACATCATCACCCTCGTCGATAACGTCGACGACGCGCCGAACCGATACCGGCTCGCGCCGCTGCGGGAGCGGATGAAGGCCGCCTTCGACGGTGTGCGCAATGCGATGGCGCTCGCTGCGCCGAACGTCGATGCCGGTGCGACGCGCGATGTCGCGAATGCGCTCGAGCGCGTGGCGGCCGATATCCTCGACGGCAACGAGAGCCTCATCGCACTGCGCGGCAGGATGTTCGCGGAGCCGGCCGCCGCCGCGCGCTACCACGCAAAGGTGGACCAGGTCTCGAAGGCGCTCGATGCGCTGGACATGAAGCTGGCGGAAATCGTCGATCCGTTCGCGTTGCGGATCGTCAAGGCGCGACAGCGTCTCGATGAAGCGATCGCCTTCCAGCGGCGAGCGGCCCGGATCAATTACCTGTCGGCGGTCGTCAAAGGGGGCGTCGAGGAATTGACGGCAGGCGTCCGCATGGTCGCGCAAAGCGAAGGCACGCAACAGCTCAAGCGTGCCGATGACGAGATACAGGAGGATATCGGCAACCTTGCCGCCTCGACGAACGCGCTGCGGGAGGCGCTCGTCGCCAACAGGCAGGGCACACTGGGCCGCGCGCAGGGTGTGGCTCCGCTGGCCGCGGAGCTGATCGGAGCCGCACGCCACGTCCTGGCGGTGAAGTCGCACATGCTGTCCAACGACGCGAGCATGCAGCGCATCGTCGCGGAGGTCGACACGACCGCGAATCGCCTCGCGGCCGATGCGGAACAGGAGGTCGTGCGCGTCGACCTGCAGCAGCGCGGGATCGTGTCGCGGGTCTACCGCTCGATGGCGGTCGCGGTCGCCATGATTGTCGCCGTGGCGCTGCTGCTCGCCGTCTTCGGTCTCGCGATCAGCCGTCGCATCGGCACGTCGATCTCGCGCCCGCTGTCGAACCTGACGCGCACGATGGCGCGCATTCACGGCGGCAGCGACCTGTCGCTGCGCGTGCGTCACCAGGGCACCGACGAAGTCGCGACGCTGATCGCCGGCTTCAACACGATGCTCGATGAAATCGAACGGCGCGACGTCGAATTGCAGGCCGCGATCGCGGCGGCGGAAGCCGCGAATTCGGCGAAGTCGGAATTCCTCGCGCGGATGAGCCACGAAATCCGCACGCCGATGAACGGCGTGCTCGGCATGACCGAACTGCTGCAGCGCACGCGGCTCACCGCGAAGCAGCGGAACTTCGTCGACACCGTGTATCGGTCCGGCCAGACGCTCCTGACCATCATCGACGACATCCTGGATTTCTCGAAGATCGAGGCCGGCAAGCTGGTGCTGGAGCACGTCGCGTTCAACCTGTACCAGCTGCTCGACGACGTCGTCTCGCTGCTCGAACCCACCGCCACGCGCAAGGCGCTCGCGCTGCGGTTCCGCAAGCAGGGCCCGGTGCCGGAATGGGTGCGCGGCGACCCGGTCCGGCTGCGGCAGATCCTGACGAACCTGGTCGGCAACGCGATCAAGTTCACCGAGCGCGGGCAGGTCGAGCTGGCCGTCTCGTATTCGGACCACGGCCTCGTCACGTTCACGATCGCCGACAGCGGCATCGGCATCGCGCCGGACGTGTCCGCGCAACTGTTCAAGCCGTTCCAGCAGGCCGACAGCTCGACCGCCCGCAAATATGGCGGGACCGGGCTCGGGCTCGTGATTTCCCGCCAGCTGGCCGAGATGATGGGCGGCGCGCTCGGCGTCGAATCCGCGCCCGGCCTCGGCTCGGTGTTCACCGTGACGGCGCGGCTCGAGCCGGCAGGCGGCGCGGCCGGCGCGCTCGAGGGCGCCAGACGGTCGCTGGCCGGGCTGAAGGTGCTGATCGCGGACGACAGCGAGACCGATCGCCGCGTGCTCGTCGAGCATGCGATCGAATGGCAACTGCGCGTCGCCACGGCCAGCGGCGGCGATGACGCGCTGGCGCAGCTGCGGGCCGCCGCTGCCGACGGGCAACCGTTCGACCTGGCGATCGTCGATGTGCGGATGCCGGGCATGGACGGCATCTCGCTCGTGCGGCATATCCGCCACGATCCCGCGCTGCGCGCGCTCCGGATCATCACGCTGACCGCGTTCGAGAGGATGGACAGCATCCAGGTCGCGCACGAGCTCGGCATCGACGCCCGCCTGACCAAGCCGCTGCACGGGGCGGACCTGTACGCGTGCATCGCGTCGGCGATGCGCGTGACGCCGCCCCGGCTGCCGTCGGCGGCGCCGGTCTGCGCCGACGCCGAGCCGGACGACGGTCCGCCGCGCGGCGCGGCGTCGGCGCGGGTGCTGCTGGTCGAGGACAACGCGGTCAACCAGCAGATCACGCTGGCGATGCTGGAAGACACGGGCTACGACGTGGCGGTGGCCGAGAACGGCCGGCAGGCGCTGGAGCGGCTGGCGAACGAACGGTTCGACGTCGTGCTGATGGACTGCCAGATGCCGCTGATGGACGGTTTCGAAGCGACGCAGTTGCTGCGGCGGCGCGAGGCGGAGACGGGCGCGCCGCGCCTGCCCGTGATCGCGTTGACGGCCAATGCGATCAGCGGCGACCGGGAACGGTGTCTCGCCGCCGGCATGGACGACTACCTGAGCAAGCCGTTCCGTCGCGACGCGCTGCTGAAGCTGCTCGCACACTTTTCCCGCGACGCTGCGCCGGCAGCGATCGCGGTGGCCGCGAGCGACGACGCAATCGACGCGGCCATCGACGCGGCGAGCGCCGCCACGGATGCCGATGCGGATGACGCGGACGACGACGCGAACGTGATCGACCGCAACGCGCTCGACGCATTGCGCGCGCTGCAGCGGCCCGGCCGCCCCGACGTCCTGACCCGGATCATCGACCAGTTCACGCTCGATGCGCCGCGGCTGATCGGCGATATGCACGCGGCCGTCGCGGCGGGCGACGCCGTCGCACTCAAGATTGCCGCGCACACGCTGAAATCTAGCAGCGCGAATGTCGGCGCCCACCGGCTGTCGGCGCGTTGCCGCGAGATCGAGCAGTTCGCGCGCGCCGCCGAAGTCGCCGCGGCGGCGGACCTGATCGCGGGCACGGACGCCGAATTCGGGCGGGCGCAGGCCGCATTGAGAACGGAACGGGTCGCCGGATCGGCGGCTTGAGCAATGGGAGCAACGGGAGAAGGAGGGAACCCAGTCGTGAACGATCGAAATTCCGCTGCGCCGGTGATCCTGGTCATCGACGACGACGTAATGACGCGCCTGCTGGTCGTGGAGACGCTCGAGCCCGACGGCTTTCGCGTCGAGGAAGCGGCGGCGCCGCAGGCCGGCATCGATGCGTTCCTGCGTCATCGCCCCGACCTGGTGCTGCTCGACGTCGAGATGCCGGGCGGCGACGGCTTCGAATGCTGCCGCCGGCTGCGCGCGCTGCCGGAAGGGCGACGCGTGCCGATCGTGATGCTGACCGGCAACGACGACGACGCGTCGATCGCGAGCGCGTTCGACGCCGGCGCGACCGATTTCGTGTCGAAGCCGATGCGCTGGAAGCTGCTCGGCTACCGGATCCGCTACCTGCTGCGGGCCGCCGCCACGCTCGAACGGCTGGCCACCGCCGAGACCAGCCTGACCCATGCGCAGGCGCTCGCGCACGTGGGCAACTGGGAGTGCCAGGCCGGCCGCGCGGACGGCTACTGGTCGCCGGAGCTGTACCGGATCCTCGGCCTCGACGCCGACCGCACGCCGCCCACCTTCGACCGGCTGCTGCAGGCCGTGCCGGCCGACGAGCAGCCGTTGCTGATCCAGTCGTTCACGAGCCTGCGCACCGAAGGCGCCGCGTTCTCGCTCGAGCATCGGCTGATGCACGCGGACGGCACCGAGCGCCACGTGCTGCACCAGGCGGAATCGAGCCGCGACCCGAACCACGCGATCATCCTGCGCGGCATCGTGCAGGACATCACCGAGCGCAAGGCGCAGCAAGGGCGCATCGAATACCTGGCCAACCACGATGCGCTGACCGGCCTGCCCAACCGCAACCTGCTGAGCGACCGCATGGAGCAGGCGCTGTCGCAGGCGCGGCGCACGGGGCAGATGGTCGCGGTGATGGTGCTCGACCTGGACCGCTTCAAGCACGTCAACGACACCTTCGGCCATTCGGTCGGCGACGCCCTGCTGCGGGCCGTCGCGGCGCGCCTCAAGGCGGCGGTGCGCGACGGCGACACGGTCGCGCGGCTCGGCGGCGACGAGTTCGTCGTGATGCTGGTCAACCTGTCGACGCCGGCGGATGCGGACGCGATCGCCCGCAAGATGCTCGGCACCTTCGTCGCGCCGTTCACGTTCGACACCCATGACCTGCACGTGACGACGAGCGTCGGCGTCAGCCTCTGCCCGGTCGACGGCGCCGACACGGAGACGCTGCTGAGGACGGCCGACGCCGCGCTGTATTGCGCGAAGGAGCGCGGGCGCAATTGCTACAGCTTCTACACGCGCGAGCTCGGCGCCCGGGTGGACGAGCGGGCCGAGCTCGAGAACGCGCTGCACCAGGCCGTCGCGAACGACGAGCTGGCGCTGTACTACCAGCCGAAGGTCGATCTCAAGACCGGCCAGATCAGCGGCGTCGAGGCGCTGATTCGCTGGCGGCGTCCGGGCGTCGGCGTGATTCCGCCCGACCGCTTCATCCCGATCGCGGAAGAAACCGGGCTGATCGTGCCGATCGGGGAATGGGTGTTGCGCACCGCGTGCGCGCAGGCCGTCGCGTGGCAGCGGGAAGGGCATCCGCCGATCCCGGTCGCCGTCAACCTGTCGGCGCGCCAGTTCCGGCAGCAGAACGTGGCCGACAAGGTGCGCGCGACGCTCGACGAAACCGGCCTCGCGCCGGCGTGGCTCGAGCTCGAGCTGACCGAGAGCGTGCTGATGCAGGACCGCCGTGCGATCGTGCATACGCTGCGCGAACTGAAGGCGCTGGGCGTCGTGCTGTCGCTGGACGACTTCGGCACCGGCTATTCGAGCCTGTCGTATCTGAAGGACCTGCCGTTCGACGTCGTCAAGATCGACAAGTCGTTCCTGAGCGACGTGACCACGAGCGCGGAAGGGGCGTCGCTGACGCGCTCGATCATCGCGATGGCGGAGTCGCTGAACATGGAGACGGTGGCCGAAGGCGTGGAGACGGAAGCGCAGTTGTCGTTCCTGAACCGGCATCGCTGCCATGCGATGCAGGGCTACTACTTCAGCCATCCGGTCACGGGCGCGGAAATCGCCGACATGCTGTCCGTCGGCGCGGAACTGCCGGATCATTGCCGGCGGCGCGAGCTGCTGCACCGGACGCTGCTGCTGGTCGACGCCGACCGCTCGGTCCTGCAACTGCTCCGGCGGGCGCTGAGCCGCGACGGCTACGAGATCCTCGGCGCGACCGCGCCCGACGATGCGCTCGACCTGCTCGCGCAGCATCGCGTGGGCGTGATCGTGTCGGACTTCCGCACGCCGGCCCGGTCCGGCGTCGACCTGCTGCAGCGGGTCAAGGCGCTGTATCCGGACGTCGTGCGCATCCTGTTGTCCGGTTATGCCGATGCGCAGTCGATCAGCGACGCGGTCGGCGCGGGGTCGGTGCAGAAGCACCTGACCCGGCCGTGGGACGTGGCGCTGCTGCGCAAGCACATCGCCGAGGCGTTCCGGCAATTCGAGCGCGGCGACGCGATGGTGTCGCCGCCGCAGGGCGGGACGGGCGCGGACGCCGCGCGCGACGGTTCGTCGCGGCAAGCCGTCCGCGATACTTGACGGACATCAACGTTCGAACCGCGCCGCCGCCGATGATGGTGACAGAGCCGGACGCGATGCAAGCGACCGGCCATTCACCCAGCGAGGTTCGCATGTACACCAATATCATGGTTGCCGTGGACGGCAGCACGTCGTCGAAGCACGCGCTCGACGAAGCCCTGAAGATCGCGAAGCTCAGCGGCGCCCGCCTGTTTGCGGTCTACGTCGTCGACAAGTCGATCCTGTTCACCTATGCCGGCCGGATCGATCCGGACGCGCTGATCGAGGAAGCCCGGCGCGACGGCGTCGCGGTGCTGCGCGACGCCGAGCGGGTCATTGCGCAGGCGGCGGTGAACGGCGAAACGGAACTCGTCGAGACGGAGAGCATCGGCGAGGACATCGCGGAGCGCCTGCAGCGCTACGTCGACGAGCACCACGTCGACCTGGCCGTGGTCGGCACGCACGGGCGGCGCGGCTTCCGGCGCATGGTCGTCGGCAGCGTCGCGGAGCGCTTCCTGCGCGGCTCGAAGTGCCCGGTCCTGCTGATGCGCAGCGATGACGCGCCGCGTGCAGCGGCCGCGGCGGCGTAGCGCACGGCCCGCCGCCCCGAGCGGGCCGATTGACCGAGGTCAACCGCGCGCGGGCCGGCGAATCCACGCTTTCGGCAACAGGCGGCCGACGCCGTGCCGCCGAACCAGGTGAGCATCATGCAGATCTCGTTTCCTGTCGACCCCCCTGCGTATTGCGGGCCGGACCTCGTGCTGGCCTTTTCGGCGCTCGTCGAGGGCGGCCGCGTGCGGTGCGCGATCACGGCCGAGGCGCTCGAGGATCATTTCGGCGCCGCTTCGCCGCGCGAACAGGATCTTGCCGACGCGTTCGCGCGCCATCGTCCCGCGATCGAGCAGGCGGCGCGCGACATGCTGGAAGCGATCGGCGGACGGCCCGTCCTGCTTCACAGCGGGGTTTTCCGGTTTTATGCGTGAACCCGTCGCGGGATCGGCGAGGAGGCAGGGATGACGCTTTCAGGCGAGCTTCACGAAGCGGACTGGTCGGTGGCGATCGAGACCGTCGCCGCCGACGGGGGCGGCTACCAGTGCCGGATCCATGTGACGCACCGGTCGCCCGATGGCGGCTGCGAACGCGTGTTTGCGCATGGCCGGATCTTCGCCACCGAGCGCGCGGCGGCGCTGGAAGGGTTGCGAACCGGCATGACGTGGATCGAGATGAAGCGGTCGGACACGTTCACGGTCTGACGCGCATCGCCTCGCTGCGACGCGGGCCAACGGCAACGCGCCGGCGTCCGGCGTCCGGCATCACGCCGCTTCGAGCATCGCGAGCTGCAGTGCCTGCGCGAAGCGGGCCAGCGTCGCGATCGACCCCGTCACGCTTTCGTAGCGCTCGCGGCCGATCATCGCATCGAGCGTGACGAGCATGCCGGCGTCGCGCGCGAGCGCGACGAGTGCCAGCGTGTCGGGCAACGCGGGCGACCCTGCGGCAGGCGCCGCGGACGGCGCGGCGCAAGCGGTTGCATCCGTCTGGTACGTGGCCTGATAACCCGATTCGGAACGAAACGTAGCGTGAGACATCGTGCTTCTCCTGGTCGCCCTGCGTCGTGGTGTCGCCGTGTATCCAGTATCGTTGGCGCCCCGGGGCGCTTCAATCAGGCGACCCCGAAGTTATCGTAGGAATCGCGCGGGCGCGATCAGCGGATTCCTACATGCGGCGTGCTTGGCCTGACCGGATGACGAAACCACCTCGTCGAGTTGCGCCGGGCCCCTAGCCTTGACGCGGATGCGGCGCGCATGATGGAAGGCGTGCGGGGGCGATCGAGCAGGGAGGACACGATGCTTGCGATGATCTTCGATGGCGGCGCGCCGCAGTTGCGCGAGGCGCGCGTGCCGGACCCGTCGCCTGCGGCGGGGCAACTGCTGATCGACGTGCACGCGTGCGGGGTGTGCCGCACCGATCTCCACGTGGTCGACGGCGATTTGCCCGATCCCCGGCTGCCGCTGATACCGGGGCACGAGATCGTCGGCACGGTGGCGGCGCTGGGCGACGGCGTGACGGGTTTCGCCGTCGGCGACCGGGTCGGCGTGCCGTGGCTCGGGCATACCTGCGGCCAATGCGCGTATTGCGTCGCCGGGCGGGAGAATCTGTGCGACGCGCCGGGCTTTACCGGCTATACGATCGACGGCGGCTATGCGGAGCGCACCGTGGCCGACAGCCGCTATTGCGTGCACCTGCCCGAACGCTATTCGGACCTTCAGGCGGCGCCGCTGCTGTGCGCCGGCCTGATCGGCCATCGCACGCTGCGCATGGCGGGCGACGCGCGCCGGATCGGCATCTACGGGTTCGGCGCGGCGGCGCATCTCGTCGCGCAGGTCGCGCGGCTGGAGGGGCGGCAGGTGTTCGCGTTCACGCGGCCCGGCGATGCCGCCGCCCAGCAGCTCGCGCGACGGCTCGGGGCGGCGTGGGCGGGCGGCAGCGACGAGCCGCCGCCGGAAGCGCTGGACGCCGCGCTGATCTTCGCGCCGGTCGGCTCGCTTGTGCCGGTCGCGCTGCGCGCGGTCGACAAAGGGGGCATCGTCGTGTGCGGTGGCATTCACATGAGCGACATCCCGGCCTTTCCGTATGCGTGGCTGTGGGGCGAGCGGCGCATCGCGTCGGTGGCGAACCTGACGCGCGCGGATGCCGCGGCGTTCATGCGCGTTGCCGACACGATGCCGCTGCAGATCGAAGCGGTGCGCTATGCGCTGACGGACGCGAATCGCGCGCTCGACGACTTGCGCGCGGGGCGCGTGTCGGGCGCCGCGGTGCTCGCTACGCGCGGCTGATCGGCGCAGGCTTCGTTCGGGGTGGGGGGCGCGCGGCCGGTTGTGCGCCGGCCGCTTCGGTACGTTTCGCGCAACGTGCGCGTTCAGACGCTCGCGAGGCCGTCCGCGTCGACGATGCGGATCTGCTTGCCCTGCGCCGCGAGCATCCCTTTGCGCTGGAACTTCGACAGCATGCGGCTGACCGTTTCGAGCTTCATGCCGAGATAGCCGCCGATTTCGTCGCGCGTCATCCGCAGCACGAATTCGGCGGACGAGTAGCCGCGCACCTTGAAGCGCTCGGAAAGGTTCAGCAGGAACGCGGCGACGCGCTGTTCGGCCGTCATCGTGCCGAGCAGCAGCATCAGGCCCGATTCGCGCACGATCTCGCCGCTCATCATCTGGTAGACGTGGTGCTGCATCGTCCGCACCTCGTGGCACAGCTGTTCGAGCTGGCCGAACGGGATGATGCAGACGGTGCTGTCCTCGAGCGCGATCGCGTCGCCGTTGTGACGGCCCGCATGCAGGCCGTCCAGCCCGAGCGGCTCGCCGACGATCTGGAAGCCCGTCACCTGCTCGCCGCCGTCGCGATGCATCACGATGGTCTTGAACGAGCCGGTGCGCACCGCGTAGATGCTGTGGAACGCGTCGCCCGAGCGGTAAAGCGCCTCGCCGCGCTTCACGTGACGCGTCGTGCAGATCATCGCATCGACGCGCGCGAATTCCGCCGGCGTCAGCGCTTGCGGCATGCAGACGTTGCGCAGCGCGCAGGACGAACAACGGGATGCGGTGCGCTTCGGCTGGTCTTCGCGGGTAACCGGGTACAGCGGCGTGACGGGGCGGGAGGGCGTGGCCGTCACGGCATCGGCATGGCTCAGCATGATCTGCTCCAGTTCGTTGGGTCAGCGGCGATCGGGACCCGGGTAGGGTCGCGTCGTTCGTATTGCAAGCGGCGTCGATGGTCCGCCGTCTTCGTGAAAGAAAATCCGTGCCGGTTTCACCCGCTTGAGCGATGCCGCCGTCCGGGTTCCAGGACGCGCGTGGCTATCCGGCTAGAACGGTGGTGAGTATGGAGCCTCCGGCATCCGGGCGAAATCAGCGTGGATTGAAGATGCGGTAGGCAACGTGGAAGCCGTGTAGGGGGATTCCTACAGGCGTGCGGCGTCATGCCGCAGGGAGGGCGGCGGCGAGGTCCTTGACGCATCGCGGGAAGCGACACCCGGAACGCGTCCGGATCGTCGAACGGCGCGTGCCGCGGCGAGTCGTCGCTGCGGCGCGCCGTCGTGCGGCAAGCGGAAGGCGGGGCGGCCCGATGCGGCTGCCCCGCGCCCGGGTCAATGCGACATCAGCACCGGCACCGTCATGGTTTCCAGGATAGTGCGCGTCGCGCCGCCGAGCACGCGTTCATGCATCCGCGCGTGGCTGTACGCGCCCATCACGATGAGGTCGGCGTGCAGGTCGCTGGCCCGGTTGAGCAGCGTCGCGCCCGAGCCGATGTCGCCTTCGCGCGGCGTCGTCGAGAACGACGCGCGCACGCCGTGGCGTTCGAGGTACGCGGCGACGTCGACGCCCGCCGGCGTCTTGTCCGGATCGGGGCGCTTGCGCGCGATGGTTTCGACGTTGACGAAACGCGCGCGCATCAGCAGCGGCATCGCGTCGGCCACCGCCCGCGCGGCCTCGCGGCCGCCGTCCCAGCCGATCAGCACGTTTTCGCCGAGGGTCCGTACCCGGCCCGCGTACGGCACGACGATGGCCGGGCGTCCGCTGGCCATCACGACGTCTTCGATGAAATGGCTGGCGATGTACGTCATGCGGTCGTGCGGGTTCAATTGGCCGAGCACCAGCAGATCCGCATGACGTGCATGCAGGATCGCGGCTTCGGTCGCGGGGCCGGCGGGCGCCCGCCATTCGACGCTGCGCCCCGCGCGTTCGGCCGCTTCGAGGAAGCGCGCCTCAGCCTGCTTGCGGCGTTCCTCGCACAGGCGCTCGTACACGCCGAGCTCGAGCGGCTCGCCGGGCCGGAACAACGGTTCGAGCAGGTCCTGGCAGACCACGTACAGGCCGATCAGGTGCGCGTTCCAGCGTCCCGCGAGATCGAGCGCGAGTTCGACGCGCGCGTGGCAGCGCGCGCTGTCGTCGAGATGGACGAGCAGGGTCTTGTAGCTCATGACGGCTCCTTGTCGGTCGGCGCCGCGACGGTTTCGGCGGCAGGCTTCGGCGCGCAGCGCGCCGGAATCAACAGGACGGGGCACGTGGCGCCGCGCAGCACGCGCTCGGCGACGCTGCCGAGCACGAGGCGCCGGAAGCCGCGCCGGCCGTGCGTGCCCATCACGATCAGGTCGGCGCCCGTTTCCCGCGCGACGATCAGGATGCGGTCCGCGATGTCTTCGCCGTCCGGCTCGACGTTGGCGATTTGCGGCGTGCCGGACACGCCGCGCCCGGCCATCCGTCGCGCGGCGTCGTCGGTGACGCGCAGCCCTTCTTCGCGGAACGCGTCGATCAGGATCGACGGATCGTAGCCGAGCGGGTCATAGGCCGGCACGAAAAGGTCGACGACGTAGACGGGCGTAAGCCGCGCACCCGCCTCGGACGCGAGGGCCAGCGCGGCATCGAGTGCATGCGACGACGTTTCGCTGCCGTCGAGCGCGACGAGAATGTGCGAGTACATGGCGGTTCCCCTGGAGCGGCGCGGATGCCCTCATCATCGGCGCACGCGGGGCAATCGCGCTGATCTGGATCAAGCACTTCGGCCGTCGCTGCCGAGCCTGCCGGGCGACGCGCGATTCGCTCGCGCGGTACGGAGGAATGCTTATCGATGCAGGCATTTGACACCGATATGTCGAGACCGCCGGGCGGCGCGATCGACGCGCCCGCATCGACCCGCTCAGTGCGACATCAGGACCGGCAGCGTCATCGACTTCAGCACGGTGCGCGTCACGCCGCCCATCAGCAGCTCGCGCCAGCGCGAATGGCCGTAAGCGCCCATCACGAGCAGATCGGTGCCGGTCTCGTACGCGCGCGACAGCAGCATGTCGCCGATCGACGCGCCGGCGCCGCACTCGATGTCGAGCACGTTGACGTCCGATGCGTGCCGCGCGAGCATCAGCGCCGCATCCGCGCCCGGGATGCGCACGCCGGCGTCCGCGTGATTGCCGTTGCCGACGGTGATGACCGTCGTGCGCTTCGCCCGCTCGATGAAGGGCATTGCGTCGTGGGCGGCGCGCACGGCCTCGCGGCTGCCGTCCCACGCGACGAGCACGCGCTCGCCGAGCGTCGGATACTCGCCCGCATACGGGACGAACAGCACCGGCCTGCCGGCCGACAGCACGAGGTTCTCCTGGAACTGGTCGTCGATGTAGGTATCGGGATCGTCCGGATCGCCCTGGCCGACGATCACGAGGTCCGCATGGCGCGCCTGGCGCGGCACGACGAAGTTGGCGCGCGCCTCCGCGCCGATCCAGTTGCCGGACACCTTGGCCCGTGCCGTTTCCGCGTGAAACAGCCGCTCGAGCGCGGCATGGCATTGATTGCGCCGTTCGTCGCGCTCGCGGAAATAGTTGGCGGAACCGGCCATCACGTAGAACGACGTCAGTTCCGGCGTATAGACTGAAAACAGGCCGGTCAGATGCGCGTCGAAACGCCGCGCGAGCCGCAACGCGAACTCGAGGCGCGAATGCGCGCGCCGGCTCGCGTCGAGATGCACGACGATGCTCTTGTAGCCCATTGCGGTCGCTCCATCGACGGTGGATCCGTCAGTGCAATCCAGTCTACGAAGCAGCGTGCCGGTGCGCTTGACTCAGATCAACGGCGCCCGTGCGGCATCGACGCACAGTGGCGGGGCCGCCGCGCCGGGCGCCGGCCGGCGGCATGGAACCTGATCCCGATCAACGGACCGGACCGAAACGGGGACGATGATGAACGATGTCAGCGTCACACCGCTCGATGGCTGCTGCGCGGACGGTGACGCGCCACTGGAGCGTGTCCATGCGAAATGAGCGTGTCGCATTCGTTACCGGCGGAATGGGCGGCCTCGGCGCCGCGATCAGCCGCCGCCTGCATGCCGCCGGAATGACGGTGGCGGTGTCTCACTCCGAACAGAACGATCACGTCGCGACCTGGCTCACGCACGAGCGCGCCGCCGGCCGCATCTTTTACGCGTTCGAGGTCGACGTCGCCGATTTCGACTCGTGCCGGCAGTGCGGAAAGCGCGTGATCGACCAGCTCGGGCGCGTCGACGTGCTGGTCAACAACGCGGGCATCACCCGCGACGCCACGTTCGCGAAAATGACGAAGTCGCAGTGGGACGCAGTGTTGCGCACCGACCTCGACGGCCTGTTCAATATGACGAAACCGTTCGTCGGCGGGATGATCGAGCGCGGTTTCGGCCGCATCGTCAACGTCGGCTCGGTGAACGGCTCGCGGGGCGCATACGGACAGACCAACTACGCGGCCGCGAAAGCCGGCGTGCACGGCTTCACGAAAGCGCTGGCGCTCGAACTCGCGAAACATGGCGTGACCGTCAATACCGTGTCGCCGGGCTATCTGGCGACGCCGATGGTCGAGTCCGTGCCGAAGGACGTGCTCGACGCGAAGATCCTGCCGCAGATTCCGGTCGGCCGCCTCGGGGCGCCCGACGAGATCGCGGCGCTCGTCGCGTTCCTGTGCTCGGACGAAGGCGCGTTCGCGACCGGTGCCGATTTTGCCGTCAACGGCGGGATGCATATGAGGTGAAAGTCATCGCCATGCACGATTCTGCCGCACCCCATCCCGCGGCCCGCGACGCGGCCTCTACTGCCGACGCGCGCCGCCAGCCGCGCGCGGACGCAGGCAAGCGCCCCGATGCGACGCCCGCCGAGCAATGGAGCCGCGCGGTGCACGGGAGCCTCGCCGCGATGACGTTCGGCCTGTCGCCGGTATCGCTGGCGCTCGCCGTGGTCGACTGGGGCGCGCATCTCGCGGTGTCGCCGGGCAAGTGCTTCGAGCTGGCGACGCAGGCGTCGCTCGCGGCCGCGTCGTGGCCGGCCGGCGCGTTCGCCGCTCGCGACGACAGCGACGACAGCGATCTCGCGGTGCATGCGGGGGAAGCCGATCCCCGTTTCGCCGCGCCCGCGTGGTCGAACTGGCCGTTCCGGCTCTATCGCGACGGCTTTCTCGCGACCCAGCGCTGGTGGCAGGAGGCGACGCGGGGCGTGCCGGGCGTCGAGCGGCATCACGAGGAGCTGGTCGGATTCGCGGCGCGGCAGTGGCTCGACGCCTGTTCGCCCGGCAATTTCGTCGCGACCAATCCGGTCGTGCTCGAAGCGACGGCCCGCACGGGCGGCGCGAACCTCGCGGCAGGCATCCGGCACTGGCTCGAGGACGCGCATGCGACGGCCGAGCGCATGCGCGGCTTGCATGCGCGCAACGCGCCTGCGTACCTGCCGGGGCGCGACGTGGCGATCACGCCGGGCCGGGTCGTATGGCGCAATGAACTGTGCGAACTGCTGCAGTACGAACCGATGACGCCGGCCGTCGCGCGCGAGCCGATCCTGATCGTGCCGTCGTGGATCATGAAGTACTACATCCTCGACCTGCAGCCGCACAATTCGCTGATCCGCTTCCTGGTGCAGTCGGGCCACACCGTGTTCGCGATCTCGTGGCGCAACCCGGGCGCGGAAGCGCGCGACCTCGGCCTCGACGACTACGTGCGCGACGGCTTCCTCGCGACGCTCGACGCGGTGCGCGCACGGTGCGGCGAGGCGGTGCACGCGGTCGGCTACTGTCTCGGCGGGACGCTCGTCGCGATCGGCGCGGCGGCGCTGGCCCGCGACGGGCAGCGCGACGCGCTGCGCTCGATCACGCTGCTCGCTGCGCTCACGGACTTCAGCGAGCCCGGCGAGCTCGGGCTGTTCATCGACGCGAGCGAACTGGCGGCGCTCGATGCGCTGATGTGGCGGCAGGGCTATCTGGACGGCGCGCAGATGTCCGCCGCGTTCCAGCTGCTGAACGCGCGCGACCTGATCTGGTCGCGCATGATGAGCGAGTACCTGCTCGGGCGGCGCACGAAGCCGAACGACCTGATGTCGTGGAACGACGACACGACGCGCATGCCGTACCGCATGCACGCCGAATACCTGACGCAGCTCTTTCTCCACAACGACCTGGCGGCCGGCCGCTACTGCGTCGACGGCCAGCCGGTCGCGCTGTCGGACCTCGCGGCGCCGATGTTCGTCGTCGGGACCGAACGCGATCACGTGTCGCCGTGGCGCTCGGTCTACAAGCTGCACCTGCTCACGCACAACGCGCTGACGTTCGTGCTGACGGCGGGCGGCCACAACGCCGGGATCGTGTCCGAACCGGGCCATCCGGGCCGCCACTATCGCTGCGCGACCCGCGAGCCGGATGCGGCCTACCGGAGCCGCCACGATTTCCTGAGCGATGCGGCCGTGGTCGACGGATCGTGGTGGACCTGCTGGCGCGACTGGCTGCGCGCGCGGTCGACCGGCGACGTGCCGGCGCGCATGCCGGATGGCGGATTCGGACCGGCGCCGGGCACTTACGTCCTCGAAGCTTGAGCGGGCGCGCCGCCGCTTGATGCGGGTCAAGCAGGCCGGCCCGCGCGTCTCCTACATTGTTGAGCGCAGGGGCAACGCCCCATCGACGGAGAACACCCAATGAAAGCACTCATCTATCAGGGCCCCGGGCGCAAGGCGCTCGAGGAGCGGCCGATGCCGGAACTGCAGGCGCCGACCGATGCGATCGTCAGGATGACGCGTACGACGATCTGCGGCACCGACCTGCACATCCTCAAGGGCGACGTGCCGTCGTGCGAACCGGGCCGCATCCTCGGTCACGAAGGCGTCGGGATCGTCGAGCGGGTCGGCGCGGCGGTCGACACGCTGAAGCCGGGCGATCACGTGCTGGTGTCGTGCATCACGTCGTGCGGCCGCTGCGACAACTGCCGCCGCGGCCTGTACTCGCACTGCGCGACGGGCGGCTGGATCCTCGGGCACCGGATCGACGGCACGCAGGCCGAATTCGTGCGGATTCCGCACGCCGAGACGAGCCTGTACCGGGTGCCGTCCGGCGTGGACGAGGACGCGCTGGTGATGCTGTCCGACATCCTGCCGACCGGGTTCGAGTGCGGCGTGCTGAACGGCAAGGTGCAGCCCGGCTGTTCGGTCGCGATCGTCGGCGCCGGCCCGATCGGGCTCGCGGCGCTGCTGACCGCGCAGTTCTATTCGCCCGGCCGGATCATCATGATCGACCCGGACCGCAACCGGCTCGAGGTGGCCCGCCGCTTCGGCGCGACCGATTGCGCCGACGGCCGCGCCGGCGACACGGTCGCGGAAGTGATGAAGCTGACCGACGGCGTCGGCGTCGATTGCGCGATCGAGGCGGTCGGCATTCCGGCGACGTTCGAGATGTGCACGTCGATCGTCGCGCCGGGCGGCGTGGTCGCGAACGTCGGCGTGCACGGCGTGAAGGCGGACCTGCACCTCGAGAAGCTGTGGGATCGCAATATCGCGATCACGACGCGGCTCGTCGACACCGTCAGCACGCCGATGCTGCTGAAGACCGTGCGCGCGGGTCGCCTCGATCCGAAGCAGCTGATCACGCACCGCTTCTCGCTCGACGACGTCGGGCAGGCGTACGACACGTTCGGTCGCGCGGCGGAAACGCACGCGCTCAAGGTCATCATCGAAGTGGCCTGAGCGGCCGGCCGGCGCGTCACGCGGCAGGGACGCGCGGCAGCGCCGCGGCTTCGTCGAGGTCGACGGTCTGCCGATAGGTCGGCACTTCGCACGGCCAATGCAGCCGTTCCTCGATGCGCCGGCGCAACGCATCCGCGGCGGCCGGTTCGCCGTGGGTCACGAACGTGCGGAGCGGGGGCTGCTGCATCGCGCCGAGCCACTGCAGGATCTCCTCGTAATCGGCATGGGCGGACAGCGTTGCGATGGTCTCGACCTGCGCGCGCACGCGCACGTATTCGCCGTGGATCTTCAGGGTCGGCTCGTGCGCGGCGAGCGCGGCGCCGCGCGTGCCGGCGGCCTGGTAGCCGACCAGCGCGATCGCGTTGCGCGCGTCGGGGGCGTAGCGGCTCAGGTGATGCAGCACCCGCCCGCCCGTCGCCATCCCGCTACCGGCGATGATCACCATCGGGCCCGGGTGCCCGGCAATCGCCTTGGATTGATCGACCGTGCGCACCATCGTCGCCGCATGGCCGAGCGCGTCCGCCTCCGACAGGGTCAGCCGGTGCTCGAGGACGTGATGGCGATAGACTTCGGTCACGTCCGTCGCCATCGGGCTGTCGAGATACACCGGGACGTGCGCCATGCGGCCGGTCGCCTTCAGCCGCGCGATGTAGTGCAGGATCTGCTGCGCCCGGCCGACTGTGAAGCAGGGCATCACGACCACGCCGCCCCGCGCGAAGGTCTTCCCGAACAGCGCGGCCAGTTCGCTTTCGGGGTCCGAATCGGGATGCAGGCGGTCGCCGTAGGTCGATTCGACGACCACGTAGTCTGCATGGGCCGGCGGCGTCGGCGCGCGCATGATCGGGTCGTTGCGGCGGCCGAGATCGCCCGAGAACGCGAGCACCTTGTGATTCCAGTGCATGACGATGCTTGCCGCGCCGAGGATGTGGCCGGCGGGCAGCAGCCGGAACGACAGCGCGCCGCCCAGTTCGACGCATTCGTCGAACCCGCGCGGGCTCAGCAGGCGCAGCGCGCGCAGCGTGTCGTCCACCGTGTACAGCGGCCGCGCCGGATGATGTTTCGAGTAGCCGTGGCGGTTCGCGAAATCGGCTTCCTCCTCCTGCAGCCGCGCGCTGTCGCGCAGCATGATTTCGCACAGTTCGGCGGTCGCCGCCGTGCAGTACACCGGGCCGCGGTAGCCGGCGCTCGCCAGGACCGGCAGGTAGCCGCTATGGTCGAGGTGCGCGTGCGTGAGAATGACCGCGTCCAGCGTGTCGGGCGGGAACGGCAGCGGGTTCCAGTTGCGCAGGCGCAGGTTCTTGGTGCCCTGGAACAGGCCGCAATCGACGAGCACGCGCCGGCCGCCATGCTCGACCAGGTATTTCGAGCCGGTGACGGTTTCGGTCGCGCCAAGGAAAGTCAGTTTCATCGCTCGCCTCACGGGAAATCGCGACAGGTGATGGTTCGATTACACCGGGAACGCAGGCCAGGCGATTGACGGAAATCAGAGACAGGCCGGGCGCGTCAGGTGTCGCATCGGCATGCTCGACACGGTGAATCCCGCGTTGTCGTTGACGAGCAGCCTGAGGTCGAGGTGCAGGATGCTGCGTGCTTGCGCCCGCTATCGCTCGTCCCGCGCGGTCGGGTTGAGCAGCGTGACGAACGCGGCGATGCCCGCCACCAGCGCGACGATCGCAAACGCGAATACCCGCTGGTTGTCGAACAGCATGCCGTGCACGATGCCCGCCAGTGCGCCGAGCGTGACGAACACGAAGATCGTTGCGAGCACGATCCGGGATTGCTTGCGTATCATGAAGTCCTCCTGACTGGCGGCCTCCGGATGCCTGGCGGCCGCGCGATTGAGGTCATGATCGCGTGCGGGGACGCGGCGCGGTTGATCTGTATCAACGGACGAAAACGGCCGGCGCACGCCTGCCGACGTGCGTGCGCGCAGCGCGCCCATCCGCGGCTGACCTGGATCAATTTCGCCCCGTTTCGTCCGACCTACCGTGACAAGTATCGACGGCAACCGCAGGCGAACGATCGTGAAGACCGATGCCGATTTGCGAAGGAATGCGGGACAGGCGTCGCGCGTGCGCGAAGCGGCCGCCCGGGTGAAGGTCGCGTAGCCGGCGCGGTGCGCGGCAAGCGAGGTGTGACATGCAGGCACGCGAGATCGCGATCCCGATCGACCGGACCCGGCTCGACGGCGTGCTGACGCTGCCGCAGGGCGCGCGCGGCGTCGTCGTGTTCGCGCACGGCAGCGGCAGCAGCCGCCTCAGCCCGCGCAACCGTGCCGTCGCGCAGACCCTGGTGAAGGCCGGACTCGCGACGCTGCTGTTCGATCTGCTCGATCACGACGAAGAGCAGGTCGACTGCGTCACGGCACTCTATCGCTTCGACATCGATCTGCTCGCCCGCCGCCTGTGCGCCGCGATTGCGTGGATACGCGCGCTGCCGGAATGCCGGCCGCTGCCGCTCGGCCTGTTCGGCGCGAGTACGGGCGCGGCCGCCGCCCTCGTCGCGGCCGCGCGCGAACCGGCCGTCGGCGCCGTCGTGTCGCGTGGAGGCCGCCCCGACCTGGCCGGCGATGCGCTCGAGCGCGTGGCCGCGCCGACGCTGCTGATCGTCGGCGCGCGAGACGAACAGGTGCTGCATCTCAACCGGCTGGCGGCCGCGCGGCTGACGTGCGAAACGGTGATCGAAATCGTGCCGGGCGCAACCCACCTGTTCGAGGAGCCCGGCGCGCTCGACGCCGTCGCGCGGCTCGCCGCCGCATGGTTCATCCGCTGGCTCGCCGGCGATGCAGAGCATCGATAGAGGGGGATCGCGATGTATCGGCTGTTTCATCGTTTCGAACGACTGGCGTTCGGCATCGTCACGCAAACGCGGCGAAGGTGAACCGCGCATGCGCGCCGGCTCCCGGCGCGCGGGAACGTCAATGACGACGGTCGATCGTCTCCAGCATCGAGCGTCCGTTTTCCGTCAGATGGGCCCGCCGGCTTTCCGATGCGAGCAGCTCCAGCGCGACGAGCTGGCGTTCGACGAGCGACGTCAGGTCGCCGAGATCGAGGCCGGCCGGCTCGGCCGTGTCCTCGATCAGCAACAGTGCGGCAAATTCATGCGGGCTCAGCATGTTCGTCTCCTGAAGATGAAGTCGTCGGCATCGGAGGCATGGTGGGCGCGCATTGGCCGCTCCCGCTTTCCGCGGCCATCGAGGCGGTCATGCCGCGTGTATCAAAGCTAGGCATTTTGATGCGGTGTCGCGACGTGCATTTTGTCGCACGCGGCGTGCGCGCTTGACGTGGATCAGACATTCGCACGGGATGCCACTGCGGCCCGTAGGGAGACCGGCTCGAATCGATCCTGATGGCACTAGGATGGACTGAACGGACCATCCTCCGCCGGAGAAGGACATGAAGATCAGCGAACCGATGAAGCCAGCATCGACGCCCGACACGCTGCCCGTGCTGCAGCTCGGCCTGCGGCCGTTCTATGCGGGCGGCGCGTTGTTCGGCAGCGCGGCGATTGCCGCGTGGCTTGCTGCCTGGCACGGCGCACCGGTCGCGGGACGCGCCGCGTCGATGACGGGGTTGATGTGGCACGTGCACGAGATGATCTTCGGCTTCGTGGCGGCGATCGTCGTGGGTTTCCTGCTGACCGCCGTGCGCGCCTGGACGTCGCGCGAGACGCTGCGCGGCGCGTCGCTCGGCGCGCTCTGGCTGTTGTGGGCGGCGGGGCGCTTGCTGGTGTGGTCGGGGCCGGAGCCGGTTGCGGCGGTCGTCGATTCGCTGTTCCTGCTGCTCACGGCGATCGTGCTGCTGCGCGTGCTGGTCGCCGTGAAGAACCGGCACAACGTGTTCCTGCCGGTGGCGCTGGCTTTGTTCGGTGGACTGAATGTGCTGTTTCACGGCTACGCGATGGCGGGCCGTGACGATCTCGCGCTGCGTGCCGCGTATGCGGCAACGGGGCTGATTCTGTTCTTCGTCGCGGTGATCACCGGGCGGATCGTGCCGATGTTCACGACGAACGCGATTCCGGGTTTCACGATCCGGCGCTTCAGGTTTGCGGACGCGCTCGCCGCACCCGCGGTGCTGCTGACGCTACTGGCGGACGCGGCCGGCGTGCCCGACCGGATTCTGATCGCCGCCGCAGGCATGACCGCGCTGCTGCACGCCGTGCGCATCGCCGGCTGGCGGTCGTGGCGCGTGGGCAATCGGCCGATCGTCTGGATTCTCCACGTGTCCTGCCTGTGGATTCCGGTCGGATTTGCGATGCTCGCGCTGTCGGTCGCCGGCGTCGTGCCGCATTCGCTGGCGGTTCATGTGTTGACGGTCGGGGCGATCGGCGGCGCGATCATCGCGATGGTGACGCGCACCGCGCTTGGCCATACCGGGCGCAAGCTCGTCGCCGGGCCCTGGGAACGGCTGTGCTACGGGCTGATGATCGGCGCGACGCTGCTGCGCGCGTTCGGGCCGCTGATCCCGGGCACGCCGTACGGGTTCTGGCTCGATGCTTCCGGCGCCTGCTGGATCGTCGCGTTGCTTGCGTACACGATCCACTACGTGCCGATCCTGGTCTCGCCGAGAGCCGACGGCCGCGCGGATTGACGGCGGCCGCATGGCGGGCCGCCGTCGTTCAGGTCAGGCTTCCTCGGACCACGACATGTTGTCCCGCGCGAGCAGCGCGGACGATGCCGCCGGCCCGAACGTGCCCGACGTATACAGCCGCGGCCGGTCGCCGAGCTGCTGCCAGCCGTCGAGGATCGGCTCGACCCACGCCCAGGCGGCCTCGAGCTCGTCGCGGCGCATGAAGTGCGTGAGACGCCCGCGGATCACGTCGATCAGCAGCCGCTCGTAGGCTTCCGCGCGGCGCTCCGGAATGGCCTGCTGCAGGTCGAGGTTGAGGTTCACCGGCACCATGTTCATGCCGCTGCCCGGTTCCTTCGCGAGCATCTGCAGCTGGATCGATTCTTCCGGCTGCAGCTGGATCACGAGCCGGTTGCTGTAGTGGCGCGGGCCGCTCGGGATGATCGAGAACGGCATGTCCGCGAACTCGATCACGATTTCCGACTGGCGCTTCTGCAGCCGCTTGCCGGTGCGCAGGAAGAACGGCACGTTCGCCCAGCGCCAGTTGTTGATGTGCGCGCGCAGCGCGACGAAGGTTTCCGCGCGGCTGTCCGGCGGCACGTTGTCTTCCTCGAGGTAGCCCTTGACCGGCTGGCCGTCGATCGCGCCCGCCGTGTACTGGCCGCGCACCGTGTCGCGCGCGATGTCCGACGGCGACATCGGCCGCAGCGAGCGCAGCACCTTCAGCTTCTCGTCGCGAACCGCATCCGGATCGAGCGACACGGGCGGCTCCATCGCGACGATGCACAGCAACTGCAGCAGGTGGTTCTGCACCATGTCGCGCAGCGCGCCGGTATGGTCGTAGAAGCCCGCGCGGCTGCCGACGCCGACCGTTTCCGCGACCGTGATCTGCACACTGCGGATGCAGGGCGCCTGCCAGAGCGGCCCGAAGATCGGATTGCCGAAGCGCAGCACCATCAGGTTCTGCACGGTTTCCTTGCCGAGGTAGTGATCGATCCGGTAGATCTGCGATTCGTCGAAGTGCTTGCCGACCGCATCGTTGATGGCCTTCGCGGACGCGAGATCGTGGCCGAGCGGCTTCTCCAGCACGACCCGCGAGCGGGCGTCGACGAGGTCGGCGGACGAGAGGTTGTCGCAGATCGTCGTGAACAGCTCCGGCGACGTCGACAGGTAGAACACGCGAATCGCGTCGCTGCGAGTCGCTTCCTTGAGCCGCGCGTAGTCGGCCGCGTCCTGCACGTCGATCAGCACGTAGCGGAACAGGTCGAGGAAGCGATTCCACGCCTGCGGGTCGAATGCCTTCTCGTCGATGAACGGCCGCGACTGCTCCTCCATGAACTTCAGGTAGCCGTCGATGCCCCAGTCGCGGCGGCCGACCGCGATGATCCGCGTTTCGGGCGGGAGGTTGCGGTGCAGATGCGCCATGTACAGCGCGGGCAGCAGCTTGCGGGCGGCGAGGTCGCCGCCGCCGCCGAAGATGATCATGTCGACGGGCTGATCGGCTGCGGTCTGTGTAGGCTGATTCGTCATGGGTGGTTCGCTGTGTGAAACGGTGGGCGTTGAACGAACGTCGAAGGCGCCGATGCGGCGGTGCAACGAAAACCCTAATAGTGCACGCTTTTGCCGGATCGCGTGCGAGGTCGCCATCGATGCGCGACGGCGCTTGCGCGATCCCGGCGAGCTCGCTTATGATTGAGCAATCACTCATTTAAGGCGGCAAATCTTGGCACGACCCCGCAGTCTCGACAAGCACGAAGCGATTCTCGCCGCGGCGGCCGGCGAGCTCGCCGAACACGGCGCGGCCGCGACCACCGCGCGCATTGCGCGGCTGGCGGGCGTGGCCGAGGGGACGGTGTTCACGTATTTCGACACCAAGGATGCGCTGCTGAACGCGCTGTACCTGCACCTGAAGGCCGACCTGCGGGGTGCGATGATGACGGGCTTCCCGGAGGACGGCCCCGCCGAGCCGGCGATGCGCCACGCGTGGAACGGCTACGTGTCGTGGGGCGTCGCGAATCCGGACGGGCGGCGCGCGCTGCGGCAGCTCGAGGTCAGCGGACGCATCGACGACGCGCATCGCGCGGCGGGCGCCGAGGGATTCGGTCCGATCCAGGCGGTGTTGCGCGAACGGATTGCCGCGTCGGGCACCTTGCGGCCCGACGAGGCGCTCGCGTTCTGCGGCGCGTTGTTCACGTCGATCGCGGAAACGACGATGGAATCGGTCGCGCGTGATCCGGCGCGGGCCGATGCGTATCGCGAGGCCGGCTTTCGGGCGCTGTGGGCGGTGTTGCACACGCTGTGAACGTGCGGTGCGTCTTGTGAATCGTCGACGCATCGCGCTTATTAATGAGTGAGTAATCATTCATTGCTTGTGGTGTCATTTTCGAGGAGTGGAACATGTCGAAAGTCTGGTTGGTCACCGGGGCCGCGCGCGGCCTGGGGCGGTCGATTTCGGAGGCGGTGCTTGCGGCGGGCGACCGGCTCGTGGCCGGCGCGCGCGATCCCGCGCGGCTTGCGGATCTTGCCGAGCGTTACGGTGAGCGGCTGTTGCCGGTCTCGCTCGACGTCACCGACGAAGCGGCGGCCGCGCGTGCCGCCGCTGCCGCGCGCGAAGCCTTCGGGCGCATCGACGTGCTGGTCAACAATGCGGGCTACGGTCATACGGCGCCGTTCGAGCAGATGAGCGCCGACGATTTCCGCGCTCAGATCGAGACGAACCTGTTCGGCGTGGTCAACGTGACCCGCGCGGTGCTGCCGACGATGCGCGCGCAGCGCGCGGGCCACATCTTCCAGGTGTCGTCGGTGGGCGGGCGGACATCGACGGCCGGCCTGACCGCGTATCAGGCGGCGAAATGGGCGGTCGGCGGATTCAGCGACGTGCTGGCGAAGGAGGTCGCGCCGTTCGGCGTGCGCGTCTGCACGCTCGAGCCGGGCGGGATGCGCACCGACTGGGCCGCCGAGGCGAAGCGCGGCGTCGACGACATGCTGCCGGACTACCAGCCGTCGGTCGGGCGCATTCTCGACTTGCTCGGTGCGTATGGCGGCAATGAAGTCGGCGATCCGGCGCGGATCGCCGCGCTGATCGTCGAGCTGTCGCGCCGCGACGACGTGCCGATGCGGCTGTTGCTGGGCGGCGATGCGGTGTTCGTCTGCGAGCAGGCCGAGGCGCAACGTGCGGACGAGGCGGCGCGCTGGCGGGACACGTCGCTGTCGACGCAGTTTCCGGATGCGAAGTTGCCGGAAGGCCTGGAGGCGCTGAAGGGGCTCGAGTGACGGTGACCGTCCGGCCGCTCCGAGTCGGGGGAGGCCGGACGAGGGCCTGGCAAACAATGCCGGCGGCTTCAGGAATCGCGCGTGACGGTCCCGTCGTGATTGCGCGCGCCGTTCGCGTATCGCATCGCGCGCGCGACGACGTTGAGCGCGCGGCCGAGCGGCATGCCGACGAGCAGGCCCCAGACGGCGAACGCGGCGAGCGCGAACCCGGTTGTCGCTGCCCAAGGCTGTGCGGACGCGACAGCGTAGTGCAGGTACGTTTCGACCGCGAACGTGAGCATCAACGTCGCGAGCAGGCTCGCGTCGCCCGGCAGGCGCACGAGCAAGCCCGCCGGGCGGACGACGAATTCAAGCCGCCAGCGGCGCGCGTGAAGCCAGCCGCACGCCGCGCCGACGGCAAGGGCGGCGAGCGCGATGATGCTGGTGTCGGGGCCTGCCCCCGGAAACAGGGCCCTGAGGCTCGTGACGCCCAGCATTGCGAACACGAAGGGAAACAGCAGCGTTCTCGACGGCGACGCTTCGCGCGGGAAGCAGCGCCTCACGCCGAGATACACTAGCGCGCAGAACAAGAGATAGACGTAGCTCGGTACGGAAAGGAACGGTTGCATGGTCGGAGTGCTCGCGATCGGTGGTGACGAACCCACGATAGCGGCCAGCGGACGCGCCTGCCGCGCTTTGCGACGAAGCGCGGGTTCGGCGCGATGAACGGCCGCCGCGTCCGACGAACGTGCGTCCTTCCGTCAGCCGGCTCGATCGCTTGATGCGGGAGCGGCCCTTGCTGTGCGGGCGCCTCATGCGAACCGGGTGCGTTGTCAGGGGCCGTGCGGTTTTGAAAACAATATGAATTTGTCCACACGTAATGAAGAAATTGCTGCTTGCTGCGCTCATGGTTGCGCAGTCGATGGGGCTGCCCCGTGCAAATGCCGCTGATGCCGAAGAGGGCTTTGGGACATACGAAACCGCGGATTGGCAGACCAGGTTTGCGGCGTGCGAGAAAGCCATTTATGAGCGGAACTGGTACACCTACGACCGTGACCTTCTGCGCAAAGGCGGCTTGAGCACACAACAGGCGGAGACTGCATTCGAGGCCATGAATGAAGCCAACATGCGCGAGATTTTCTTCCACGCGATGGCTCAGGGTGTGGACCGCGACGCGTATTCCATCAAGTTGAAACAGGTGGATGACGCCGACTACGCGATGTTCGAAAGAGACGAGGCCGCCGCCGTGCGCGAGTTCAAGCGCCTTGCGGACTACTGCCTCTTCCGGGTGTACCCGGCGCTGATTGCCTACAGTTCCGATTTCGCGGAAGTGGACAAGGCGATTCATGCCACTTCGATTCCGGAGGAGATGAAACAGGCCGCCAAGGCCGAGTTTATGAAGAAGGCAACAAAGGCCGCGGCCCAATAGGCAGTTTGCGGTCACGGCGTGCCGAACGGTGGCAATCGCAACCGGAGTCCCGCCGCCCGTCGGCTCGTCGTGCGTTTGGTCGCGCCTGCGCGCCGTTCGTCTCATGCGTCGCCGCCCATGCACGTTCGACGTTAAGGTTACGCATCGCATTCGTTTGCATTCAACCCGTTCGACACCATGCAAAGCCGGCTCCATTCGATCTTCTCCGGGCGGCCGCCCGAGCCCGCCGCGCCGACGCCGTGGCGCGGGCTGCCGGCGCTCTTCGGCCTCGTGCTGTTCAACTGCGCGGTCGGCCTCGGTTTCTGGGCGAGCCGGCGCGATGAAGGCGTGCTCCCGTACCTCGTGGTCGCGAACGGCATCGGCCTGTGCGCGCTGCTGTTCAGCATCGGCCTGGACAAGCTGTCGCGCGGCCGGCTCGCGACGCTGCCGAAACTGCTGATCGTCGTGCCGGCGAGCGTCCTCGCCGGGTTCGAGATCGCCGCGTCGACGATCGGGCACGTGCCGCATCTGCTCGGGCACGCGAGCGTTCGGGCATGGCTCGCGTACGCGTCGTCATTCGCCGTCACGTGCGCGGCCTACGCCATTCTTTCGTTGTTCCTGCAGACGGCGCGCATGCGCGCGTCGCTCGAAACGCAGCGCCGCGAAGCCGCGGAAGCGCGCCAGGCGGAGACGGCCGCGCGGCTCGCGCTGCTGCAGGCGCAGGTCGAGCCGCATTTCCTGTTCAACACGCTCGCGAACGTGCAAAGCCTGATCGAGCGCGATCCGGCGCGCGCGTCGACGATGCTCGACAGCCTGAACCGCTACCTGCGCGCGAGCCTGAGCCGCACGCGCCGCGCGACGTCGACGCTCGGCGACGAAATCGAACTGGTCGACGCGTTGCTGAAGATCGCGTCGATTCGGCTGGGCGAGCGGCTCGCGTATTTGATCGACGTGCCGATGCCGCTGCGCGGGCTGGCGTTTGCGCCGCTGCTGCTGCAGCCGCTCGTCGAGAATGCGTTGCGGCACGGCATCGAGCCGTCGCTCGACGGCGGCGAGATCCGCGTCGTGGGCACGCGCAGCGGCGACAGGCTCGAACTGAGCGTGATCGACACCGGCGTCGGTCTCGGCCACGGCGGCCCCACGCTGCACGGCGGCGTCGGGCTGGCGAACGTCGCCGCGCGCGTCAAGGGCCTCTACGGGGAGCGCGGCCGCATGGCGGTCGGCGGCACGCCCGGCGCCACGCGGGGCGTGACCGCGACCTTGCTGATTCCGATCGACTGACATGCCGACCGCACTGATCGCCGACGACGAACCGAACCTGTCCGACGCGCTGGCCGCGCGCCTTGGCCAACTCTGGCCCGAGCTCGAGATCGTCGCGCTGCCGCGCAACGGCGTCGATGCGCTCGCCGCGCTCAACGCGCATCGTCCCGACATCGCGTTCCTCGACATCCGGATGCCGGGCATCGACGGCCTGAAGCTGGCGAGCATCGTGCCGGACGTGCACGTCGTGTTCGTGACCGCGCACGACGAGCACGCGGTCGACGCGTTCGATCGCGCGGCGGTCGACTATCTGCTGAAGCCCGTCACGGACGAGCGGCTCCTGCGCTGCATCGCCAGGTTGCAGCGCGGCGAGCCGGTGCGCCGTTTCGCGCCGGCGCCGGCCGACAGGTTGGCCGCGACGGAGTCGGCCCCGATTCGCTGGCTGACCGTCGGCGTGAAGGACACGACCCGGCTCGTTTCGATCGCCGACGTGCTGTATTTCCAGGCGCTCGACAAATACACGGAAGTCGTGACGCCAACGGATCGGCACGTGATCCGCACGCCGCTCAAGGAATTGCGTGCGCGCGTCGATCCGGATCAATTCGCCCAAGTGCATCGCAGCGTGATCGTCGCCTATGCGGCGATCGATCGCATCGAGCGCGACCTGTTGGGCCGCCTGCGCATTCATCTGCATGGCTGCCGCGATGTGCTGCCGGTCAGCCGGGCCTATGCGGGGCGCTTCCGGCACATGTAGGGATGCGCGCTCTGCCGCCGGCCACGCCGGAGCAGACCTGCTGCTAAATGCCGCAGGCTTCGAGCCAAACGCGCCGACGCCATCTTGCTGACGTCCATATAATGAGAACCATTTGCATTCTCTTGTAGTGGACTTCAGCCAGTCATGCGCCTTTCGAACCTGACGAAACACACGCCTGCCATCGTCGAGCAAGTCGACGATGCCCAGCCGGACGACCCGATTGCACAGCGCCTGCGCGATCTCGGCTTCGTGCCCGGCGAGCCCGTGCGCGTGGTCGCGCGCGGACCGTGGGGGGCCGATCCGATCCTGATCCAGATCGGCTCGACCCGCTTCGCGCTGCGCCGCGCGGAAGCGGAGCGCGTCAGCGTTCAGGAGGCGGGTCGTTCATGAGTTCCGCTGCGTTGCGTGTCGCGCTGGTCGGCAATCCCAACTGCGGCAAGACCGCGCTGTTCAACCAGTTGACGGGCGGCCGCCAGAAGGTCGCGAACTACGCGGGGGTCACCGTCGAGCGCAAGGTCGGGCGATGTGTCGCGCCGTCCGGCCGGCAGATTCAGGTGCTCGACCTGCCCGGTGCCTACAGCTTCGATTCGACGAGCCCGGACGAGCGCATCACGCGCGACGTGCTGCTGGGCCGCCATCCGGGCGAAGCGCCGCCGGATCTCGTGGTCTGCGTGGCCGACGCCACCAATCTGCGCCTGCACCTGCGCTTCGTGCTCGAAGTGCAGCGCCTCGGCCGCCCGGTCGTGCTGGCGCTGAACATGATGGACGCCGCCGAGCGGCGCGGCATCCGCATCGATATCGCGGCGCTGGAGCGCGAGCTCGGCGTGACGATCGTCCAGACCGTGGCGGTCCGGCGCGGCGGCGCGAGCCGCCTCGTCGACGTGCTCGATCGCGAGCCGGCGGGCAAGCGCGACACGCCGCCCGCGCCGGATCCCGGCAGCGGCCCGGATGCGGTCCACGCGCGGGTGCGCGCGCTGCTCGCCGCCGCGGTCGAGATGCCGCGCGCCACCGACGCGCGCGATGACCTGATCGACCGCTGGGCGCTGCATCCGGTGCTCGGGCTCGTCATTCTCGCGGCCGTGATGTTCCTGGTGTTTCAGGCGGTCTATTCGATCGGCAAGCCGATGACCGACGCGATCGGCGACGGCTTCGCATGGCTCGGCACGCTGGCCGGCGCGTGGCTGCCCGACGGGCCGCTGCGCGGTCTCGTCACCGACGGGCTGCTCGGCGGCCTCGGCACGGTGGTCGGCTTCCTGCCCGAGATCCTGGTGCTGTTCCTGTTCATCCTGGTGCTGGAGGAATCGGGCTACCTGCCGCGCGCCGCGTTCCTGCTCGACCGCGTGATGGTGTCGGTCGGTCTCACCGGGCGCTCGTTCATTCCGCTGCTGTCGAGCTTCGCTTGCGCGATTCCCGGCGTGCTCGGCACGCGCAGCATCACGGATTCGCGCGACCGGCTGGCGACCATCCTCGTCGCGCCGCTGATGACGTGCTCCGCGCGGCTGCCCGTCTACGCGCTGCTGATCGGCGCGTTCATTCCGTCGCAACGCGTGCTCGGCGTGTTCAACCTGCAGGGCATCGTGCTGTTCGCGCTGTATGCCGCCGGAATCGGCGGCGCGATGCTGGTGGGGTGGATCATGAAGAAGCTGCGCGGCCATGCGGGCGAGCACGCTTTGCTGATGGAGCTGCCGTCGTATCGCCTGCCGCGGCTGCGCGACGTGGCGATCGGCCTGTGGGAGCGCGGCTCGATCTTCATGAAGCGGCTGACCGGCGTGATTCTCGCGCTGACCGTGCTGATGTGGTTCATCTCGACGTTTCCGTCGCCGCCGGCGGGCGCCGTCGGCCCGGCGATCGACTACACGTTCGCCGGCTACCTGGGCCGCGGCCTGCAGCACGTGTTCGCGCCGCTCGGCTTCAACTGGCAGATCAGCCTGTCGCTGATTCCCGCGTTCGCCGCGCGCGAGACCGCGGTCGCGGCGCTGGCGACCGTCTATGCGGTGAGCGGCGGCGATGCCGACATCGCGGGCGTCGGTCATGCGCTCGCCGCCAACTTCTCGCTGGCCAGCGCGTTGTCGCTGCTCGTGTGGTTCGCGTTCGCGCCGCAATGCATGTCCACGCTCGCGGTGATTCGCCGCGAGACGCGTTCGTGGCGCATCGTCGCGTGCTCGTTCGGCTACATGTTCGCGATGGCGTACGCCGCGTCGTTCGCGACCTATCAGATCGCGAGGGCGCTGTCGTGAGCGCGAGCCTCGGATGGCAGTACGCGGTGATCGCGGTGCTGGTGGCGGCCAGCGCAGGGTTCGTGTTGCGCCGGCTCGCGCCGCAAGTGGTCGCGCGTTGGCAGCATGGGGCGGCGCGCGCGCTGATGCAGCCGGCGCGCCCTCGCGCAATGCGCTGGCTCGGGCGCCGGCTGATGCCGAAATCGGCGGCCGATGGCGGGTGCGGCGATGGCTGCGGCACCTGCGGCGGGTGCGGCGCCGGCAACGAAGCGGCGCCGGCTGAACCGGGCGCGCAGCCGCTGCGGTTTCATCCGCGCGAGATGCGGCGGCGCCGAGCGTGATTGACTGCCGCGATGGCGCACGGCCGTCGGCATCCTGTTTCCCACGC
The DNA here is from genome assembly GCF_002097715.1 of Burkholderia ubonensis subsp. mesacidophila. Lineage (NCBI taxonomy): Bacteria > Pseudomonadati > Pseudomonadota > Betaproteobacteria > Burkholderiales > Burkholderiaceae > Burkholderia > Burkholderia ubonensis. The sequence continues at coordinate 389,855 of NZ_CP020739.1, forward strand.
TCGCCGGGCTGGCCGGCGCGAACGTGCGCGGCATCGCGTTCGGCTTGGCTATCGACGCGAACCCGACGACCGCATCGCTCCGTGCGGTGATCAGCGGCGTCAACCGCGCGTATGCGCGCGCGGACGAGGCGGCGCAGGCGACGTCTTTTGCCGTGCGGCCTGCGGTGAAGCCGGTCGCGCAAGCGATTGGGCGACGGCCGCGTCGGGATGGTCCGGAGCGGTCGCGTCGCCATCGCGGTCGGCTGTGTCGCCGTGCGTCCCGGCGAGCGCGTCGCGCAGTTCGATCTTCATGAAATCCACCCACGCGCGCGTCTTCGCGTCGAGATGCCGGCGCGACGGATACACCAGAAACACGCCAACCTCGTCCGACCGGTAGTCGGGCAGCACGCGCACCAGCGCGCCCGAACGCAGGCCGTCGTCCGCGACGAAATCCGGCAGCAGGCCGATTCCCGCGCCTTCGCGCACCGCGATCGCGAGCGATGCGGCGACGTCGGCCGTCATCGCGGGCTCGAACGCGATTGTTTCCGACTTGCCGCCGTTCGATAGCGTCCATGCGCGCTCGAGATACGCGGGCGCGACAAGCTGCAGGCAGCGATGGCGCGCGAGCGCGCGCGGCGTGTCCGGCATCCCGTGGCGCTCGACATAAGCGGGCGATGCGCACAGCACGCTGTCGATCCGCCCGACGTCGATCGCGACCTGATCGGAGCTCGGCAGGCTCGGCATCGCGATCACCGCGACGTCGTAGCTGTTGCGGATCAGGTCCGGCAGATGCGGCGCGAGCGTCAGGTCGACGCTGACGTCCGGATAGCGCGCCTGGAAGCGCGCGACGAGCGGGATCACGAAACGGTTCGCGATGCTGGCGCTGCAGTGCGCGCGCAGCCGGCCATGCGGATGCAGCCGCGCGCCGCGGGCCTCGCGCTCGCTCGCGTCGACGGCGAGCGTGATGTCGCGCGCGCGGGCCAGATAGCGTTCGCCGGCTTCGGTCAGGCACATCGAACGCGTCGTGCGATTCAGCAGCCGGATGCCGAGACGCGTCTCGAGCGCGGCGATCGTCCGGCTGACCTGCGCGGTCGTGATGTCGAGCCGTTTGCCGGTCTCGGTGAATGTCCCTGCATCGGCGAGCGTGACGAAAACCTGCATGCTTTGAATCAGATCCATCGGCGTCGCGGGCGCCCCGCGCGGGTGTCGTGCGATGCCGCTACTGTAGCGGGCGGCACGTCGCGCCGCGCGCGCGCATCGGCGATCGATCGTCGCGAAACGGACAGTGGCGCTCAGCGCCGCCGGAAGTACTCGCTCGGCGGCACGCCGAGCGCCTTGCGGAACATCGCCGCGAACGCGCTGGGGCTGTCGTAGCCGTGCTCGAGCGCGAGTTCGAGGATCGGCGTGCCGGCGGCGAGGCGCGGCAGGCTCAGCAACAGCCGCGCATGGCGGCACCATGCGCCGTGCGTCATGCCCGTCTCGCGCTTGAAGGTGCGCGCGAGCGTGCGCTCGTTCATGTGCGCGTCGCGCGCCCACGACTGCAGCGTGACGACCGATGACGGCTCGTTGATGAGTTGCGTGCACAGCGCGGCGAGCGCCGGATGGCGCGGCATCGGCACATGCAGCGACAGCAGCGGTGCGATTTCGATTTCGTCGAGGATCAGCGCGAGCACGCGGCCCGAGCGATGCGTGAGGTCGTAATCGGCCGGCAGTTCGCACGCGGTCACGATCAGCTCGCGCAGCAGCGTGCCGACTTCGATCACGCGGCATTCGCGCGGCAGGCTCGGCCGCACTTCGTGCGCGACGAACACCGTGCGCATCTGCACGTCGCCCGCCATCCGGATCTCGTGCCGCGTGCCGCCCGGCACCCAGACCGCGCGGCCCGTCGGCACGACCCAGCTGCCGGCGTCCGCTTGCACGAGCATCACGCCGGAAATCGCGTGGATCAGCTGGCCGTGCCGGTGCGAATGCGGCGGATACGCGAGGCCGGCCGCCGCGTCGGATGCGATGACGGCGATCTGCCTGTCCTTGTCCTTGCGCTCGAGCGCGCTGAAGAATTGATCCAATTGTCCTTTTCTCGACGACGAATGCGCTTTGCGCGCGAGATCGACTGAATGGGTCGAAATTACCATAGGCCCATCGTTTGTTCGACAGCCAATGCACGATGCGCGCCTCGTTATTCCTTTCGCTTTCCTTCGATTCAGCCGTCGCTGCCGCGTCCCGCGGGCCGCGCGTCGCGCTCGCGCTGCTGAGCGCGGCGACGTTGGCCGCGTGCTCGGTCGGCGAGCCGTACCGGCCGCCTGCGACCGACGCGGCGCGTACGGCCGCGTTCGACGCGGCGGCCGATGCGCCCGTCGCGCCCGGCGGCGAGCTGCCCGACCGCTGGTGGCAACTGTTCGACGATCCGGCGCTGGACGCGCTCGTGCGCGAAGCGCTTGCGCAGAACCGCGATCTCGCCGTGGCCGCGGCGCGCGTTGCACGTGCGCGGGCCGTGCTCGACGAAGCGGGCGCCGCGCGCCTGCCCGACACGACGGCCGGCTTCGGCGTCGACTACGGCAAGCACGCGCCCGACCAGATCGTCGCGAGCGCGAAGGGCGCCGATGCACGCACGCGCTGGGGTTTCGCGCCGTCGTTCGCGGTGTCGTGGGAAGTGGATTTGTGGGGGCGCGTCGGCCATCTCGTCGATGCCGCGCGCGCCGATACCGAGGCCATGCAGGCCGCGTCGGATGCGATGCGCGTCGCGGTGGCCGCCGAGACGACGGCCGCTTATGCGCAGGCGTGTGCGTACGGCGAGCGGATCGACGTGGCCGAGCGCTCGATCGCGATCGCCGACCGGCTCGCCGCGCTGACCGCGCGGCAGCGCGCGCACGGCCTCGTGTCCGATCTGGAAGTCGCGCGATCGCGCGCGTTCGCCGACGACACGCGCGCCGAACTGCCGGCGCTTGCCGGCGCGCGCCGCGCCGCGCTCTTCGAACTGGCCGTGCTGACCGGGCATGCGCCCGGCGCGATTCCTGACGCGGCCGCGCGCTGCCATGCGACGCCGGCGCTGGCGCGACCGTTCCCGGTCGGCGACGGCGCCGCGCTGCTCCGGCGCCGCCCCGACCTGCGCGAAAGCGAGCGCAGGCTCGCCGCGTCGAACGCGCGGATCGGCGCCGCAACGGCCGAACTGTATCCGTCGATCGTGCTCGGCGGCTCGGTGAACTGGCTGTCGACGTCGGGCGATCCGTCGTCGCTCGGCGACAAGTACGCGATCGCATGGGGTGTCGGGCCGCTGATCACGTGGCGCTTTCCGAATCTCGCGGCGAGCCGCGCGCAGCTCGCGCAGGCGCGCGCGGACGAGGCCGCCGCGCGCGCGTCGTTCGACGCGCGGGTGCTGCGCGCGCTGAAGGAAACCGAGCAGGCGCTCGCGCGGTATGGCGCCGAGTGGCGCCGCAAGTCCGCGCTCGAAACCGCGCGCGCCGAGCACGCGCGCGCGTATCGGCTCGCCGAACTGAACTACGACGCGGGCGCGCTGGATTTTCTCGGCGTGCTCGACGCGCAGCGCAGCCTCGTCGCGGTCGATTCGGCGCTCGCCGCGTCGACGCAGCAGGTCGCGCTCGATCAGGTCGCCGTCTTCAAGGCGCTGGGGGGCGGCTGGCAGCCCTAGCCGGCCGTTCGTGAATCCGCACGCAAACCAACTATTCCGCATATGAGCACCACTGCCGTACCCGAAAAAAATGCCCGGTTCGCCCGGCGCCACTGGATCGCCGCGGGCGCCTTCATCGTCGTCGTCGCGCTCGCCGTGTTCGGCTGGCGCTGGTGGACGGTCGGCCGCTTCATCGAGCACACCGACGACGCGTACGTGCGGGCCGACATCGTGACCGCCAGTTCGCGCGTGGCCGGGTACGTCGCGCGCGTCGCCGTCGACGACAACCAGCCCGTCAGGCGCGGCGACGTGCTCGTCATGCTCGACGACCGCGACTATCGCGCGAAGGTCGACGATGCACAGGCCGCCGTCGACGCGGCCGATGCGACATTTCAGGCCGAAGAGGCCGCGGCGGCGACGCTCGACGCGCAAGTCGGCCAGCAGCGCAGCGTGATCGAGCAGGCGCAGGCCGACGCGGCCGCCGCGCGCGCCGAAGCCGCGCGGCGCGACGCCGACGCGCTGCGCTATAAGCAGTTGCTGGCCGAATCGGCCGCGAGCGGACAGCGCTGGGAGCAGGCGCACGCCGATGCGCTGAAGGCACGCGCGGAACTGGCCCGCGCGAGCGCGGCCGTGCGCGCGCAGGGCGACCAGCAGACGGTGCTGCGCCGGCGCCGCACGCAGAGCACGGCCGCGATCGAACAGGCGCGTGCGCGGCTCGCCGCGTCCCGGGCGAAGCTCGCGCTCGCGCGACTCGATCTCGAACACACGGTGATTCGCGCGCCGCGCGACGGCACGATCGGCCAGCGCGCGGTGCGCGCGGGCCAGTACGTCGAGGTCGGGATGCCGCTGCTCGCGGTCGTGCCGCTGCGCGACGTGTATGTCGTCGCGAACTTCAAGGAGACGCAGCTCGGCGCGATGCGCGACGGCCAGCCGGTCGAGATCGACGTCGATACCTACTCGGGGCGCACGCTGCGCGGCCGCGTGCTCGGACTCGCGCCGGGCTCGGGCGCCGAGTTCGCGCTGCTGCCGCCCGACAACGCGACCGGCAACTTCACGAAGATCGTGCAGCGCGTGCCGGTGAAGATCCGGCTCGATGCGCCGCCGTCCGGCCTCGTGCTGCGGCCGGGCATGTCCGTGATCGCGCGCGTCGACACGCGCGGCGCGCCGGGAGCGGGCTCGTGACGGCCGCGGCGGCGCACGCCGCGCAACACGAAGCCGTCTCGCTGCGCGCGTGGGTCGCGGTGCTCGGCGGCGTGTTCGGCTGCTTCATGGCGGGGATGAACGTGCACGTGACGAACGCGTCGCTGCCCGACATCCGCGGTTCGCTCGGCGCGAGCTTCGAGGAAGGATCGTGGATCTCGACCGCGTATCTCGTCGCCGAGATCGTCGTGATTCCGCTCACCGGCTGGCTCGTGCAGGTGTTCTCCGCGCGCCGCGTGCTGCTCGTCGGCGCGTCCGGGTTCCTCGCGTTTTCCATCGCGTGCTCGGTCGCGCCGACCATCTCGTCGATGATCGTCGCGCGCGCGTTGCAGGGCGCGTTCGGCGGCGTGCTGATTCCGCTGTCGTTCCAGCTGATCGTCACCGAGCTGCCGCCGTCGCGGCATCCGCTCGGCATGGCGCTGTTCGCGATCGCGAACAACGTCGCGCAGGCGGCCGGGCCGTCGCTCGGCGGCTGGCTCACCGACATGTATTCGTGGCGCTGGATCTTCTATCTGCAGATTCCGCCCGCGATCGCGCTGATCGCGGCGATCGGCTGGGCGATCCGGCCCATGCCCGTGCAGCTGTCGAAGCTGCGCCAGGCCGACTGGTTCGGGATCGCGACGATGGCGATCGGGTTGAGCGCGCTGCAGATCGTGCTGGAGGAAGGCGGGCGCAAGGACTGGTTCGCGTCGGACCTGATCGTCGAGCTGTCGATCGTCGCGGCGGTGGGGCTGGTCGCATTCGTCGCGATCGAGCTGCGGCGCAAGGAGCCGTTCATCAACCTGCGGCTGCTCGGCCGCCACAACTTCGGGATCGCGAGCCTGATGCAGTTCCTGTTCGGCGCGGTCGTGTTCGGCGTCGTCTTTCTCGTGCCGAACTATTTCGCCGAGCTGCACGGCTACAGCGCGCGCGATATCGGTCTCGCGATGATCCCGTATGGGCTCGTGCAGTTCGTGATGTCGTTCCTGACGCCGCCGCTGATGCGCCGCACGAGCCCGCGAGCGACGATCGTGCTCGGCTTCGTGCTGGTCGCGGCCGGCTGCCTGATGAACATCCATCTGACCGCCGACGCCGCGTCGAACGTGATCGTGCCGTCGCTCGTCGTGCGCGGGATCGGGCAGTCGCTCGTCGTGATCGCGCTGTCGGTGATGGCCGTCGACGGAATCGAAAAGGCGCAGCTCGGGTCCGCGTCAGGCGTGTTCAACATGGTGCGCAACGTCGGCGGCGCGATCGGCATCGCGGTGGCGAGCCAGATCGTCGTCGAGCGGCAGAAGCTCCACGCGATGCGGATCGGCGAGGCCGTCACGCCGTTTTCGGAAGCGTTCCAGGAACGCATGGCGATGCTGGCGCGACTGCTGGCGCGCATGCACGTGCCGCGCGCGGACGCGTTGCCGGGCGGTGCGACTGGCGGCCCGCACGAACTGGCGCTCGCACTCGTCAACCAGCGCGTGATGCGCGAGGCGCTGCTGATGGCGTACAGCGATACGTTCCTGATCGCCGGGGTCGCGATGGTCGGGTGTACGGCGGCGGCATTCGTGTTGCGGGGGAAGAAGAACGGGTGACGGGGAGACTGGCCTGCCTGACGACAGCCGTCACCGGCGGCCAACGAGCGTCACTGGCCGAAGCGTTGTGTCACGGCGTCCTTCAGCCGCGCGGCGGTCAGCTCGCCCATGTGCGATTCGACGAGTTCGCCTTTCGCATCGAAGAAGAGCGTCGTCGGCAGCCCGCGCGAGCCGTACGCATGCATCGCGTGCAGCGAAGGATCGAGCAGCACGTGGTCGAAGCGCAAGCCTTGCTGTTCGAGGAACGCTCGCACCGCCTGCGCGTTTTCGCCCTGGTTGAGCATCAGGACCGTGACGTCCGGATGATCGCGCTGCGCTTGCTCGAGGATCGGCATCTCGCGCCGGCATGGCGGGCACCACGTCGCCCACAGGTTCACGACGACCGGCTTTCCGGCAAAGCGCTGCGGCAGCACGGGCGTTGCATCGAGCGCTTCGAGCTGGATCGTGGCGAACGGCGGCGCGGTGCGCTGCAACGACGCCAGCATGCCCTGCGCGATGCCCCACGCGACGAGGCCGGCCGCCATCCCGGCCAGCACGGGGCGACGCAGCGCCGGCAGGCGGCGCAGTCTCCAGCCGGCGAACACGAGCGCGGCCGCGAGGCCGATGCGCCAGTCGAAGCCGCCGTCGCCGAGCGCGACGATCGACCGGGGCGCGGCCACGTACTCGGACCACCACTGCGCGACATAGCCGACGCGTGCGGCGATCAGCCCGAGCAGCAGCGTGTCGAGGATCAGGCTCGACGCGGTCTTGTGCAGGCCGTCCGGCGGGCGGCGCTGGATGAAACGGGCGACGAGCCACGCCAGCAGCGCGGCGACGGCTACCGCGACGACGCGGATCGAGAAGGGACCGATGCTCAACATGGGAAAGACAGGGTGGGAGGGTGGATGATCGACCGGTGGGGGTGAAGCCGTCGGCGTTTCGACCCGACGTCATGCACGCCGGTTCCCTTCGCGACACGGGCGACGCGTTTCGTATCCGACGGCGGGCGCACGGCGCGAGGTGCGCCGCGCGCATCCGTTGCGCTACGCGGTGGAGCCGGGATTCGGCGCCGCCGTTCTCGCGGTATGCACGCGCAACGCCAGCCAGCATACTCCCACGCCGAGCCCGCCGACGATGCCGCCGAACGTGCCGACCCACGCGAGTCCGAAATCGCTCGCGATGTGGTTGCCGAGCAGCGCTCCCGCGCCGATCCCGACGTTGTAGAGCGCGGAAAAGATCGAGACGGCGAGATCGGTCGCGTCCGGCGCCAGTTTCAGCACCCAGGCCTGCATCGCGAGGCCGAAGCAGATGATCGCGCCGCCCCAGACCACGGTGTGCACCGACAGCGTGACGAAGCTGAGCGCGCTGGGGAACAGGATCAGCAGGCAGGATGCGATGACGACGATCGACGCCAGCAGGAATTGCGCTGGCCGGCGCGGGTAGAGGCGGTTGAAGCAGAGGGCGGCGGGAATGCCCGCGCCGCCGAACAGGATCAGGATGGTCGTGATGCCGCTTTCGCTCGCATGGCTGACGTGCTGGAGGAACGGCTCGATGTAGGTGTACGACGTGAAGTGCGCCGACACGACGAGAATCGTGAGCAGGTAGAGCAGGATCAGCGTCGGGTTGCGCAGCAGGGCGGGCAGGCTGGCGAGCGAGCCCGTCCGCTGGCTCGGCAGCGGGGGCAGCGTCGCCCGCAGCATCAGCAACGCGGCTGCCGCCGCGCCGGCGATGAGCAGGAAGGTCGTCCGCCAGCCCAGCGTCTCGCCGATCACGCGTCCAAGAGGGATGCCCGCCACCATCGCGATCGATGTTCCGGTGGCCAGCAGGCCGAGCGCGCGGCTCTTGTTCTGCGGGGGCGCCAGCCGCACCGCCAGCGAGATGGAGATCGACCAGAAGATCGCATGCGCGCACGCGATGCCCACCCGGCCGAACACCAGCACCGGAAAGCTCCACGCGACGCCGGTGATGACGTGGCTGGCGATGAACAGCACGAGCACCCCGGCCAGCAGCTTGCGGCGTTCGACCGTGCGGGTCGCCAACGTCAACGGCAGGGACGTCACGGCCACGGTCCACGCATAGATCGTCAGCATCAGGCCGACGTTGGTCGGCGGCATGTGCAGGCTGTCGCCGATCGCGCTGAGCAGGGCAACGGGGACGAATTCGGTGGTGTTGAAAATGAAGGCGGAGAGCGTGAGTGCCCATACGCCCCACCACGAATGTTCGGAGGAGACCGGTTCAGGCGTCGACATGCTGGGTTCAGGCAAGGATCGGGAACCGCCGATTATCGCGTATAACTATTGCAATGCAGCATCGGGCGGCGCGCCGCAGCCTGACCCCATGAAACGGGGGGACATCAAAGCCGCTTCGACCGCCAGTGCAGGCGCGCGGAAGGCAACGGCTGCGGCGGCCTTGCGCTCACGTCGTCGGCGAAACGGCTCGCGGGGCATGTCACGCTCGACGAGCGTGCCGGGGCCTTTCTCTGCGCCGTCGATTTCGAGCCGCCGCCAGCCGCGCCCTTTCTGCGGCGGCGGCGACCATTCGGCGGAGTTCGGCTCGTCGGTGTCCAGATCACGTTCATACAGTTCAGCATTGACGTCATTCCCCGTGTGGTTGTTGAGTCCTCGCGCCGCCGGCCGGCGTCGATCGGCATGGAATAAAAGGCGCCGTGAGCACGTCCCGTCAGGGAAGCGCCCGCAGCGAAGCCACCGGCCAAATGAGAGAGCCAACCGGAAAATTGGCGGTGGTGTGAAGCGCGGAAAGAGAAAGCGGCCCTCGACGGGATCATGGTTGTCGAAGGCCGAAAGCCCGTCTGGCTTATCCGAGGCACGCGGCTGTAGCGGAATCGCGTGTCCAGACGGGACTCCTGGGGAGTCCGGGATGCGCGAGGCGTTACGCGAAGCAAATGCGTGATGCGTCATATATTGCGTTGTCGAAACAATTTGCGACGTCACTACGGATACCGAATCAATATGAGCCCGGCAAGGCGCGTTGAATCCCGATCGAGCGATGGCCCGCCGACCGGACCTCGAGACCGGCCGGTCGGCGGACGTGGCAACCGCATCAGCCTTTCAGCTTGACCCATACCTTGTCGCGCAGCGCCATCGCGGCCGGCGAGCAGATCTTCATCGGCTTCAGGCGCTTCTGGAACTCGGGCGGCGGGTTGATCGTCGGGTCCTTCTGCAGCTCGGGCGTCAGGAACTGCGTCGAGCCGACGATCGCATCGTGGTAACGGTTGAAGTTCGATGCCTCGGCAATGTTGCGCGGCTCCATCATCCAGTTGATGAAGCGATACGCGTTGTCGCGATTCTTCGCCGCGTTCGGGATGACGAAATTGTCGACGTATTGATGCACGCCTTCCCGCGGATACATGAAGACGATGGTCGGCAACACCTTGTGATACTTGGCCGCGTCGGCGCTCCAGTCGTGATTCATGATGACCTGCTTCGACTGGAAGCGTTCGACCACGCCGTCGTTCGCGTAGGCGAGCAGCGACGGCTTCTGCTTCTCGAGCACGGCGAGCACGCGCTTCGCGTCTTGCGGGTTCTCCGAGCATTCGTCCTGGCCCAGATACCAGGAGGCGGCCATGTACAGCTCCTCCTGGACGTTCAGCGCGACGATCTTGCCCTTCAGGTATTCCGGCGGCTCGAAGAAAGTCTTCCACGTGTCGGGCAGCACCCCGTTCGGGACGCGCGACGTGTCGTAGACCAGGCCGGTCGTGATCACCTGGTACGGCATGCCGTAGTCGCGATTCGCATCGCCGACCGGATGCGCGTACTCGGGCCGGATATTGCGGGCGTTCGGCAATTTGGCCTTGTCGAGCTTTTCGATCAGGTTCTGCTTGCCCAGCATCGACACGTAAAGGTCTGAAACGATCACGACGTCGTAGTCGCTGCCGCCGGCCTTCATCTTCGTCGCCACCGCGGCATCGCTGTCATACGCGGTGAGCGTGACGTCGATCCCGGTTTCCTTCTTGAACTTCTTGAGCAGCTCCACCGGGTAATAGCCCGGCCAGTTGCCGAAACGCAGGACTGGCTCGGCATGCGCGGTTTGCATCATGGCCATGCCGGCCAGGACGACGGTTGCTACGATCTTCATTCACCTTGCTCCAGGATTGACAGTTGTTGTTCGCTGTTGGCCGCCCGCGAGAGCCAGACCGACAGCAGCGCGGCGCCGAACGAGAAGACCAGCACGATCGTCGCAAGCGCATTCACGTTGGGTTTGACGCCCCGGGTAATGAGGCCGTAGATGTACATCGGCAGTGTCGTCGTCGCCGTCCCCGACAGGAAGTACGTCGTCACGAAATCGTCGATCGACACGACGAACGCGAGTGCGAAGCCGGCCGCGACCCCCGTGCGGATCAACGGCCAGACGATCTGCCGAAACACGCGCCAGCGATTGGCGCCGAGATCGGCCGCGGCCTCGAGATACGACGGGTCGATCCTGGACAGCGAGCCGCGAATCGGCAGATACGCGAACGGGAGGCAGAACACCGCGTGTCCGAACACGATCGTCCAGAAGTTGAGCTTGACCGCCACGATCGAAAGCAGGATGAGCGTGCCGAGCGCGAGCACGATCTCGGGCACGAGCAACGGCGACGCGACCAGGATCCCCGCGAAGCCCGCCGTTCGCCGCGCGTTGTTCCACAAATAGAGTGCGGTGGGAATGGCGATCAGCGACGACGTCGTTGCCGCAAGGGCGGCGATCGCAAAGGACGTGCGGGCGGCTTCGAAAGCGGCGGCGTCGCGCAGCACGGTCACGTATCCGCTCAGCCCGAATCCTTGCCACACGGTCGCCGATCCGCCGTTGTTGAAGCTCAGCGCGACCAGCGCGACGATCGGTGCGTACAGGAACAGGAAAAAGATCCAGGCACCCGTGCGCAATCCCGGAAACTCACGCACATTGCGCACGCTGGCCTCCGGTCCCTGCTTTCACGAGCAGACGCTTCGCCAGCACGCAGAGCAGCACCAACGCGTACATCGCCATCGCCAGGGACGCGCCGAGCGGCCAGTTGTGCGCGTCGCCGAACTGGAGATTGATCAGGTTGCCGAGCATCATCGACTTCGCGCCGCCCAGCATGTCCGGAATCAGGAACGCGCCGAGCGACGGCACCAGCACCAGCATGCACCCGGACACGATGCCGTGCCGCGCCGACGGCGCGATGATCTGCGTGACCACCGTCCAGGGTGTCGCACCGAGATCGAACGCGGCGTCGACGATGTTCCAGTTCATGTGTTCCAGGCTCGTAAAGATCGGGAGCACCATGAACGGGATGAACGCGTAGACCAGGCCGATCACCGTCGCGATGTCGGTATACAGGATCGTGGGAACGTGGGTGCCGAACAGGCCGCCGAGCACCGTCGAGATGACGCCGCCGCTCCTCAGAAGCAGGATCCATGCATACAGGCGGACGATCAGGCTGGTCCAGAACGGCACGGTGACGAAGATCAGCAGCCACGTGCGCCGACGGGCGGGTTGCATCGCGATATAGAGCGCGGCGGGGAAACCGAGCGCGAGGCACCCGATGGTTGCGGCGATCGACAGTGCGAAAGTCCGGACGGCGATTGCTGCGAGTGCCGCGTTGAACGCCCAGTTGCCGTCGAAATCCTGCTCGAACAGAATCCGCCGATAGGCGTCGGCGCTGAAACTTCCCCAGCGCACGCCGCCCCATTCTTCCGGCGCGGAAATCGACGCGAATGCGATGACGGTCGTCGGCAGCACGACACCTGCCACGAGCAGCAGCAACGCAGGCGCGGCCAGCGACTGCCCGAGCCATGCGGAATTCACCCGGAACCGGGGCAGGAATGCAAAATCGGTCGCGCTCAGTCGAGGCCCGGTCGCCCCGGACACATGCTCTCTCATAACACGTTCGGCCCGCTTTATTATGCTTCGCAACAGGGTTCGTTCGTTTCGCCCCGGGGGTTTTATATTCAAATCATGCCGATCGTACTTTTGCGGTTTTACCCGGGATAGTCAATAGGCACTTGACGACAATCATAGGCATTTCACGACAAACTGAATCTATACTCTCGTGAAATCCGGCACCCGATACCGACGCATTCGGATGGAACACGCGATGAACGGCTCGATGGATTCAACACTGGACCATGTCGATGAAATTCAAACTCCGGTTTCGCTCCACACCGTCTCGATCGTCGTCGACCTGCTTGACGAGGCCGGCGTCGCCGCGGAGGAGGTGTTGCGCGGCGCCGATCTTTCCGTTCAACAGCTCCAGAACGACGAAGTGTCGATCACGTTTGCGCAGGAACTCGCCGTGCTGGAGAACGCCAAGCGCCTGTCGCAGGACCCAGCGCTCGGCTTGAAGATCGGGCAGGCGATACACGTGTCGATCGGCGGGGTGCGCGGCTACGCGATGCAATGTGCGCCGACCTTCGGCGAAGCGTGGCAATTCGCATGCGACCACCCGCTCACCGGCGAGTCGTATTTCCGGATGAGAGTGGAGGAGCACGGGGATCTGGCGTCGATCGTCGTGGACGGATATCGCTTCAGCGAGAACTTGCGGCAATTGAATACGGAAATCTGCGTGGCCACGATCCGGACCGAGTCGGAAGACATGCTCGGCTATCCGGCTCCGTTTACGAAAATTGAATTTTCGATGCCAAAATCAAAAGTCTCGAAACGAACGTTCAAGAGGATATTCGGCTGCCCCGTCGAATTCAACGCGCCGCATACCCGGGTCATTTTTCCGGCCTGGCTGCTGATGTCGAAGCTCCGTTTCTCGAATCGGGCGGTCTTCCGGCAACTGTTGCCGCGCTGCAATCAACTGGAATGGCAACTGGCCAATCACACGAAGCAGTCGATCACGGCGAGGGTGACCCAGCTCCTCTATCAATCGTGGGCCAGGTACCGGAGCCTGAATGCGGTCGCCGACGCGCTCGGCATGAACGCGCGTACGCTGCAGCGCCGGCTCGAGATCGAAGGCGCGAACTTCAACGCGCTGGTGAAGAGCGTGATGATCGATCTTGCGAAGAACTTCCTGCAGAACCCGGCGATCGCATTGTTCGACGTCGCCGAGAAGCTGGGCTATTTCGACGTCGCCACGTTCAGCCGGGCGTTCGCCCGCATTTCGGGCGAGAAGCCCGGCGCTTACCGGAAGATGCTGTTGTCGGGGCAGCGGGAGGGGTTGTAGCAAGGGCGCGGCTGGCTGGCCCGCCGACCTTGAATCCCGGCAATGACGTTTCGGATGGCTTTCGGAAATGCCCGAACAAGGCACGCGCAAAGCTGCTTGAAATTTCGGGATCGAATTCATAGCATTGTCGAAAGCCATGCTGGCCGGCGCCACAAGCAGGACGTCACCGAATAAAGACAGGAATAGCAAGCCGCAGCCTGCCGCGCACGTCGCGCATGTTCGCATTCCGGGGAATCATGAACGCGCCATCCACGGCGCAACGGCAGCCTGAGGCCGTCGTTCCGATCTCCCTGCAACCGGCGCAGGCTAACGCGCGCCGGACATTGATCCGCGTTTCCCCTGATGCAGAAACGGCGGCGCAGGCCGATGTTGCAGGCAAGGCGTGAGAATTCAATACGAGGGCCATCATGACGACGCCGGCAACGAACAGCACAACAGGCGGCAGCAGTCTCGCACCCGATGCAGCAGTCGACGCGACGCAGCCGGCCGACGACTCGCCCGCCGTGCCCGTGATCCTGCTCGTCGACGACGAGCCTCCGGTGCTGTCGGCGCTCAAGCGCCTGCTCAGGCCGGCGCGCTATGAAGTGCTGACCGCCGACGGCGGCGAGACGGCGCTCGAGATCCTGGCGTCGACCGAAGTCGACCTGATCGTATCGGACATGCGCATGCCGCACATGAGCGGCGCGACGTTCCTTGCCCGCGCGCGGGCGTCGTACCCCGACACGATGCGCATCCTGCTGACCGGCTATTCGGAAATCGACTCGGTGGTGCAGGCGATCAACGAAGGCAGTATCTATCGCTATCTGAACAAGCCGTGGGACGACCACGACCTGCTGCTGACGATCGAACAGGCGCTCGAGCAGCAGCGCCTGCGGCGCGAGGCTGCGCGGCTGACGGCGCTCACGCAGGCGCAGAACGACACGCTGCGCCGGTTCAACACGGAGCTCGAAAACCAGGTGCGGGCCCGCACCGAGGAACTCGGTCAGGCAGTGATGTTCCTCGAAGCGGCGCAGCGCGACCTGAAAAGCAATTTCACGGCGATGGTCCAGATCTGCGCGAGCATGATCGAGCTGCGCTGCGGGGCCGCCAGCGGGCAGTCGATGCGCATCGGCGAAATCGCGCGGCATCTCGCGTTCGCGTCCGACATGTCCAGCCTTCATGCGCAGGACGTCTATTACGCCGGGCTGCTGCACGGGATCGGCAAGCTGTCGTTGCCCGACGAGCTGCTGCACAAGCCGATCAGCCGCATGACCACGGACGAGGCGCGGCTGTTCCAGCAGCATCCGCTGCGCGCGCAGATGGTGCTGACGCCGGTTGCGCAGCTTCACCAGGTTGCGTCGATCGTGCTGCACCAGTACGAGCGGTTCAACGGCCGCGGCACGCCGAACGGCCTCGCGGGCATCGATATTCCGCTCGGCTCGCGGATCGTCGCGGTCGCGCGCGATTTCGAGGGGCTGCGCCTCGGCGAGATCGGCCCGCCGCATTCGGTCGAACAGGCGCTCGACGTCCTCAAGTCGCAGGCCGGCGTGCGCTACGACCCGCAGATCGTCGAACGTTTCGTTGCGCTGATGAAAAGGCCCGCGACATTGGGCATCGCATCGTCCGTGTCGGAAGTGAAATCCGGGCAGCTGTGCGAAGGGATGCAGCTCGCGGACGACCTGCGCACGCATCGCGGCGTGCTGCTGATGACGAAGGGCAGCGTGATGACGACCCATCAGATCGACCTCGTGCGCCGTTTCGAAGCACGGGAAGGGACGCCGTTCGACATTCTGGTGCTCGCGGCCCCGAGCGCGCCGAAGCCAGCGCCGGCGGCCGGCGGCCCGGCCGGGTGACGGCGGCACGACCTGCCGCACTGCGCGGCAACGGCACCTTCACCTGACCGGGCGCGACCATGCAAGGCACCTACCATCTGTCGCTCGTCCTGCTGTCGCTCGTCATCGCGACGCTGGCCTCCTACACGGCGCTCGACCTGGCCGCGTTCATTTCGCTGCTCGACAAGCCGGGGCTCAAGCGCGCGTGGCTGAGCGGCGGCGCGGCCGCGATGGGCACCGGAATCTGGTCGATGCATTTCGTCGGGATGCTGGCGTTCTCGCTGCCGATTCCCCTCGGCTACGACCTGCTCGAGACGGGCGTATCGCTGGCGATCGCGGTGCTCGTGTCGTACTTCGCGCTGAGCGTGGTGACGCGCGCCAAGCTGACGCGTTCCCGGCTGCTCGCCGGCGGCGTGCTGATGGGGGGCGGCATCGCCGGCATGCATTACACGGGCATGGCCGCGATGCAGATGCAGCCGGGCATTCGCTACGATTCCGCACTGTTCGCCGCGTCGATCGGCATCGCCGTGCTGGCGTCGACCGCCGCGCTGTGGCTCGCCCAGGCGCTGCGCACGCGGAATGCGGGATTTGCGATCGCGCGACGCGCGGGCGCGGCCACGCTGATGGGCGTCGCGATCAGCGGCATGCATTACACGGCGATGGCGGCCGCGCATTTCGCGCCGGACGCGCGTTGCGGCGCCGCGAACGGCATCGACACGCCGTGGCTGGCAACGACGGTCGCGCTGTTCACGCTGGCGATCCTGATCGTGACGCTGATGATCTCGCGCTTCGACGCGCGCACGATGTTCCTGCGCGGCATCACCGACATGCTCGAGGACCTCGTGCAGCTGCGGACGGCCGAGCTTGAACACGCGCTGCGCCGATACGAGCTGACGACCGAGACGCTGCAGCGCACCCGCGTGCACATGGCGCGCGAGATCGAGGAACGCAAGGCGGCGCAAGCGCGCCTCGAACAGGAAAAGGACGAGCAGCGGCGCCTGCTGCACGAGCTCGAGGAAACCCACGTGCAACTGCTGCAGTCGGAAAAGCTCGCGTCGATCGGGCAGCTCGCGGCCGGCGTCGCGCACGAGATCAACAATCCGATCGGCTTCGTCAGCGCGAATCTCAATACGCTGAAAACCTGGGTCCACAGCCTGCTCGACGTGGTCGCCGCGCACGAAGCCGCGATGCCGCGGCACGACGCGCAAACCCGTTTCGCACTGACGGCCGCGGGACGTGCGGCGGACATCGACTATATCCGCGGCGAGATCGCGACGCTGATCGACGAGTCGATCGACGGCACGATGCGGGTGCGGCGCATCGTGCAGGACCTGCGCGACTTCTCGCGTCCGGGCAGCGACGAATGGAGCGTCGTCGACATCCACGCGGGCCTCGATAGCACGCTGAACGTCGTTCACAACGAACTCAAGTACAAGGCCGACATCGTGCGCGAGTACGGCGACGTGCCGCATGTCGAATGCCTGCCTTCGCAACTGAACCAGGTGTTCATGAACCTGCTCGTCAATGCGGCGCAGGCGATCCCGGGACGCGGCGTCATCACGATTCGCACGACGTGCGACGGCGACCACGTGACGATCGCGATCAGCGATACCGGAAAGGGCATGCCGCCCGACGTCATGCGCCGGATCTTCGATCCATTCTTCACGACCAAGCCGGTCGGGCAGGGGACCGGGCTCGGGCTGTCGGTGTCGCACGGGATCGTCGAGCGTCATCGCGGCGTCATCGAGGTGGCAAGCGAGCCGGGGCGCGGCTCGACGTTCTCGATCCGGTTGCCGGTCCGGCACGAGCGGGACGAGGCGCATGCCGCCGTGCTGCGGGATGAGGTGTGAATGCCTGGTTACGTCGCCCTAGAGCGCAACTAACGGTCTAGTCGCCCATCATCCGCCAACCGCGCCCCGGATTCCCGGTGCGCGCTAAAGGCGCGCCAGTTAGCGGATGGAATGGTATTCCGAAACGTCACAGCGGATTGTGTTACATGCTGTATCATTCCGAGCCGTCAAGAAAATGAAGCGTGCGAGGAAACGAGTCTCACGCCAGCAGTACGTCATGGCGATTATTAACGTATCGCGATGAATAATTGATTCAAACAACACTAATAGTATTGAAAGTGCGTGAGACCAGAGATTTACCGCTTGTCGTCGATCTCGACGGCACGCTGACAACAACCGACACGCTGGCCGAATCCGTGATCCGTGCCGTCCGGCGCAAGCCGGCGAGCCTGCTGCGATTTCCGTTCTGGCTCGCCAGCGGCCGCAGCACGTTCAAGGCCAGGATTGCCGAGCAGGCCGATCTGCGCGTCGAGCATTTGCCTTATCGGGAGCCGTTGGTCGAATATCTCGAACAGGAGCAGCAGCGAGGCCGCAAGATCATCCTCGCGACGGCCGCGCATCGCTCGATTGCGGAACGCGTCGGCGAGCATCTTGACCTGTTCGACGAAGTCATCGCGACCGATGGCGAGACCAACCTGAAAGGCGAAGCGAAACTGGCGAGCATTCGCAAGCACGTCGGCGAGCGTTTCGTCTATGCGGGCGACAGCAAGGCCGATCTTCCTGTCTGGGCCGCGGCGCAGGGCGCGATTCTCGCGGGCGCCGCACCGGCCGTGACCGCGACGATCCGCGACACCGTTCGCGTCGAACGCGAATTCACGAACGAGTGCGTCAACGTCGCGACCTGGTGCAAGGCGCTGCGCGTGCATCAATGGCTGAAGAACCTGTTGCTGTTCGTGCCGTTGCTCACGGCGTTCGCATTCTTCGACGCCGACAAGATCCGGACATTGGTGCTGGCGTTTTTCGCGCTGTCCCTTGGCGCGTCCGCGACCTACATCGTCAACGATCTGTGGGATCTCGACAACGACCGCCGTCATCCGCGCAAGCGCAATCGCCCGTTCGCGAAAGGCACGCTGTCGATCGCGCAGGGGATAGGCGGCTGCGCCGTCCTGCTGACGCTGGCATTGGCGCTCGCCTGCGCGGTGTCGGCGCAATTCGCGGGGATGTTCGCCCTGTATCTGATGCTGACCTCCGCGTACAGCTGGCGGCTGAAGTCGATCGTGCTGCTCGACGTCATCGTGCTGTCGCTGCTGTACACGCTGCGCATCGTCGCCGGCGCCGTGGCGGTCGGCATCGCCGTGAGCCACTGGCTGCTCGCGTTCTCGGTCCTCACGTTCCTGAGCCTCGCGCTCGTCAAGCGCTGTTCGGAGCTCGTGCTGCTGCGGCAGAGCGACAAGCGCGAATCCGCCGGCCGCGACTACCGGGTCGGCGACCTCGAAGTGCTGTGGCCGTTCGGCATCGGCGCATCGCTGGCCGCGGTGGTCGTGTTCGGACTCTTCATCAACGCCCCCGAAACGGCTGCGCGCTATGCGTCACCGCAATTGCTCTGGCTCGTGCAGATCGCGATGATCTATCTGTTCGGCCGGCTGTGGGTCACGACGGTGCGTGGGGCGATGCACGACGACCCGATCGTGCACCTGCTCGAGAATCGCGGCAGCCTCGGGGTGCTGCTCGTGATGGTGACAATCGTGCTGGCTGCGCATTTCCTGCCGATCCTGTAAGTGGAACATTCAATACCCATGACGGAAAAGAATCGAAAAAGAGTCGCGGCGTTCTGCCGTTTCGCGATCGTCTACGTGATGCTGTTCATCTGCGCAGGCAACATCACCAACAGCATGCTGCTGAAATGGGGGTTCCGCGACGACCAGGGCGGGGAATTTGCGACCAGCTACAGCCTGGTCGGCATGATGAACGGCGACGCCCCGAAGCCCTTCGTCTATCGCTCGTCGTTTCCGAAGGCCGCGAAATGGCTGGCCGAGCGGCTCGATCCGGACAAGCAGCAGAAAATCTACCGGTCGATCACGCGCCACGATTCGCTGCGCAATGCCTATTTCACGGGCGTGCCGAGCGAGTACTGGACGCCGGTGGTCGCGATCACCTATCACCTGACCTACATCGCGATCGTGTTGTCGGCGCTGTTCGCGCTGCTGCTGGTCTACAAGCTCGCGCGCCTGCACGGACTGAGTTTCGGTCAGTCGGTCGGCTTTCTTGCCGCATTCAGCTTCATCTATCCGCTGACGTTCCAGCAAGGCGGGTACTACTACGATTTCTTCGAGATTCTCGGTGCGCTCGGTGCGTGCTATTTCCTGCTGCGGCAGCGCATGGTGGCGTGCACGTTGCTGATCGCGATCTTCTCGCTGAACAAGGAAACGTTCTTCCTCGTGCCGCTCGCGCTGTTCTTCCTGCATGACAGCGACGTCGCGCTGTCGAAGCGGTTCGGCTGGCTCGCGGTGCAGCTCGCGATCTGCTTCGCGACGCGCCACTTCATCATGCGCGGCTATGCCGCCAATGACGGGGACTTCGTCGCCTTCCAGTTGTGGAGCAACCTGAAATTCTGGGTGAATCCGGCGTCGTACCTGTCGTTCTACAACCTGATCGGCAAGGGGATTTTCACGCCGAGCCTGGAGAATCCGCTGATGCTGGTGCCGCTCGCAGTGTTCTTCCGCGCGGCGTGGCGCAATACGCCGGCGCGCTATCGCCGGTATTTCTTCGCGGCATTCGTTCCGGTGGTGCCGCTGTTCATGCTCTTCGGTTGCCGCGACGAGGCACGCAATTTCTCGGTCGTGTTTCCGGCAATCGTCCTGATCGCGCTGCACGGCGCGACCCGCTTCGACGCGATCTTCGGCGGCCGCGCAGCGGCCGACACGCCGCGCGTGCCCGGCGTTGCCGAAGCACGGGAGACCGCATGATGAACTGGCTGATTCTTGCCGCAAGCGGTGCGTTCGGCGGACTGGCCAGCGTGCTGCTGCGCGTCGCCGCGGTGCAGGGCGCGGCGGCCGCCTCTTCGGCGCTGTTGCCGTGGGTGCTGCGCGGCGCGGCGATCGGCGCATACGGCGTCGGGTTCGTGTTGTACGCGTTCGCGCTGCGCAAGGCGAATCTGAGTGTCGCTTATCCGTTGATGGTCGCGATTTCGATTCTTGTCGTGCTCGGCTTCACGGCGGTGCATGAACATGTGCTGCGTCCGACCCAGGTGGTGGGCGCGCTGGTCATTCTCGCCGGTATCTGGATGGTGACCCGGTCTGCGTAAGGCAAGCAACGGTAGGGTGGGCAGCGCGCGGGTGTCTGCATGACCGGGCGCGCGCTGCCACCCGTGGCGCGCGACTCGGATGCGGCGCACTGCCCGTCATCTGCGCATCGACATCCACTGCACACACTTCATTCGAAAAGCCCACCGTATGGGGGCGAAGTCTGTCGACCGTGACTGCAGCTCCCGCCGTCAGTCCGACATTCACGAGAAAGCCTCGCCATAATTACAAAAAATAATAAGCCTTATGAAATCATATGATATGGACAAAATTAAAATAAGGATGTAGATTTTATTTGCGCCATTCCGGCAAATTAAAAGGCCTGTTACGCGGCGCCACATCATCGATAAAAATTAAATAAAGAATTAAAATCGATCAATTCGGCACCCGACTCCCTGAGAACAAAAAAGAGGGCGCGCCGGAAGCCTCTTCCACACGACGTCCTCGCAATTCGCTTAATTCGCCCGGCATAATTTCATGCAAGCTGAGGGGCGCCTCGACGTTCGACAGATATTTCGAATCTCAGAAAAATCATCCATAAATTCAAAAGGGGATTCAAATGAACGGTTTGTTCAGGAAGGTCGCTTTTGCTGCGGCTGGTTCGCTGATCTCGACCGGCGCCGTTGCCCAGCAAATCACGGCAAAAGGAGAGGTGACGCAGGTCACGTTACCGGAGCACGGCCTGCAAGTTGCCGCGATCGATTTCAAGAACGCTCTGCCGATGCCGCTGCCGAGGCCGGTCGTGGCGCCGCCCTCCGTGATGGATGCGCTGATGTACAACGCCAGACCGGCTCTTGGCGTGCCGGGTTACGCGCGAGGCGGCACGGGAGACGGCAAGCAAAGGCCGGTCCAACTGGTGGCGCCCGTCGATTTGAGTCAGGCCGGGGTCCAGCCGCAGGAATTCGGATCGTCGAATCAACCGTACACCACCAGCCAAGTGAATGCAAACGGCGACAATACGCAGTATTACTATCCGTTCCGCGCGGCCGGCAAGCTGTTTTTCAACATCGGCTCGTCGACCTACCTGTGCTCTGCATCCCTTATCAAACCGGGAGTGGTCGTCACGGCCGCGCACTGCGTGGCGAATTTCGGTCAGCGGCAGTTCTACTCGAACTGGGTATTCGTTCCCGCCTATAACAACGGGGCCGCGCCCTATGGCACGTGGAACGCGGCATCCGCCACGGTCCCGACGTCCTACTACAACGGCACCGATCCATGCGCCGTCGCCGGCGTCGTCTGCCAGGACGATGTGGCCGTGATCGTGCTGGCCCCGCAGGGCGGATCGTATGCGGGCAATCGCGCCGGATGGTTCGGCTATGGATGGAACGGCTATGGCTACAATCCGTCGGGACTCGCGCTGATCGACCAGCTCGGCTACCCGGTGTCTCTGGATAGCGGCGTCCTCATGGAGCGCAACGAATCGCAAGGATTCGTGTCCTCCGGCAACTCGAACAACACGATCATCGGATCGCTGATGACCGGGGGTTCGAGCGGCGGCCCGTGGCTCGTCAATCTTGGCATGCAGCCGGCACTCAACGGCACGGGCTTCGGCAATGCGGCCGCGCACAATACCGTGGTCGGCGTAACGAGCTGGGGCTATACGGATACGACGGTGAAACAGCAAGGCGCGTCGTCGTTCACGAGCGGCAACATCGTGATGCTCGTGAATACCGTGTGCACCAGCACGCCGGCAGCTTGTTGAGCGCAGTCCCGCGGAGTGCGCCGCGCGTGGTCTCGCGTTCGTCGTGCAGAGGCACGGCGGTACGGGCCGCTTCCCGCGGCGCATCCTCTCGGCGGTTCCGCATCAGGATGACAGTCTGCCCCGGCGAACTGCCCGACGGGCGGGTGAATCGTCATCGATACGCAAGCGAATCCTCGAAGCAATCGCGTCGATCGAACACGCAATCACGAATAATCGATCGACCCGATACACGTATCCGGTAACCCGCGTTCCCGGTCATAAAAAAATGACGTCAGCCGGATTGCAGATGCATGATGCGGCAAGCAGGGCGTGCTACGCTTTGACATGTCGTTTGCGAATATTTCGCGCCGCTCGAAAATTACATGGATGATTCAATCAAATGCGCTGCGCGCCGATAATGCGGAAAGCATCGGCAATGGATGCGACCCCAGATGAATGAAGGGCGAGCGGCGGATTTCATAGAACGACGATACCGGCTGCCGCACTGAAGGCGAAGGCCGCCGGTATAAAGTCGCGGAAAAAAATATTGTCTCCGGGGTGAAGCTCATGGCGTGGCAATGTGCATTCCGTCGCCGGTTGTCGGCGCTGAAGTCAGATATCCCGTCAAAGCACGCCGGAGCGCAACGATGAATGCGCCGCGCGGTGCATTACCGCTTGGCGCGCAAAGTGTCGGATCGGCACCGCGCCCGCTCTCCGAATCCATGCTCGTCGGCCAGTCGCCGGCGCTCCTGCAGTTGATCCAGATGGTCGACCGCGTCGCGCCGACGCGCCATGACAACAAGAGCGCGGCGGCCGCGCTGCCGGGCGTCAGCCGCAAGTTCGTCGAGCGCCGGCTGAAGGCGCGGGCCGCCCGTCACGCCGGGCGCACATACGTTGCGGTTCCAGGGCATCGCCGACGCGGCCGTGCCGCTGACGGTAGGCGACACCTTCTGGTACAGCACCGGCAACATGCTCAACCCGGTCGATCCTTGCGCGCTCGGCATGCCGCGCCGTCGGCCATCTCTAGCGAGGTCGCACAATGAAAGTTCACTACGAAGTCACGCTTGATCCGGCGCGCCACGAACTGGGCGTCGAACTCACGATCGACGGCGTACCGCCCGGCGAGCTGGTGCTGGCGACGCCGACCTGGGTGCCCGGCGACTACGCTTTCGAGCCGTACGGCCGCGATGTGTTCGACGTTCGTGCGACAGACGGGGCGACCGGCGCGGCACTCGACGTGCATCGCCGCGGCTGGCCCGCCTACACGGTCAAGGTGCCGGCGCGGGGCGCATCGGACGGCAGGGTGACGATCCGCTATCGCGCCGCGGCCGCTTCGGTCGATATGAGCGAGGCATGCGGCGTGCTCGGCGACCTGAACGGCGTGCTGCTCGGCACACGGTATCTGCGGGTGACCGCGCACGACGGCCGCTGTACGGTGCGCTATCACGTGCCCGACGGGTGGGCGATCCATCACCCGTCGGGCGCGACGGCGCTGCCCGACAGGAACTGGGAATACGATGGCTATGCGCGCTTGCTCGATACGCCCGTCTCGGTCGGACGCTTCGACACGATCACGCGCGAGGTGCGCGGCACGCCGTTCCATCATGTGTTCCTGACGCGCGCGCAGGGTTTCGACGCGAACGTCGGCAGGTTCGTCGACGATCTGTGCAAGATCGCCGACGTGTATCACGACATCTTCGGCGGCTTCCCGTTCGAGGACTATACGTACGTGCTGTCGTTCAATCCGAACGACGCGTGGGGGCTCGAGCATCTGACGAGCACCATGGTCGGGCTCGATCCGTCGACCTTCTACGACAGCGATCAGTACAACGTCAGCCTGCGGGTCTGCGCGCACGAGCTGTTTCATGCGTGGAACGTCCGCCGCCTGCGGCCAGCGACGCTCGGCCACCTCGACTTTGAACACGGCAGTTTCAGCGAGGGCTTGTGGGTCGCGGAGGGCTTCACGCGCTATTACGAATTCCTGTCCTGTACGCGCACCGCCGTCTACACGCCGGCGCAGTTCCTGAGCGCGGTTGCCGGCTACTACACGCACCTGGCCGCGCTGCCGGCCTATCGCCACGTGAGTCCAGCCGACGCGTCGGCGGCGTCCTACCTCAATCACAACAAGTATCCGGGCCGCGCCAACAGCGCGATCGACTATTACGACGCGGGGATGGTGATCGCATTCGAACTGGATGCGGCGCTGCGCGTCGACACCGACGGCGCGCAATCGCTCGACACCGTGTTCGCCGCGTTCTACGAGGCTTTCGTGGGCAAGGGCGCGGGTTACACCATCGACGACATCTGCGATTTCTTCGAGCGCTGCCAGCCCGGCCTCGGCAATCGAATGAGGACGAAGGCCGTCGAGCCGGCGAGGCTCGCGCTGCCCGAAAGTTTGCGCGCGCTCGGCTTCGACGTCAGTGAAGGGCAGGTGCCGTATTTCGGCGTGATTCTCGCGGGCGACGCCGGACCCGCCGTCTACAGCGTCCTCGACGGCAGCCCGGCCAGCCGCAGCGGGCTCGCGGCCGAGGACACGATCGTCGCCGTCGACGCCTACCCGTTCTCGCTGGAAGCGCTGAACGGCGCCGTCCGGCAGGGCGCCGACGTCACGCTCGACGTGCTGCGCGGCAACCAGTCCCGTCGTTACACGATCCGGCCCGGCGAACGGACCACGCTGGTGGGCCTTCGCTGGACCGGCACCGCACGTCAGGCCGCGTTGATCTCGCAATGGCTGAACCAGCCGTTCGCGCCGGCGGCGGGCCAGTCCATCCCGCTCGATTTCTACGAGAACTTCCACGGCATCGAGACCGTGATCTGAACCGCATCGAGGACAACCACATGGTGACAAGCGAGCAGATCGAACAGATCTGCTCGCAACTTCAGCCGCATTTCGTTCGGACTGCGGCCGATTCGCGACGGGTTCGCCGACCTGACGCGCGGCTGCCGGATCGAGGCCGTGTTCGAGGCGACGGAGATTCACGTGTCGGGACAGGTCGGCTCCGCCGCGCTGCTCGGCACCCTGACGATCGTGTTCGACAACGGCGATCCGACGCAGGTCGTGCATTCGCGCGAGATTGGGAGTTTCGTGAAGAGGGCGGGACGACGAAGATCAGCCGGATGCTGTGGAACAAAGCGCCATCGTGAGCGGTGCCGGCGCGTAGCGCGTGGCAAACATCGAAGTCGCCGAGCCTCGCGGGGAGCGGCTCGGCGGCCGGTTCTGCACCGGATGCGTCGGCGCGCTACGCCAAAGCCGCAATCAGTAGCCGTAGTAGCGGTAGTAGTCGTAGTCGTCGTCGCGATGGTGACGACGCTGCTTGTAGCGACGCTCGCCGCGATCGTTGTCGCGGTTGCGCGAGTTGCGATCGAGGTTGCCGCCGACTGCCGCGCCGAGGAGGCCGCCCGAGCGGCCCCCCATCGCTTGACCCGCCACGGTGCCGGCGCCGCCCCCGAGCGCGCCGCCGATGATCGCGCCTGTCTGCTCGTCACGCTCCGCCGTTACCGCACCGCCGGCGCCGCCGCCTGTCGCGCCGCCGATCACCGCGCCGGTGCGGCCGCCGAGCGCGTCGCCGACCGCCGCGCCGGCGACCCCGCCGAGCGTGCCGCCAATCGCATTGTTCAAAGCGTCAGCCGCTGCCGGCAGTGCAGTCGCGCCGGCGAGCGCGACGACGAGGGTAGGGACGATCTTCTTCCACATGCCCGGGTTCTTCCATGTTCGCAATCTGTTGTCGAGGGTTGGTTATGGCAGGGCGCCTGAATCGATCCGCGTCGATTCGAGCCGTGTGCTGGGTGCTGGGTGTTGGACACGTACATTTCACTTTGCTTTCGGCGAAAAATAGCCCCGGCCCCGGCGCTGGCTTCTTCATTGTCATAACAAGACAAGATGTTTGCGCGTCGGGAAGGCAGGGATTGCGCGGAACCAGAACGTTGCCGCCCGGCGAATTTTCCTCGCGAAGTGATTGCACGTCGCGTGTGAATAATGGTCTGATTTGGGTGTCGAGCAGCTTCCTGCGAGGCTCGAATTGATTTGAAATTTCCACCAAGCGACACATGCGCTCAATACTTCCTTCTCCCGGCACCGTACTCTTGCTGATTGACCTGCAGCGAGCGATTGACCATCCGAGCTGGGGAGAGAGAAACAATCCTGATGCGGAGAAGCAAGTTCGCCGATTGCTTGTCCATTGGCGCAGCCAAGGTTGGCCGGTATGGCATGTCCGGCACGACTCCACGCACCCGGAGTCTCAGTACCGGCCGGGCCAGCCAGGACACGAATTCAAACCGGAGGTCGCTCCGGTGGCCGGCGAACCCGTCATTCCGAAACAGACGAACAGTGCGTTCATCGGGACCGACCTGGAAGACCGGCTTCGGGGCGGCGGCCACGATGCGCTGGTCGTGGCCGGCGTCATTACGAACAATTCGGTCGAGGCGACCGTTCGCATGGCCGGCAATCTCGGCTTCCGCACCTGGCTTGTGGCCGACGGCTGCTTCACGTTCGCCCGGCCCGACTGGTACGGCACGCCCCGCAGCGCCGAAGATGTTCACGCCATGTCGCTGGCCAACCTGGATTCCGAATACTGCACCGTCGTTACCGCGGATGCGCTATTGGGCATTTCCAGCAAAGGCAGTGCGGCCGGTGCGCAGCGCCGTTCCGATGGCGTCGGCGCCGAACTGCCGGAAAGATGAAAGCGCGTCGCCCACATCCGCCAGAGGCACAACTTTCTCAAGATATCGCATTAAAAAAGCCATTCTCTTTTGTAAAACGTTTGCCGAATTGGTGGTGTCCGAACAGGCGATGGCAAGTGGAGTCGATCAATTTTATTAGACATATGTTTTTCTTGTGCTTTCCGCGAAGTGGACTAAAACAAATCACATCGATTGCGCTGAATCCGGCGCCTCGATAATCCTCCGATTATTTGAAGTTATCAAATATCTGAATATTGACAAAAATCTCCTCGCACAATCATCAATTTAAATAATCAATAAAATCGATGAGCTGTCGAGGAGCCGTCATGCAATTTTCCATTCCGGGGAAAGCGGCCAGCATTTCCACATCCGTGGGCAAATGCAACCCGAAAGCACGTCGGCACGACGCGCCATCGTGATCGGGCAAGACGGGGCGGAGCCGCAACGAGTCGCCAAGCTGTCCGCGGGCGGCTCGCAAGTCATGGTTAATTTTCTCCGGGGCTTCGTCACGACGACTGGAGCAGCGTGTCCGTACGCACTGTCGAGAACGGCGCTGGTTCGATACTTCGGACCGCAGTTCTGGAGGCGTGAACGTGTGACGAGACAAACGTCAATCGAAATCGACCGTTGCGGCACGTTTACCTGGAGAAAGATCATGCGAAAAATCGATCACGTCGTGGTGTTGATGCTCGAGAACCGATCGTTCGACCATATCTTCGGATTCCGCCCGAACGTCAACGGACTCAAAGGGAGCGAATTCAATCTGCTTGATCCTTCCGTGCCGGCATCGGCCGCGAATCCCGCATTTGCGGTGGACAGCAGTGCGCCTTTTGCCGTTCTCGCCGGAAACGGCCCGGGGCATTCGGTGAACGCGACGAATTACCAGCTTGTGAACGACAAGGCCGGACCCAGCGCGGCGCTGCCGCCTTCCAATGACGGGTTCGTACGAAACTACCGGGACGAGCTGACTCACGACCACGTGCCGAACCCGTCGCCGGACACGCTACACGTCGTGATGCAGTCTTTTTCGGCCGCCAGCCTGCCGTCCATCAACGCGTTGGCCGACGCGTTTTGCGTATGCGACAACTGGTTTGCGGAAGTGCCGGGGCCGACCCAGCCCAACCGCTTCTATATGCATGCGGCGACGTCGGCGGGATTCGCGCTGAACAACTGGAAGCGCGTGCTCGACATCCGCACGATCTACAACGCGCTCGAAGACGCGGGTTGCACGTGGGCCACGTATGCGTTCGACAGCAATGAAGTGCTCGAATTTTCCAGGGTGAGCGGGAAGAAGGAAAACTTCAAGCTGTTCGACAACGCGTTCAAGACCGATGTCGAGACGGGCACGCTGGCGAATTACTCGTTCATCATCCCGCGCTTTTTCAATTCGAAGGACGCGGCCGCGCCAACCGGCGGACTCGCGAACTCGCAGCACGCGCCTCAGGATGCCCGGTACGGCGACAATCTCGTGGCCGATGTGTACGAAGCATTGCGCGGCAACCCGGATATCTGGGCGACAAGCGCGCTGATCGTCACCTACGACGAGCATGGCGGCTTCTATGACCACGTCGCGCCGCCGTCGCCCGTGCCGAATCCTGACGGGCTGAAATCGCCGATGGTCGGTGACCCGTCGTTCGCGCCGACCTTCGCGTTCGACCGGCTCGGGGTTCGCGTGCCGGCGGTGATCGCGTCGCCGTGGGTGAAGGCGCAGCGTGTCGATTCGACGCGCTACCAGCACACGTCGGTGCTCGTCACGCTGAACAAGATGTTCGGTCTCGGCGCATTCCTCACCGAGCGGGACGCGAGCGCCAACAGTTTCGACGCCCTGTTCGACGAAGTGGACGAGGCACGCACCGATACGCCGGCCACGCTTCCACGCGCGGCCTTGCCGCCGATTACCGTCGCCGCCGACGATCCGCGGCACCCGGCGAACCAAGCGCTCGATCCCGACCAGCGCGACATGCTGATGAGGATCTACCACCTGACCCAGGCGTCGCAGCCCGCAACGCTGACGGCCGCCTCGCTTCCGGTGACGCAGGGTGACGCGCACGACTTCATCAGGGCAGCCTACCAGCGCCATTTCGGCGTCGCGGGTTGATCGTCGGAGAACGCGCGCCCCGGGCGGGCTTCGCGCCGATCTGCACGATCGCTTTCAAGCGTAGCAAACCTATGTGGTCGGAGATCGGAGTGCTGATCAAGCCTTGGGCGACCCGTGGGAGGCGTCTCGCCAGGCCCGGTTCATCGATGGATTGATCGTCACGTCCGAGAAACAGAGACCGCACACGCGATGAAGGCCGGGCCGATTGCAGCATCGCGCAGCCGGCGCACCGAGCGTGCGGCGACCGCCCGCACGCTGGCAAGTTCGCCCTAAAGACAATGCAATGTCCGGCCGATATTATCCAGGCGCTTGAGAATCGCGCGCATCGACCCGCGCACGACAAGCGCGACAAAACAGGGCGGAGTATTGAAGGATGGCGACGGGAACGGGGGCGGTGCGACGCGCAATTGCGATCGCTGCCGGAGGAGCGTTGTGTGCGGCGGCGGGCGGCGCACACGCGCAGGCTGCGCAGCCGGCGAACGAAATCGCGGCGACGCGGGCCGATGCGGCGGCGACGATGCTGCCGAAGATCGACGTGAAAGGCGCGGCGAGCCGATCGTCCATCGGGCTCGTCGGGCTGCGAACCGCCATCGGAACGAAGACCGACACGCCGGTTGCCGAAATTCCGCAGACGACCAACATCGTTACCGCGCAACAGATCGAGATGACCGGCGCGACCGATCTGAACCAGGCGCTGCGATACGTGCCGGGTTTCGCGTCGTTCGGAGCAGACAGCCGTACCGACTGGTACGCGGCGCTGCGCGGCTTTACGCCGACCTTGTTCGTCGACGGCGTGCCGGCGCCGAATGCGGCAGTCATCGCGAACTGGCGCGTCGATCCGTATACGATCGACACGGTCGCCGTGCTGCGCGGGCCGACGTCGATGCTGTACGGCGCGGGCGAGCCCGGCGCGATCGTCGATGTGCAGACGAAGCGCGCGGACGGCGAGCGCGTCCGCGAAGCGGGCGTGCAAACCGGAAACTACGCGCGCAAGCAAATCATGCTCGACGTTGGCGACAAGATCGACCCGGACGGCAGGTATGCGTATCGTTTCGTCGGCATCGCCCGCGACGGCAATGCGCTGACCGGTCCGAATGCCGACCGGCGCGTCGCGCTGGCTCCGTCGTTTCGATGGCGGCCGGCGGCTGACACGTCACTGACGTTTTCCGCGTCGTTTCTGCAGGACCGCGGCGACATTTCGTCCAACTTCCTGCCCGCGTCGGGCACCGTATTGCCGAATCCTAACGGCCGCCTGTCGCAGGACATCTACATGGGCGACCCGGCGTTCAACGACTATCGGAAGAAACAATGGTCGCTCGGCTACAGGCTGGAGCACAGCGTGAATTCGATGTGGACGCTGCGCCAGGACGTGCGCTGGTCGCGCCTGTTGCTGGACGACGCGACGGTGTTCGGAAACGGCCTGGCGCCCGGCAGCACGACGAAGATGACGCGTTTCGCGGGGCGGTTCCAGCTCGACTATAGCCGGCTGGATGTCGACAACCACGCGCAGGCGCGCTTCGGCACGGGACCGCTCGAGCATACGCTGCTGCTCGGCTTGCAGTACGACCGTCAGACGACCACCAACCGCGTGTGGCTCGCGCTGGCGCCGGCGCTCGACCTGTACCACCCCGTCTATCGGCCCGTCACGGCTGCCATCTTCTCCGGCCCGACGTCGCTGACGCACGTCGACCAGTTCACGGCGATGAACGCGTTCGGCGCGTACGCGCAGGACCAGGTCAGGTGGAATCGCTGGACGCTGACGCTCGGCGGCCGCGAGGATCGGGTGAATGCGCGGTTTGACGACCGTACAGCCGGCATGCGGACGGCGCAGGACGTCAGCGCGTTCTCTGCGCGCGTCGGGCTCACCTATCAGGGCGACGCGGGATTGTCGCCGTACGTGAGCCATTCGACGTCGTTCAATCCGGTCATCGGCGTGAGGATGTCAGGCGGCGGCTTGCCGAAACCGACGCGTGGCACGCAGACGGAAGCCGGGCTGCGCTGGCAGCCGGCCGGCAACAATCTGATGCTGAGCGCGGCCGTCTATCAGATCGATCAGACGAACGTCGTGACGCCGGCGCCGGTGAATCTCGATTCCACCGGCACATCGTCCGTGCAGACCGGTGAAGTGCGTTCGCGCGGCATCGAGCTGAACGCGGTCGGGAAGGTGAGCCGCGAGCTTTCGATCGTCGCAGCGTATGTCTATCAGGACGTCAAGAACGTGAAGGCGAACGACGCGTCGCTGAACAACTGGCCGGTGGCCGTACCGCTTCCACGGCAGATGGCGTCGCTATGGGCCGACTGGACGTGGCACGCCGGTGCGCTGTCGGGCCTTGGGATCGGCGGCGGGGTCCGTTACCGGAGCGCATCGGCCGGCGCGCCGGACAACTCGCTGAAGGTGCCGGGCTATACGCTATACGACCTCGCGATGCACTACGACGCGCGTCACTGGCGTTTCGCGTTAAACGTCGCGAACGTGTTCGACCGGCGTAACGTCAGCGGCTGCCAATCGTACGCCGTCTGCGTGTTCGACAACGAGCGGACCGTGCTGGCCAGCGCGAAATACAACTGGTAATCGGAATATGGGGCCGTTCGAATTTGCTCGATGTCGACCGCTGCTCTCTAGAGAGATTCGACGAATCCTCGGTGACCGGGCGCCCGAACTGTCACCGCGCTTCAGCATGAAACGGCGACCGCCGGGCTATCCTCCAGTATTTTCAGCGACGGCGTTATGCGCGATTCCAGCGCTTCGCTGCCTCCGCGACACGCTCGCCAAGCGCTTCCGCTGTCTTCCGGTCGCTTTCCAGGATGGTGTCGCCTCCCTCATCGGCGTTTGCCTGAGTCATCGCGCCCAGGAACGAGCCCAGCCGGTTGAGGTCGTCGACCGACCCGGTGCTGCTGTTATTTCCGGGCATGAGACCGAGACTGATCCACAACATATGATGTTGCGCCGCGAAGAGAGCAAGTTGCTGGAGCGTCGCGAGCTTGTCGCCGCTTTGCGATGCAGATACCGTGAAGCCGGCCGCGAGCTTGTCGCGCCACTTGCCCCATTGCTTCGTTGACGCGTCCATGAAGGTCTTGAACTGCGCGGATACGCTGCCCACGTAAGTCGGCGAGCCGAAGATCATCGCGTCGGCGTCATTCTCGAGATACGACCAATGCTGATCGATTTCCTCGACCGGGATAAGCCTGACGACGGCGCCCTCGATTTTCTCGACGCCGCGAGCGACGGCTTCGGCGATAACAGACGTGTGACCATAACCACTGTGGAAGACGACGGCTACGTTGACCATGGATAACTCCTTGTCGGGTTGAAGGAACAGCGGATATGTTACCGCACAAGTAACACATATATTGGCAAGCCAATGCTGTGCGTGACGCGTCCACCTATGTCGACTCCCGGTGCCCAAAGCGTCAGCGCGGGGGCATTCGGTTCGAATTGCCGCTACGAAACCTTTCTGATTGTTGCAGGCGCTAGCTGCACGAGAAAGCTGACGCGTCGTGATCCTGTTCGCGCGCGCATCCGTGCTCCAGCACGATCACCCGGTCCGCGCTGCGGATCGTTTCCGGCCGGTGCGCGATGATGATCCGCGTGATGTTCATCGCGCGCACCGCATCGTTGATCGACCGTTCGCGCTCGACGTCGAGATGGCTCGTCGCCTCGTCGAGCACGAGAATCGCGGGCTTGCGATAGAACGCGCGCGCGAGCAACACGCGCTGGCGCTGGCCACCCGATAGCGACGAACCCATGTCGCCGACGAGGCTCTGATATCCCATCGGCATCGCAACGATGTCGTCGTGGATCTGCGCGAGCCGCGCGGCTTCGTCGATACGCGCCTGCTCCGGCTGCGGATCGAAGAAGCAGATGTTGTCGGCGATCGAGCCCGCGAACAGGATGTCGTCCTGCATCACGCAGCCGATCAACTCGCGATGCTGATGGAGCCCGAGCTTGCGGATGTCGACGCCATCCACGCGTACGCTGCCGTGCTCGGGCGTCAGCAGGCCGAGCAGCAGTTTCGCCATCGTCGTCTTGCCCTGGCCGGACGGCCCGACGAGCGCAACTGATTCGCCGGGCGCGATCGACAACGAGCAGCCGTCGAGTACCCACGGCTCCGTTTCCGCGTAGCGGAAGCGCACGTCGCGCACGTCGATTGCGGGCGGCGTCGTACAGCCCGCATCCGCCGATCGGGCGACTTTTCCCTCCATGTCGGATTCGACGTCGGTCAGCACGATGTCCGCGAGACGCTCTCCGTGCAGGCGCAGCATCCTGAAGTCGATCAGCGTGCCGATAAGGCCCGAGCCGCGCGCGATGAACTGGTCGGCGAAGCTGATGAACGCGACCAGCATCCCGGCCGAGAACTGGCCGTCGAGAACCTGCTTCGCAGCCAGCCACACGAGCACCACGCGGCCCGCGCCGGCAATCACGCCCTGCGCCGTGGAGAAGCCGATCGACAGCCGCTCGATCGCGACGTGTTTGTTGGTGCTCTCGACGACGGCGTTCGCATAGGTGGCGACGCGCGCTTCCTGCTTGTTCGCGAGCTTGATCGCCTGCACGCCGCGGATCGATTCGAGCAGGTTCGACTGCGCGCGCGCCGCGTACACGATCTGTTCCTCGTTTGCCTGCCGGAACGGCCGGTACGCGATCCAGCGGATCGCGCCGTATGCGGCGAACAGGCCGAGCACGAGCCACGTCAGCGTCGGGCTGTAGACGAACAGCATCGCCAGCGTCACGATCGCCATCACGCCGTCGAGCAGCGCGCCGACGAACTGCGTGGTGAGCGTGCTCTGGATCGTGTTGATCGCGCCGAAGCGCGACACCACGTCGCCGATGTGACGCTGTTCGAAGTAAGTCATCGGCAGCCGGAACAGGTGCGAGCAGACGTTCGCCGTCCACTGCACGCCGAGCAGGCTCGAAAACCACGTGACAACCCACGAGCGCAGGGCCGACACCGCGTGCTGGAACAGCACGACGAGCAGGAATCCGACTGCGAGCAGCGTCAGAAGATCGGCGTCGGCCGACACCAGCACCTGGTCCATCACCCACTGCATGTAGAACGGCGTGACGATGCCGAACACTTCGAGCGCCGCCGACAGCAGCAGCACCTGTGCAAACGCCGCGCGGATGCCCGTGACGCTGCCGACGAGCTTCGCCATCGAGATCGATTCGCGCGCTTTCGTGCGCGTGAAGGACGCCGACGGCATCAATTCGAGCGCAACGCCGGTGAAGTGGTCGGACACCTCGGCGAGCGGGACGTCGCGCTCGCCGCGCGCGGGATCGTGGATCGTGATCTTGCCGCGCGACATCGACTTCAGCACGACGAAGTGGGTCATGTCCCAGTGCAGGATGCAGGGGAGGCGCAGCTTGTCGAGCTCGTCGAGTTCGAGCCGCAGCGCGCGCGATGTGAGGTCGAGACGGGAGGCGATCAGCATCACGTCGTTGAGTGTCGCGCCCTTCAGCGACGGGCTGAAGCGCCGGCGCAGGCTGACGAGGTCGAGATCGTGGCCGTGATAGCTCGCGATCATCCCGACGCACGCGAGCCCGCACTCGGCCGCCTGCGTCTGCAGCATGACCGGCAGGCGGCGGCGCCAGCCGAATTGCAGGGCATCCATCCATTTCATCTTTCAACGGGCTCCGTAACGAATGCGTGAGGTGCGTCTCATGCCGATGCGCGGCGGCCGAGCGCGTACAGCGGCTCGAGCACCCACTCGATCAGCCGGCGCTTGTCGATCAGCACGTCGGCCTCGAGCGCCATGCCGGGGCGCAGCGCTTCGCGCTTGCCATACGCGAGGATGTCCTGGCGATCGAGCGCGACGACCACGCGGTAAAGTTGCTCGGGCACATTGGTCTGCCCGGTCAGGTTCGCGACCTCCTGCGGCGACAGCGCGGTGCGCGACACCTCGGACACGCGCCCGAACTGCTGGCCGAACTTCTGAAACGGGTAGGCCTGGTAGCGCAGCACGACCCGCGCGCCCGGGCGCACGAAGCCGATCGCCCGGCTCGGCACCATCAACTGCGCCTCGAGCTGCGCGCCCTGCGGCAGCAGCGACACGACCGACTGGCCCGCGTTGACGACTTGCCCCGGCTTCGCGAGCAGGGCCGCGACGACGCTCGCCTGCGGCGCGCGCAGGATCACCGAGCGGCGCGCCTCGTTCTCTGCGATCGATTGGTCGACGTCTGCAAGCTTGCGTTCGATGTCGTTCTGCTGGTTGCGCGTATTGAGCGGCAGCTCGCGCAATTGCTGGCGGATCTGGTCGAGCTGCTGCTCGACGTCGAGCCGCTGGCGCGCGAGATCCTGCAAGCGCGCCTGGGCGTCGAGCAGCGCGGTTTCCTGCTGCTCGACCTGGCTGTTCGACGCATAGCCCTGTTCGCGCATCGACTGCAGCTTGCCGAGCTGCCGCTGCGCGAGCTCGATTTGGCGTGTGCGCTGAGTTTTCTGCAATGCGATCTGTGCAAGCTGGTCGTTGAGCGCCGCCGCGCGTGACCGCAGGCCGCGATTCGCCTCGTCGCGTAGTTGCGACTGGCTGGCGAGATCTGCCTCCAGGCGCGTGCGCTGGAGCGTCAATTGCTCGCCGACGCGCTGGCGTGTACCGCCGAGCTCGGTCGCAACCTCCGCCGATACGGCCATCAGCTCGGCGCCGGCCGCGACGGTCTGCCCTTCGCGCACGCGCGTGTCGGTCACGGTGCCCATCAGCGGAGGCGCGACCGTCAGCAGCCCCTTCGCGGGCAGAAGCTGGCCGGTGACGCGCTCGCGCTTCGTGTACGTGCCGAATACGAGGAACGCGACGACTGCGAGCGTCGTCGCCGTCGCAACGGCGATCATCAGCCAGCGCCACGGCGGCGAATACAGGCTGACGGTGCCCATCAGCTTGTGCCTGGTCGCGTCGAGCGCTTCCTGTCGAAACAGCGAATCAGTCATGTGCGGCTCCCGGAAGCGGCGAACAGGAGGAAGGGGGGGGCGTGCATGGTCAGCCACTCGTGCGGCATGCAATCGCGGCGACGTCCGCGTCGCCGAGTGTGCCGAGCGCGGCCGACAGTTGCAGCCGCGCGCGCAGATAGCGGTAGCGTGCGCCCGCGAGGTCGCGCATCGCCTCGAAGTAGCGCTGCTGCGCGTTCAGTTCGTCGATCTGCGTGCGCAACCCGACTTCGCGGCCGAGATGGGTCGATTTCACCTTGCTGTCGGCCGACGCGAGCGCACGTTCGCGCGCGCGCATGAGCGCGATGCCGTTGGTGATGCCGAGATAGGCGGTGCGCGCGCGTTCGCGCGCCTTGCGACGCGCATCGTCGAGCGCGTCGCGCGACTGGTCGCGCCGGCGGTAGGCTTCACGGGTCGCCGACAATTGGCCGCCGCCCGCGAACAGTGGAATCGTGACCGTCACGCCGATCATCGACGAACGCGTCTTCGACGTCGTGCCGAACACCTGATCCCAGTCGTTTTCGCCGGCCCCGCGACTCCAGTTGGTGCCGTAGCTCGCCTGCAGGTTGACGACCGGCAGGTTCGCGCCGGTCGCCGCGATCACGTCGGCCTGCGCCTGCTCGGCCTGCTTCCCGGCGAGGCGAACGTCGACGTTGTAACGAGCGGCCTCGTCCATCGCGGCCGCGAGATCGACGGGCGGCGCCTGCGGCGCGCACCGCCATGCGATCGGCGCGATCGCGTCGGCCGCGAGGCCCGTGAGTCGCCTCAGCACACCGCTCGCGATTTCGAGATCGTTCTGCGCGCTGACTTTGCGCGCGAGCGCGTCGTCGAGATTCGCGCGCGCCTCGTCGACGTCGGTACGCGTGCCGTCGCCGATCCGCAGCGCGGCTTGTGCCTGGTCGAGCTGCCGCTGGAACGCCTGCCGCGCGGATTCGGCGGCCTGCAGCACTTCGCCGCCGTACAGCACGTCGAAATACGCGTCCGACACGTCCGTGATCAGCGTTTGCCGCGCCTTCTCGAATTCGATGTCGGCCTGGTCGGCGAGCGTACCGCCGCGCTTGAATTCGGCGACCCGGGATACGTCGAAGATCGGCTGCGTAATCGTGGCCGACACGCTGTGCCGGCGAACGGCGGCTGCATATGGCGCGCTCGGTTGATCCTGCTTCGTGTAGTTGCCGTCGATCTGCGCGCGCGGCAGCAATCCTGCGAGCCCTTGCCAGCGCTTTTCGCGGCCAGCGAGCTGCGCGTTGCCCGCGGCCGCGATGCCCGCATCGAAGCCCCGCGCGGCCTCGATCGCGTCGAGCAGATCCGCGGCCTGCGTGGGGCATGTGATGGACAGCGGCACAAGCGCGACCGTCAGGCGAATTAAAAATTTGAGGGTCATTCTATTTGGTTGCGCTTCGACCGAGATGCGTATGTGTTCGTTGCGGCTACTGTCACGTCGACTGCGCGCTCGGTTTCGCGTCAGTCAGCATGTGCAGCACTGTCAGTTGCTGCATCGAATTCACGGAGCAAATTCCAAAATTGGCCTTGTTCTGCTCGACGGCCCGAGATTGTTAATTTTCTGGATCTTTAAAAAAATGTCTTAATGCAATGCAGGCAATCGACGGATAGTTTCCGTGTGGCGCATCTGCAGTCATCGGAACTGGCGTCGCGTTGGCGTATGTTCCTCGCGGTGAACTATGCATTAATTTTTGCCGCTGCAGTGAATGTTGGCGCCGGAATCGTACTTGTCCTACGTGAATATATAGCACTTCAGTACATGTCTTATTTGTCGTGTATCGATGGCGCGTTAGCATGTTCATGATCTTATGTGTGCAGTGGCGTGAGCACACGCGCATAAACATCTTTCACGGGAGATCTACCTTGTTCCGAATTAGGAATTACCTGTCCGCGAGATTGCTGGAAATGTTACCGCCCGAGATGGCGACCACTTGGTGCATTCAATTGTCTGGAAACACCAATGCGAAATCCCGTCATGGCATGAGCATGATGCACGCACCAACGCTTTTGTTGGCGGTAAGTGCATTTTGGCCATTAGTTGCGCAATGTGCTCCTGCGATTACGGCATTCGATGCGGAAAGAATAGCCGCGCCGTCGAATACGGCAATTGGTGTTGTGCTTGCCCGGAATTACTTTACGACACAGCAGCTTTGCGAGAAAGACGTTTGTGAAGTAACTGGTGCTACTCTTTATAATAAAGCGGTTCCATGGAATACGGCGGATGGACCAGATGTCGAAACGTCGGTAAGTGGATTGTCGGTGCGTGTTTTGTTAGATGGAGTGCCGATGAAGAGGGCGACGCGGCAGACGGTGCGAAACATGGTTGAGGTTCAGTTATTTCGAGACAATAAGACTCCGAAAAATGGGACACTCAAGCCAGGCACTGTGAGCCGATATTTCATAATAAATTACGGCGGTCTATTGGGAAGTTCTACCGGAATTAACCTTGGTGCTGATGTCAATTTTATTAATGGAACATGCTCCGTTCCGAATCAAACCGTCAACTTGCCCGATGTTTCTCGAACGAGCTTTCGGGGCGTCGGCTCGACGGTTGGGGGCCGATCTTTTTCGCTTCGATTGACCAACTGTCCGGCAGGTTATAACCGAGTCGGCTATCAGGTATCACCACTGAATGGTCCCATAAGCGGCATCCCGGGTGCACTGAATCTGCGGCCCGACTCGACCGCGAGCGGGGTCGGAATCAAGCTGAGCGACGCCAAGACCCAACTACCGCTCGTGTTTGATCGTTCGATCGCGACCCCTTACAACGGTAGCGCGGCGGCGCAGATCGACATCCCGTTGAATGCGGAGTACGTACAGACCGAGGAAAAGATCACCGGCGGAACCGTGCAGGCGGGCGCACTCGTGCTGCTTGACTACCAGTAGCAGTAGCGGCCGTACGTCCGCGTCGACGTGGCGATGTTCATCGGGCGGGCGTGTCGTTCCAACCCACCTGTCACAGTATCGTTCACCATTTCAATGGGTGTGTAGCTCCCATGGGCGTCGCCATCTGAGCCGAATGAGCGCATCGCTCGTCCCGATCGACGAGGATCGCGACAACTGCACCCATTCGCGCCTCCTCGTCAATCGAATATACGGGGCTGGAAAATCGATTTAAGCGCGTCGGTTATTTTGATTGTCGTGAGCGCGATAATTTTCTGGATGCGCCTCGGCGGCAGATTGGATTTTTGTCCGATGTCGTTTGGGTTGGTTATGATTTGATTGTCAATAACACGCATCACCGATCGCCGGGCGATTGCGATAAATTCAATTCGTGCGGGTCTCGCACACTAAACTCATCTCGGCTTCAAAAGCGCATGCGTTGTACCTTCCCGCATTACTCATGCTCGCGCCTGAAGAAGGTGTGGCCTGAGGTGTGCCTGCCTCGCGGGGTGATGTTACCGACAGAATTCGTACAAGTACGAGAATGCGATTTGGTGAGTTCGTTCTTGTCAGATGGTCACGGTTTCATCAGATCCGGATAATTGTACTTGAAATGTGATCCGTAATTTTATGGTTATGGATTTAATTTCCAAAAATCATTTAACTTCGACTGTTTCACCATATTTGAGGTAATCACATGCAAAAGAAAATCAACATCGCGCGTATCGTTCAGGGCATGGCGGCAGTGGGTATCGTCGCGGCGATGTCTCCCGCAATGGCGGCCGACGGCGAAATCGCGTTCAGCGGCAAGGTGCTGGCAACCACCTGTTCGATCGGTGCGGGTGGCGGCGCAACGGGCAACAAGAACATGACCGTAAAACTGCCCAGCGTATCCGCAGGCGCACTCGCGAGCGCAGGCAATGTGGCGGGGCGCACGCCGTTCTCGATCGTGCTGAGCGGTTGCACGGGCGATTCGACGAAGGTCTCGACCGTGTTCGAGGCCGGCGATACGGTCGACGCGGGTAGCGGCCGCCTGAATCTTGTATCGGCCGGTGGGACCGACACGGTGGCGACGAATGTCCAGATCAATCTGCTGAACGACAAGCAGCAACCGATCGCTGCGGGCTTCGCGTCGGGGCAGCAGAACTCGCAGGTCGTGACGCTGACCGACGGTGGCGCAACGCTGAATTACTTCGCGGAATACTACGCCACCGGCAAGTCGACCGCCGGTTCGGCAAACTCGCGAATCCAGTACTCGCTCGATTACCAGTAACTCGTCAATCGGCCGCATGGCGCAGCGCCGGGCGGCATTCATCCAATCCTCATGTCGGCCGCCTCCACGCGGAGTGAGCGTCGACGCTCAATTCCAACGGGAGACCTATGAACTGGAAGCTACCGAAGGCGACGGCCGCGTTCGCGTTGTTGGCAACGTTATGGATGGGGGGGGCGCAAGCCAGCGTCGTGATTACGGGAACCCGCGTGATCTTTCCCGGCGACAGCCGTGAAGTGACGGTGCGCCTGATGAACGATGGCGATGCGCCTGCGCTGGTTCAGGCATGGATCGATACCGGCAACGAGAAGGAAGCGCCGGAGAAAATTTCGGTGCCGTTCGTGCTGACGCCTGCAATGTTTCGGCTCGACGCGGGTAAAGGACAATCGCTGCGGCTGATTCAGACGCAGGAATCGCTGCCCGCTGACCGCGAATCGCTGTTCTGGCTCAACGTGCTGGAGGTTCCGCCGAAAGCGAG
The DNA here is from genome assembly GCF_002097715.1 of Burkholderia ubonensis subsp. mesacidophila. NCBI lineage: Bacteria > Pseudomonadati > Pseudomonadota > Betaproteobacteria > Burkholderiales > Burkholderiaceae > Burkholderia > Burkholderia ubonensis. The sequence goes on from NZ_CP020739.1 coordinate 430,254, forward strand.
TGCGAACGATTCCGCGAACAAGGTTCAACTCGCGTTCCGTTCAAGAATCAAGGTGATGTATCGCCCGAGCGGTCTGGCCGGGCATCCCGAGGCGGCAGCGGATCAGTTGAAGTGGACGTTCGCACGCCAGGCGGACGGCAATGGATATGCATTGAAGGCTTCCAATCCGTCGCCGTACGTCGTGAACCTCGGCGTGATCGATATCAACGTAGGCGGCCAAAAGCATGAGCTGAAGCCGAATTTCGTGCGGCCGGGTGAAACGGCGGAGTTTCCGCTGCCGGCGGGTGTGGCTGCGCCCACAAGTGCCGTCGTCGATTACGGCTATATCGATGACTGGGGGACTATCAAGCCGACCAAACAGATCACGGTTGGACGCGCGGCGCACAACTGATTGACTGCGGCGTCCGGGATCGCGGTAGCTTGCGCGGCGAGTCGAAGCCGATTTCTCGTGACTTGTTCGGAGGCCGTTCGGCAACGTTGATCGATATTGGGGAATTTTTTCTGCGGAGAAATCCACTGATAAATTCGTAGAGCAAAATAAATAAAAAATCGACCATGAACCTACATTTAAAAACGAACGAAAGCGCACTCCGTATGCCACGTCAGAATGTACTCTATTCGATGGTGCTGTCCGCTCTTGCCGGCTGGACAGCCCACGCGAATGGCGCACCGGTACATTCGGACGTGCATGCCGAATCGCAATCTGTGGCGACGCAGGTGGCGAGCGTGGAGTTCGACAGTGGGTTCTTGTCTCGCGATGCCCGCGGGCAGGTCGACGTGTCACGGTTTGAAAAGGGCAATACGACGACGCCCGGCACGTACGGCGTCGACGTATACGTGAACGAAAACCTTGCCGCGACGATGCAAGTCACATTCCGCGCATCGGCGCAATCGGTCGACGCACAGCCGTGCTTCGACGAAGCGCAATTGGAAGCGATCGGTGTCGATGTGGGGCGGCTCGCGCCGAGCGTGCTGTCACGGCTGCGCGACGATCGCGCGTGCGTCGAAGTGGATAGCGCGATTCCCGACGCGCGTGCGGCGTTCGAATTCGGCGAGCAGCGTCTGCGCCTCAGTATTCCGCAGACGGCGCTGCGTCGCATCCCGCGCGGCTACGTCGGCCCTGAGCGGTGGGACAACGGCGTGACCGCTGGCATGCTGAACTACAACGCGAACGTATATAGCCGCCGCAGCAGCGGCGGCCCGACGCTCACGCAGGGCTACGTCGGGCTGACGAGCGGCGTCAACATCGGCGCGTGGCATTTTCGTCACGAGGGCTCGTATAACTGGTCGACGGGCGGTGGCGCACGCTATCAGGACATCGCGACCTACGCGCGGCGCGACCTCACCGCGCTGAAGTCGCAGCTTACCGTCGGCGAATCGTATACGTCGGGCGAGCTGTTCGACTCGACGCAGTTTCGCGGGGTGCAGCTCGCGTCGGACGACCGGATGCTGCCGGACTCGGTGCGCGGCTTTGCGCCTGTCGTGCGGGGCGTGGCGAACAGCAACGCGCAGGTGAAGATCAGTCAGAACGGGATGACGATCTACGAAACGACGGTCGCCCCGGGCGCGTTCGAAATCGACGACCTGTATCCGACCGGCTATGGCGGCGACCTGATCGCGCAAGTGACCGAAGCAGACGGCTCGGTCCATCAATTCAGCGTGCCATATGCGGCTGTGCCGATGTCGTTGCGGCCGGGTATTCACCGCTACAGTTTCGTCGCGGGTACGGTGCGAGACACGCAGAGCGACCGCAATCCGCTGTTCATGCAGGCGACGTGGCAGCAGGGCCTGACGAACATGGTGACGGCGTACACCGGCGCGACCGTCGCGCAAGGATACCTGTCTGGCATGATCGGCGCCGCGCTCAACACGCGATTTGGCGCGTTCGGTTTCGACGTCACGCAGGCAAGCACGTCGGTGCCGGGCATGAAGCGCTTCAGCGGCACCAGCGCGCGCATCAGTTATGCGAAGTCGATCACGCAGACGCAGACCGACATCGCGCTTGCGGCGTACCGCTATTCGACGAGCGGCTTCTTCGGGCTGAACGACGCGATGCTCGTGCGGGAGCGCGTCGCGAACGGCGGGCCCGTCGATTCGGTCGCGCGGCAGCGCAGCCGTACGTCGCTGACGGTCAACCAGGCGCTCGGCGAACGCGGGGGGCGACTCGGGCTCAGCGCATCCGCAACGAATTACTGGAACCGCGGCGGCACCGACGTCACCTATTCGGCGACGTACTCGAACACGTTCAAACGCATTACCTATGGCGTGTCGGTGCTGCGTCAGAAAAACAGCATGGGCCGCAGCGACACGCAGTACTACGTGAGTGCGACGATCCCGCTGGGCCGCACGTCGCCCGTGACGGCCACGACGAGCTTCTCGCACAGCACGAGTGGCCAGAACCTTGCGCTCGCGACGATCTCGGGTTCCGCGGGCCGCGACGACAACGTGTCATACAGCGTCACGGCGAACCGGGCGTCGGGCAACGGCAACACGAGCAGCGACGGCAGCGGCAGCGTCGTCTATCGCGGCGCGTTCGGCGAGCTGTCGGCGACGGCCGGCGCGGGATCGGGCTATCAGCAGGGCTCGATTGGTATCCGTGGCGGGATGGTCGCCCATCGCGGTGGGCTCACGCTGTCGCAGCCGCTGTCGGAAACTTTCGCGATCGTCAAGGCCGCCGACGCGGCGGGGGCGCGCTTGATGAACTCGCCGGGCGCGCGTGTCGACGGGCGCGGCTACGCGATCGTGCCGTTCCTGACGCCGTATTCGCTCAATTCGGTCGAGCTCAACCCGGAAGGACTGTCTACCGACGTCGAGTTGAAGGCGACCACGCAGCAGATCGCGCCCCGCGCGGGCGCCGTGCCGCTGATCGAATTTTCAACGGCGTCGGGCAAGTCGGCGGTGATCGACGCACGGCTCGGTGATGGCGGCGCACTGCCGTTCGGCGCGGCGGTTGTCGATGCACAGGGCAACGAAGTCGGCGTCGTCGGTCAGGGAAGTCGGATCTTCGCACGCGGGCTCGATGACAAGGGCATGTTGACGGTGCGATGGAACGACGCAGGCGACCAGATATGCTCGATTCAGTACACGCTGCCCAATGCAAAACACAGCTCGGCTAAGCGTGGCGTGCGCCAGCTCTATTCGACGTGCGTCGCAGGCCAGTAATGCTTGGAGCACGACGCCCGACATTCGATGCGGGAACGGGGCGGTCGGGCGAGACACATGAAAATGAAAGGAACGCTCGCCTGCATCGTTCGGCGGGCCTCCCTCCCACGCGCTGCAAAGGCGCTTTCGATGGCGCTTGCCGGTCACGCCCCAGGCAGATTCGATGTGCCAGTCGACACAGTTGGTGAAATCGCACCTGCGTTGTCCTGTTGTCGGCCACATTCCAATCAGCGGATCGAATGTAGCTGTTCTTCCACCTGACGGCACGAGCACGTTCGTCGGTCGAGTCGACGAACGGGATACGTGCCCGAAATCAAGGAAACGGAATCATGAAAGAGTTCTTTCTGCGCGTGATGGTGGCGGACGATCATCCGGCAGCGGCACTTGGGATTGCACAAGCGTTTGAGAGCAACAGTACGATCAAGATCGTGCAGACCGTTTCCAACTCGACAGAGTTGGTCGCGGCCCTTGATGGTCATCCAAGTGATGTGCTGGTGCTCGACTACGTGATGCCGGGCGGCAAGTACGGCGACGGACTTGCGCTGCTGTCATTTCTGCAGCGCCGCTATCCGGCGCTGCGCATCGTGACGATCACGATGCTCGACGACCCCACCATCCTGCGAGCGATTAGAAGCCAGGGGGTGAATGGTATCCTGAGCAAGTCCGATGCGCTATCGCACATTATCGGGGCTGTACATGCCGCATATGTGGGCGCGCATTACGTATCGCCATTCATCAAGAGCCTGCTTCAAGACGACACGGACTCAAAGCCCGTTGTGCGGCCACTGTCTCCGCGCGAGATCGAAGTGATTCGTCTTTTCTGCGCCGGGAATACAGTGAACACGATCGCCGAACAGCTTCATCGTAGCAAGCAGACCATCAGTTCGCAAAAGGCAAGCGCAATGAAGAAGCTCGGAATCACGCGCGATATCGATCTGCTCCGCTATGCCGATGCGGTAATATTTCCCAATTCGCCCGCGTCGAGCACGCCACATACAGGGGAATAGCGCATGCGGATCCTGCGCGATTGCCCGGAGTTCGAGCGACACCACTGACTCGCTCACCTATCGCAGATTGAGCCATTGCGGATGATACGCATGCAGGAAAAACCGAAGCAGCACGGAGCCAGGATTGCAGCCGCAGGCCGCAAACCATTCGAACCGGACCGGGTCCGGCGTCAGCAGCAATTCCTGTTGTACGGCAGCGGCGTGGCAATCACCGTGTTCATCCTGGCGTGTATGGTGCTCATCGCGCGGCTCGAAATACTCGGCCACTTCACGCAGGTGCGGGGGGAGTTTCTGAAGCGGGAGGCTCGGCTGCATGCCGAGTTGATGTCGACACGATTGTTGTTCGGTCAATTCGTCAACACTGCACAGGGGCGCTGGATAGCCGCAGAGCCGGTCCCGCGCGAAGTATTGCAGAAGTTCGCCGACGACCACGGTCGCTTGATCGGATACCGGCTCGGCCATGCCTGGTTCGTCGGAATAGCCGATGTCACGCCGGAGCATCCTGCGAGTCAGTATGCGCGTTATCTTTCGGTGGCTCTGCCGCATTTCAAGATCGCGGCGACCCAGGCTCCGGTCGACAAAGGTCTATCCGGTTATATGGTCGCGACGAACGAAGAATTCCTCGGCATTTTCGATTCCGAACTCGTCGAGCGTGCGCTCGATCTGCCTGACGGGTTTTCGTTGAAGTCGCTGATGCGACAAGTCGCGCCATCGAACGTGGATTTCACTGAGGAACATCAAGGTAGTGCGGACAAGAACGCCATCCTGATCGAAAGCCGCATTGATCCGCTGCTGGGGCGCCGTGTACTGCGCTTTGCCCAGCGCCTATACGATGGCAAGGGGCAGCAGTTCGCTTGGGCAATCATGAACTGTCGCGAGCGTATCGGCGAAATTCTCGCATCGCAGTCCGGCGACGACAGATATGCGCTGATCGATGCGCGTGCCAATTTTCTGGCAGGTGCGGAGCCGAGCCGCGAGATGATAGCCAATGCGATCGACCATGCGCGCATTCCGTATGGAGATCACGTGGCCGTACACCGCGTCGGCACCCGTTTCGTCATCGGGGACTACTTGCCAAGCTCCGATCTCATGTTGATGGCTACTTTCTCGTGGCGGAGCGTCGCGGCTGCAGTCTTCGAGCCACTCAGCCTGACGGCCGGACTTGGGTTGATTGCCATTTCGATTCTCTGGATCGGAATAGTCCGCTTCGATCGGCGGGCACTGCGTCCCGCGAACCGCCGGGCGATTCGATTGATCGAAAGCGAGGCACTCAACCGCACGTTGATTCGTGCGGCTCCGGCAGGAATTATTTTGCTGTCGATGGCTGACGGCGAGACGATGGTGCGCAACGATGCCGTTCTCCAATACGAAGACAACAATTCGGGTAAGTCGCTTGGCAAACGAATTTGGCGTGCGTATCAGGACGGAACGCGGGCGCCGGATGCACCGCGCTTCATGATGCGGGAGTTGGCCTTCGACGTGGCTGGCCAACGGGCGGTCTATTTTGCCGTGAACATCGTGCGAACGCGATATCGTGGCGTCGATGTGCTTCTTTGCACGTTGGTCGATATCACTGTCCGAAAGCAGATGGAGGAGAAGCTGCGCGAGGCGCGTGAGGCGGCCGAGTATGCAAACAAGGCGAAATCGACGTTTCTTGCAACGATGAGCCACGAAATCCGTACGCCGCTCAACGCGATCGTCGGCAACCTTGAATTGATGGAGCGTGCTCGGATGTCCGCGCCGATGCGGCGCCGGCTCGGGACGATCATGTCGTCGTCGGACGCGTTGCTGCGCGTGATCAACGACGTGCTTGACCTGTCGAAGGCCGAATCCAACCAGATGGTCCTCGAGCACATTGCGTTCGATTTGCGCGCGTTATTGCGAGACGTCACCGCGATCTTCCAGCCGCTCGCAGATGCGAAGCATCTGACGCTCACATGCCGTCTGTCCCCGGCGTTGGCCGATGGCTATGTCGGTGATCCCGTGCGGCTGCGGCAGATCGTCACGAACCTCGTCAGCAACGCGATCAAATTCACGCAGCACGGTACGGTGACGGTAGACGCGCGGCTCTCGCCGATCGCGGCGGGGAACCCACGTGTCGAGATCGTCGTCAGCGACACGGGGGTCGGCATTCCGAAGGAGAGTATGTCGACGCTGTTCGACGTCTATATTCAGGCCGACGCGGCGACATATCGACGCTTCGGGGGCACTGGGCTCGGGCTGCCGCTGTGTAAGCGTATCGTCGAGCTGATGGATGGAGAACTGTCCGTCGACAGTCGTCTCGGCGAAGGCTCGAATTTCGTTGTCACACTACCGCTGCCGGATGCGCCGCCTGGCTGGTGCACGGAGCTGCTGGATATCGACACGTGCTCGGACCCGGCGTTCGTATTCGATATCGACGCCGAACCGGTGGCGGACGAAGCCGGCGAGGAGGGAGGCGACAGCGATGAGCCGATACGTGTGCTGGTCGCCGAGGATCATCCCGCGAGCCGCGCACTGCTGCGCGACCAACTTGACGTACTGGGTTACGACGCGACGATCGTTACCAACGGCATCGAGGCGATGCGAGCGTACTTCGAACGGCCGTACGATATCGTGTTGACCGATCTCGGGATGCCGGAACTCGACGGTTTTGCGCTGTCGAATTTTCTCCGGGAACAGGGCGCAGGGGTGCCGGTGATCGCGATGACCGCCCATGCGACCGACGAAGACCGCCAGCGTTGCGAGAAAGTTGGCGTCGCGGAGGTTGTGCTGAAGCCGCTATCGATCGGCGCACTCGATGCGGCGTTGCGGCGGCATGCGGGACGCGATGCCGTTGCGCCGACGTTGCAGGGGAGCTCGGTACGCCAACTGGAAGTTACCGACGAGATTCGCCAGACGCTACACACGGCGACACAGCACTCGCTCGTGATAATCAACGCAGCGCTGACGAGCGGCGACATGGACGCGGTCCAGATCGAGCTCCATTCGATGCGAGGAGGCTTCGCGCTGGTCCGCGACGTCATTGCACGGGATGCGTGCGCGCGTGCTGAGTCGACCCTGCGTGACAATGGCCCAGGTGAGCTTAAACGAATCTGGCCTTCAATCGAAGAAGCGATTGTCCTGGGGCTAAGGCGTCTTGCGAGTGGAGGTGCGCAAGTCGATTCTCCATGAAATCGGTGTGCGTCTCTGCCGGCGCTGCTGGTGTGGGTACGCGCTTCACCAGCGGTGACCGGGCCGTATCAACGCTTCAGCGTGCCGAGGTCGGCTTCCACTTCGCGCAAGTCGCTTGTTTTTTCACGCAGCTTATCCTGCTTCCTGGCGAGTATCCGCCGCTTCTTCGCGATCTCCTTCGCATCCGCTGACGCTTGGGCTTCACGCAGGCGTTCCTCTGCGCGACGTACGTCATCCTGTGCGCTGCGCACGTTGCGTCGCTTGTCCCTGAGCTTGCGTTCGGTGCTGGCAAATTGGCCTGCGCCCGCGCAACTCGCTTCGACATGCGCGAGTGCGGCCTGCTTGCCGATCACCTGATGCGCATTGCCGTATCGCTTCGCATTGTCGATCTGCGCCTGGATTGCCTGGAGCCGTTCGGCGCAATTACGCTTGCTCGCGATCGCTTGAGAGCCTGTGGGCAGGATGAATGGAATGGCAGCGGCAATCAGGATCTTTTTCATCATGAGCAATTTCGCGGGTGTGTCATTGCCGATGGGGTGGTGTGCGTATAGCCACTTGTACTCCCGATCGGGACCTTCGACGCGACGGCATGGCAACCGATCGACGTGTGGGCCGCCATTAGAACAGCAGCATTCGTGGCGGTAAATATGACATGTATGAAACCGTATTCGCGAGTTACTAGTGCCCAGGGCAATCGCACGAAATGTGTAAATCGTTAAAGAAGGCTTCCGTTTGCTTGAAAGCCTGTCCGAAGCAGGATGTAGTGACGGTTTTTCCCCCGGAGAGAAGCCCGTGCGACAGTCCGTTTTGCAGCAGGATGTGTTGAGTATCGAAGAAGCATTCGGAGGTTTGACGGATCCACGTAGCCGGCCGTCTCCCCATGATTTGCGGGAGATCCTGTTTGTCTCGCTGTGCGCGATTCTGTCGGGGGCAGACAGCTGGGTCGCGATTCAGATCTGGGGCGAATCGAAGCTCGACTGGTTGCGCCGGTACGTGCCGCTGGAGCGCGGGATTCCATCGCACGATACGTTCGGTCGGGTATTCGCGGCACTTGATCCGCTGGAATTCGAAGCCTGTTTCGTTCGCTGGATGCGCGGACTCTGCCCGGCGCTGGCCGATGAAGTGGTCGCCATCGACGGCAAAACCGTGCGAGGCTCACGCAGCGCGAACCAGCATGGCATCCACCTCGTCTCGGCATGGGCAAGCCAAATGGGCATGTCGCTGGGGCAAGTGCGGATCGCCGACAAGAGCAACGAAATCACGGCCATCCCGGCATTGCTCGACGTACTGCTGCTCAAGGGCGCAATCGTCACGCTCGATGCGATGGGGTGCCAGCGCCAGATTGCCGAGCGTATCGTCAAAGCAGGCGGGGACTACGTGCTGGCGGTCAAGGACAATCAATCGACGCTGCTGGAGCGGATCCGCTATGCACTTGAGGCCATCGAGCGTGTGCCGCACGCCTATCAGGACCACACCACCGAACATCAGGAAATCGACAAGGATCACGGCCGTATCGAAACGCGCCGGTGTATCGCCAGTGATGTCCTAGCGTGCTGGGAGCCTGATCCGGACTTATGGCCCGGCCTGCGTTCGATCGTGATGGTCGAGGCCACTCGGGAAATCGGCGATACCAAGACGACCGAGCGGCGTTACTACGTGTCGAGCCTGCCTCCCGACGCAGCGCGAATTGCGCAGGCCGTGCGGGCGCATTGGCGTATCGAGAACAGCATGCACTGGGTGCTGGACATGGCCTTCGGTGAAGACCAATGCAGGGTTCGCGTCAACAACGCCGCCCAGAACTTTGCGATCCTGCGGCGCATCTGCCTGAACCTGCTCAAAGCGGATACGACGACGAAGGCCGGCATCAAGAATCGACGGCTCAAAGCGGGAGTCAATGACGCCTACCGCGTCGCCGTTCTCCGTTTGTGACAGTTCATGCGATTGCCCGTTACTAGTGCCTAAGTTCCGGAATTTCGAATTCGTCCAATAGTGCTGCGGCTCTAACAATCCTAAGATGGGGACTTTGTTGAGAGTCAAGCCTGCATTGGTTCATCATGCGCGCGTCGAGTGCCGCTCCCGGAAACCGAGTTTGTAAGAGGCGACTCGGACAGTAGATCGAAAATGGATCTGTGAGCGCACGTCGTACTTGGCTGCAATCGACCGGGTCAGAAATCCAGATCCTCAAGAAGCGATGGTTCGGTAAGCGCAAGTAATAGGACGGGGTTGACTCCCCTCATGGTGGATTAGCCCCGGAGGAGATATTTCCATGCGCGACAAAACCATGCGCGACAAAAAGAAGATACTGAATTTACTGTTGGAATTCGCGTCACTTCCCGAGAAATCAAGAAGAAAGTTTCTTATGGAAATGAACGAGTACCTGATGATGTCGCACGTACAGAGGCGACACGCGATCTACGAGTGGGAGCAAGGGGCCAGAATCCGCGATGGGTCTGCGAATCAGCAATCACGTTGACCATCTGAGGGGGATCGCATTGGGAGCAATCAAGCAACCAAAATGTTTCATCGTGGGCATGTGACGAAGATCGTGCGCGCTCATCCCGGCTGTCGGCCCATCGGCATACCGTGTCTCCCATTCTGTTGGCGTCTACATGCTTCGTGAACATGGATCATGTTCACAACAGAACACGAGCGCGCGTAACGACCAAAATATCGGTCAAGTTCGAAATTGCGGTCTCGGCGGATTTGACATGTACGATATGCTTCGCGAGACACGAACGGTCGAGCGGATATTTGGCATATTGGCAATCACGTCTTTCATTAGGTCGACAACACGCCGGACGCCATATCAGCTCACCATTGTTTCACTGCGCTCGTGGCTTCCGTCATGACGCATCATGCCAAACAGTCCCCTCCAAACCTTACGCCGCTACCAGAGCATCTCAGTGTTCGGCGGTGGGATCATCGTTACATTGTTGATTCTGCTCGCCAGCGGGCTCGGCATGGCGTGGATCGTCTACACCTATGCCGAAGGGGAGCGACGCACCTATTTGAGCGGGCTGGAGCAGACACTGAACGCGATCCAGGTGAGCGAGACGTCGTTTCGTAACAGCGTCACGAACGTGCAGCTCATCTGGCGGGAGGTGGGCAATGCGCCGGAGTCCATGCTCAACGAATTCTTCAACAGCGGTCAGCAATTTGCGACCAAGCCTTATTCGTCGCTCGTACTCGGCGTGCCGGAGCAAACCGCCAATCGTATCGAGGTCGCGCGATATCTATCGATGTCGGTGCTGTTGGCGCGCATCTGCGCGGCCAGTTCGATCATTCGAGGGTACACGCTGGAGGGTTATCACTACAGTACGCGCACGGGCGCATTCGCGCTGGTGCCGAACCGGAAGCACGATTACCCGGCCCTGGATTTACCGGAAGGTCGCGCTCGCGTGCTCGATGCGTTGCGCATCCATTTCGATGAGCCATCTCGGAGCGCCGATGGCTCCCGCCCGCAGGTGCGTTGGCTGCCGCCCTTCATTAACCCCGTGTCGAGGCAGTCGAGGATCAGGATCGCGGCCGAGGCGCATGATCATGGCAAGCCATTTGCGGTACTGGTAACCGAATATCCCCCCGCCCATCTGCTGTCGTGGCTCGACGATTACCGTCCCGCAGGCGCCTTCTATATTACGACGTCCGATGGCGGGCTGGTCTCGATGGATCCGACGATCATGGGCGATACCGAGCGTGTGCAGCGCCTGCTGCGGCTGAATCGGATGCGTAGTGAGGCGTCGCCAGGCGCTCCCATGTTCAGTGACGGCTTCTTGCTGTTTCGCGATCAGCTGGGCTCGACCGGCTGGACGCTCACGTACGCGCTGTCATGGGTCGGCATCGTGCATGGCGTGGCATGGCCTGCTGGAACGGTCGCGGCGGCGACACTGGTGGCGCTGGCGGTGATGTGGACGCTGCTGCTGCGCTTTCACAGGCGCGAGTTCGTGCCGCTTTATTCCCGGTCGCAGCGCGTATTCGATAGCGAGGCGCTGTGCCGCAGCGTCATAGAGATGGCGCCGATCGGACTTGGTTTGATTGCGCGCGATGACGAGCACTTCATGCTCGTGAGCCATGCCCTGACAGAAATGGTCGAACGGATCGGCGGCGAATATCACGTGCTGTCGAGCCAGGTGGTCGGTGCGTGGCGGGTAGGCGACGCGGATTGCAAAGTGCTTGCCGGCGACATCCTGTTGCCCGGTGCGGAAGCGGCAAATCCTCACCTCGAGTTCATGGCGTGTGGTGGACGCTATCAGGGCAGGGAGGTGCTGATCGCCGCGTTCGTTGACGTGACTGCAAAGCGGCAGCTGTTGCAAAAACTTGAAGAGGCAGTTCGCGCGGCCGATTCGGCAAATGCGGCGAAATCGTCGTTCCTTGCAGCGATGAGCCATGAGATCCGCACGCCGCTGAACGTGGTCCTCGGGAATCTCGAGCTTCTCGAGCGCTCGTCACTCGATGCGTCCCAGCAGGGCCGTCTGCGCGCGCTACGTACGTCTGCAACGAACCTGCTCGCCGTCGTCAGCGACATATTGGATTTCTCGAAGATCGAAGCCGGCTCGATGTCGGTCGAATCGATCGAATTCGATGTGATCGCAATGATCGAGCGTGAGCTAAATGCGTTCTCGCCAGTCGCGAGGGAGAAGGGGCTGCAGTTATTTTGTGAAATCAATGCATCCGCCGCTCAGCGAATGCGCGGCGACCCGACACGCCTGGCGCAGGTATTCGGCAACTTGCTGAGCAACGCGATCAAGTTTACTCACGCGGGCAGTGTTACAGCGCGAGTCAGCGTGACCGCGGATGGCCGCGAGGTGTCGGAAATCGTGATCGAGATCGAGGATACGGGGATCGGCATCTCCGCCGAGCATATGCTCAAACTGTTCAAGCCGTTCTCACAAGTTGACATGTCCATCACGCGGCGCTTCGGTGGAACAGGCCTTGGACTCGCGCTGTGCGGCCGGCTCGTCACGGCGATGGGCGGACGAATCTCGGTTGCGAGCGAGCCGGGCGTCGGAAGCTGCTTCACGGTGCGGCTTCCACTCGGAATGGACGTTTTGGCATTCGACGCGCGACGCGCGACGAACGGTCGAATTCTGACACTCGTTGCCTCACATCCTGAGTGGCGCGATTTCGTACTGCCGCATCTGACGTCATGGGGCTTCGACGTCCGCATCCAGGACGATCCGCTCGATGTACAGGACCACGACGTTGATCGGCTTGGCACAGTGATACTGTTCGGCGATCCCGACATGTGGCCGCATGTAGACCTCGACGGCGTGTCCAGCGGCACGCGAACTATCCTGGCGACGCGCGATGGCCCGCTTGAGCCGTATTACGTTGGCGACATAGTTCGCGTGTCATGTTATTCACTGAGTGGTTTGTACTCGGCGCTGATGCAAAGCAATGATGGGGGCCGTGAGTTCGGGAGAGATTTCCCAGTGGAACGTCCTTCCCGGAGGCCCGACGCCTCCGCGCATTATGCGATCGGCGGTACATTGCGGGTGCTCGTGGCGGACGATCAGATCGTCAACGGTGCGCTGCTCAGCGAGCAATTGCACGCGCTTGGTTGCATAGTTGCCGAAGTTGGCTCGGCGCAGGCTGCGCTCGATTCATTGGCCACCGACAGTTGGGACGTGGTGCTGATCGGCGCCGACCTTCCCGACATGTCGGCGCTTGCGCTTGCCGAGGCCGTTCGCGATCGCGAGTTCGCCGGCGATGTGTTAGTTGTGACGTCACACCTGTTGCCGGAAGACAAGCGCCGCTGCGTGCAAGCTGGCGTGCGCCGCGTTTTGACGAAGCCGGTGACGCTCGCGCATCTGCACGGCGCGCTTGCGACGCGGCGACGAGGCATTGGGGACCATCGTTTGCACGGGGCCGACCCGCCGGCAGAACGACTTGGCCCCGAAAAGGTGTTGCACGACGAATAATCGCAAATCTGTCATACCGGGCCGCAGGTTATCTCGCCGCCCGCCGCGTGCGATACAAAGGTCGCCCGGGCCGTGACGCGAATTTGATCCGCTATGCCGACGAAGATCGCGAGACCTAACGGGTGATGGGTTGGTCGAGCGGGGCGTGTACTGTGACCGGTAGAATCCGCGCGTTGCGCGATCACAGTACAGCGGTCCTCTACGTTCAGCGCTTGTTGACTGGACTCATCGTTTCCCTGAACAGAGTGCTGAACCGTGTGGCGGCAGCGATACTTGGCCGAGCGGCGCAGGTTATAGAGACGCGATGACGACAGGTGCTGCAGCCGCACGAACCGTTCGTCGCCATAGACCTGATACGTGCGCCGCAACACGGCCACCATGGCGGGCCCCGAGAGACGGCCGTACTAGCGCTCGGCCTCGGCCAGCCCAGATCCGCCTCCGTGTAACGCCTGGCAAAGGCGTTCGAAGATGCGCTATTGGGACGGGGCAGTGTCTTGAAATGCAACCAGCGCAACACCTGCCTCGTGACATGCGCACGGCTGAATCATCCGACAGATGATCAACCATCCCCGATAGCCTGCCGCCCATCGGCAGTCAACACTCCGGCGAATTTCCTTCGCTCCAGGCTCATCGCCCGGTGGAAACGCGCGGTTACAGGCTCATTTGCCGTTGGACAGCGTTGTTGGCTTCGCAGTCAAATTCGGACCAGTCCAATTGACGCTTGCTTCGGTGACTCATTACATTGCAATGGTGCGGCAGTCGACGTATGGACAATACCGGAATTGATAAGGTCCGCACATGTCATCAATAGAGGATTGCATAACATGCGTGAATTGAAGGTTTCTGAAGCAAAGCAGATTTCGGGTGCCGGCCTGGTGATCGCCGGCGACATCTCCGGCAACTCTGGTACGTCATGGGATGAGATCGCCGGCGGCGCCTCCGGTACGTCAATCAATGGCGGTGTCGGCATTGGTATCGGTGCCAACGTGACGATCAACGGTCGCCCCGTTCCTCCCACAAGCTCGGGCAAGAACGGCGTTGGGGTGAGCATTGGACATTCGGGGTTCGACGTTTCGAAATTCACCAGCTCGTTTTTCAAGTTCAAGTTCTGATTCGGGGGCGTTGAACCCGAAATTCAAATAAACAGATAGAGGTGTCGTGAGGGCAGCGATTCGCTGCCCTTTTTTTTGAATTGCGAGATGTTCGACGCTCGGCATGATGCGATGCCGCAAGCCAAGTGAGGGAGCGTAGGCGTGATGATCGGGCGCCGATCGGCGATGCGCCGTCGGAACCAGGAGTGCCTGCGACGCAGGCATCTGGAAAATCCGTCGAGGGGGGGGGAATGAGTTGTTAAATTTCAGGCTGTACGTGGAATCGAGATGCGTGGGCGCTTCAAAACCTCGACGCCGTGGACGCGGCGCGTGTGGCATTCGATGCGAATACGAGCAGCATCGGCTACAGTCGGGCGAGCCGCATGGATTGGCCGCATGTAACGAAGATTATCCATTCTTGGCTATTTAACATAAGCTAAAGAAATTTTTTGGGGTGTCAAAGCCATTCTCAAATGTCCGCTTTCTGGCTATTTAAAAATGTCCGATTTTTCAGTTGATTTGGCTTGCCTGTTTTTCCTCGGTTTGATCGTCACGCGGTGTCGAAGGAAGGCGTCTGAACGGGCAGGGCGCTGACGTCTGAGCCACGGTCCTTCGCAGACCGACGGCCAGGTTTGCGGGGTGGCTTTGTGGTTTGCCGGTGTTGAGCCAATTCCACGATCACGCCATCCAGATCGGCCTGCGTGAACTCGCGTGGTTTCTTCGTACCCGCCCGACGTTCAGGCTTGCGCACCGCGATGCCTTGATTCGCGCGTGACGGCGATCCGGAAGCACGTCGGTTGTCGCGCTGCGCCTGGATCGCTTCAGCCACTTGCAGCGCGTGACTCAGACGCTTGTGCTCGACGACCGCACCTTGATCGACCTCCGCCAGCTTGTCGTACTGCCGACAGGACAGCACTGCACCGTCGGCCCGGATCTCGATGCGCCCGTCCGGATACTCCCACACGTCGATATACCGGTGAATCAGCGTGCGGTTGGCCGGCGTGTCGTCCAGCAGATAGAGCACCCGGTCGTACAGCACCGTCAGCGACTTCGAGACGCGACGCGTCTCGCGCCAGGTCAGCAACTGATCCAGGTCCTCGTCGTCCCGCAGTGGCCGGTGTGCGTCGAAGTCGCTACGCGGCGGCTTCGCGAACTCGAAATAGCTGAACGTCGATTCCGTCGCCGTAAAGTGCAGCATCATCAACCGGCTCGTGGCGTCGTCGACGTACACCAGCAGCGTGCATTGCGGCGCCCGCTCCTCGAACCACCGATGCTCGCTGCCGTCGATCTGGATCAGCTCGCCCAGGCACGCACGCCGCGCCCGCGGCTGGTAGACCTTCGGCGGCCGCTGCCGACGCGGAATCCACAAGCCCGCGTCATACATCCAGCGTCGGACCGTTTCCTTGCCAAGTCGGATGCCGTGACATTCCCAGAGCTTCTCGCAGGCTAGCGTCGGCCCGAAATCAGCGTAGCGCTCCCGAATCAGCGCAATCGCACGCGCGCGCAGATCGACGGACAGTTCCCGATTGCTCGGCCGCCCGCGCTTGGCTGAAACCAGTCCGGCTGGACCCGCGGCCTCATAGCGCCGGCACAACCGGCTGATCTGCCGTTCACTGAGCTCCAGTCGCTCAGCCGCCTGAAAACACCGCAGGCGGCCTTCAACAACCGCCTCGATGACCTTGACCCGCTCGAGTTCGCGCATGCTTGCCGTGATCAACTCACGTCCGTTCATGGTTCGCCCCTGGTCGATGCCTCACGAAAGCGTGCACTTCAACCAAGGCAGGAATCGGACATTTCTAACGAGCCCAAATCGGACATTACTAAAAAGCCGTGACATTGCAGCGGCTGGACGATCGGTGTCTGACGCGTGCGCGATAAGTGGACCGTCGAGCTGTGGGATGGAACGTCTCTCCATGCCGTCGTCGACTCGCCGGTTGCAGCGGTCAGGCTCCATCGGGAACTGGTCGCTGAGCCGGACTTGACCAGGTCCGACGATCTTGACTACCAACAGGACACGAGTGGCTGATCAGTCATTGAGATGGAAGCCACGGATCCATTACCGTGTGTCGCCGGGCGCCATGCCTGGCCACTCGATCTCATCGACCAAGTATCCTCGATGGCGCAGAAGCGCAATCAACCCATTGGGCCCGCCAAATTTGTCGCATCAGCGCCGGATCGTTTCGCAGCTCACCACGACACCGCGCAGGCTGATCTGGAAGCGGAAATACCACCGCACGGCCTGAGCAATGGTGGCCGCAGGAAACCGGCGTGCACGATAGAGCGAGGTCGTTTTCATGTCGTTATCCTACGCCAACGTGACAATGCCGGTGCGTCGTTAAAAGACCGCGTACCTTGAGCGAGGGATTGGGCACGCGGACCGGCATGCTGGACTCCAGCTAAAAATGCTTTGCTAGCATTAACGGTTCGGCGTCACCCCGGTGGGCTTGGTGGCGGCGGTGGCGCTGCGCAACTCGCCCATGGTGGACAGCAGTGAGCCTTGCATATCGTCGCCATCCAATGACCAACTGAACACGCCGCCCAGCTGCTGGGCTTTGACATAGCCCAGCTTGGTGCGGATCACATCCGGTGTGTCATAACTCCAGAACTGCGTGCCGTCATAGCTCCACAGCTGCTTGGTGACGGGATGCACATAACGCGCGCCTGCGCGGCCCCCCAGCACACGATAGTCCTCGTAACCCGCCTCGTAAGTGCCGGGCGCGGGGCCGGTGGCGCTTTGATACAGGCCATTGCCATTAGGGCCGGCGGCCACGCCGGTCCAGCCGCGGCCATAGAAGGGGATGCCCACATTGATGCGGTTGCGGGCCAGGCCAGCGCTGACCAGGGCATTCACCGCGTCGTCGATATCATAGAACTTGGCGTCGTTCTGGGCCGGATTAGCCGGATCCGGGTAGAGGTTGGACTGGAAGTTGGTGGGGCCTTGCGCTTCCCAGCCGCCATGGAAGTCATAAGACATCACATTGGCCCAGTCCAGGTAAGCGCCGTAGTTGCTCGGTTCGGTATTGCGGATTTTGTCCACTCCGGCGCCCAGCGCGGCGGAAAGGTAATAGCGACGCTTGTTCTGCTGGCCCAGCGCATCCAGCTGACGGCGGAACTCCGCCAGCAGCAGGGTGAAGTTTTGCTTGTCCGCCGCGCTGTAATGATTGGTGGGCAGGCCACCGGCCACCGGGTATTCCCAGTCGATGTCAAAGCCGTCAAACACGCCCAGCGCCACACCCTGTCCCCCAGCGTTTTCTTGTTGCGGCAGGTTGCCCTTGATGTAGAGGTTGATGCAGGAGGAAACCAGCGCCTGGCGGCTGGCGTCGCTGGCGGCTACGGTGGAGAAGTTCTTGGACCAGGTCCAGCCGCCCAGGGAGATCAGCACCTTGAGCTGCGGATTTGTCAGTTTCAGCTTACGCAGTTGGTTGAAGTTGCCGCGTAGTGGGGTATCCCAGCTGTCTGCCTGGCCGTCCACGGACTCCGCCGCGGAGACGGCGCGCTGGTAATCCGCCCAGGCGTCGCCGCCATCGCCATTGCCGCTTTCCGCCACCGTGACCATGCCGCACTGGCCGTTGGCGTAGACATTGCCAAAAGCGTAGTTGAGCACGGTGAGTTTTTTATCGCCGCCGCTGGCCGCCAGGTTTTTCACAAAGTACTGGCGCTGATAAATGCCCCATTGGGTGAAATAAGAGCCCACGTTGTAGCCCACGGTGGGCGTGGGTTCCGGCGGCACGCCGCTGCCTGAGCCGCCGCCGCTGATAGGCGCGCATGAGTTGGCGGCGCGCTGCTGCCAAACGCCCTGTTGGCTGGCTGTAGGCGTTTCCCCGCGCGTCCACCATTGCGCTTGCCAGGTTTGGCCATTGTACAAGGCGTAATCGCCCGCGTTATAGGTCTGGCTGGATTGCCAGGCGCTGCAGCTGGGCAGGGCATAGGCCGCAGAGCTGGCCACGATGAGGCTGCTCGCGCCGATCAGGGGCAGGCACAGGCGGTGAATCGAACGTTGCATTACATTCTCCTTTGCTTTACGGCGGATGCCGGTGATGAAGCCTGGCTTACTTTGGTATGTATTTGGTATTAAATTGGTATCAGTATTGGCCAGGATTCGGGAAATGCAAGGAGAATTTCGGGGCGCTTCAGAAAATCTATGGTCACCCCTTTTTTGCAAGACTGATTTCGATGTCGTTGTTGGCTTGCGTAAATCTATTCGGCGTCGTTTAGGGGAATGACTCCCCGCGCCACGACGAGATTCGCGCCTGGCGGTCCTAAAAACGGAAGCAGTCTGGTATAGGTGCTTGGAGAACGATTATTTAGAAAAATCCGTCTTGATCGGCTGCAGATGTCAGGGTAATCGATATCCCGAAAAATCCGGCGATGACAATGTGATAACTGTTAAGTCAACCTGAATACGCTGTTGAAGCGCATCGTATTCTTGAACATCGGCACGGATATGCATTTAAATGCGTAACAATGTCCACGGCGGGGCCCTGCGCGAGATCCGCGCTCGCATCGCTCTCCATACCCGAAGCAGGGCGCGGAGGGCTGCGAGTCTCGTTGAGACGTCGCAGCCCGAGCACGCGCTCGAGGGCTGGTTCGACCCCAGCTCATTGCGCGGCTCACGGCCGCCGACGTCGCTACGTGTGTCGATCTGCTCACACTGATTCGCAAGCGGCGTCAGCGCTGGTATCGCGCGGCGCTGTACTTCGGCCCGCCCGGCGCGCACCTGGCAAACCACGGTCCGTGACGGCGTTACGAGGATGGAGTAGGAGGCACCACGGGCATCACCCAGCAATGAGTATCAGCCTCCCGAGCGAGATGGCCGACGGCGTGCGGCAGCGGGTCGCCAGCGGCACCTATGCCACGTCAGAAGTAATGAATCCGCAACGCGCTGCGCTGCGCGGTCTCGCCGGCCACAAGCCGAAGTGACCGACCGCCATTCGATTCGGCCGCGCCGTGGCACCCTTGTATCTGGTATCATGTGAACTGCACTCTGGTATCAATTGATACTTTATGGAGGGATCCGACATGTTGCTTGTGACCCCTGAAGCGGTGGCCGACGTGATGGAGCTTCGGCCGGTACCGCATACGCTGGCGGAGCTCGAGGCCCGTGTGCGCGACGGCCTGCCGAAGGCCGCGCTGAAGGCCGGCGTTGAGCACGCGACCGACGGCGCCGATGCGCGCCGCGCGCTGCTGGCGCGCATCATCCCCGAGGCAACCTACAAGCGTCGGCGCGACCGACTCACGCAGGACGAATCCGAGAAGACCGAACGGCTAGCGCGAATCGTCGCGACCGCGGCGTACGTGTGGGATGACGCAGACGCGGCCCGCCAGTTCCTGGCTGCACCGCACCCGGAGCTCGAGGGGCGTGCGCCGCTGGACGTCGCGCTCACCGAGCTCGGCGCGCGTCGCGTCGAGGAAGTGCTGTGGAAGCTCTTCTACGGGCTTCCGGCATGAAGTTGTACCGCATCGCCGACACGCGGCACACGATCTGGAGCGGCACCGGCGCGATGCTGATCGGCGGACGCTTCAACAGCCCGGGCCGTCCGGTCATTTACGCGGCGCTGACGTTCGCGGGCGCCATGCTCGAGGTGCTCGTCCACGCGCGTATCGGCAGGGTGCCAAAGACGCACGCATGCGTCGAGTCGACCGTGTCCGATGACGTGAGCATCGAACGACACACCGCCGAATCGTTGCCCGAAGGGTGGGACGCCCCGGCGCAGCAGATCGCCCGTCGATTCGGCGACGCATGGCTGACGGAAGCGCGCAGCGCGATCCTGGTAGTGCCGTCGGTCGTCGCGCGCGCGGAATACAACGCGCTGGTGAATCCCGCACACCCGGACGCCGTACGGATTGTAGTTGCGGAACCGCGGCCGGTCGTATGGGATGAACGACTGTTTGTCATGCCGGCGGGCGGCGCATCGTAACCCGGCTGCGTGGCACGCGGCGCGACGCCGCGCGCGAAATTCGCGATCGGCGACGGCGACGCGGACGTCAGCGTTCGTGACGTTGACTGCAACCGTCCAATATCAATCAGACCCCACCAATGTCAAAGCCATTCTCAAATGTCCGCTTTCCGGCTATTTAGATGGAATGGTCGCCTCCCGCCACATCGGCCGTTCCGGCACCTAACGATGCGTCTGGGTTCGGGTACGGATGTGCGACAGTGCCTTGTCCGTTCTTCCGTTAAGGAGAGTTTCAATGGAGCCCACGACGATTGCCATCGACCTGGCCAAGCGCGTTTTCCAGATCCACTTTGTCGATACGGACGGCGCGATTCATAGCAAGGTGCTCAAGCGCGTCCAGATGCTGCCGTTCTTCGCCAACCGGCCAGCGGCCCGAATCGTCATGGAAGCCTGCGGCAGCGCGCATCACTGGGCCCGGCAACTGACGGCGCTTGGGCACGAAGTCCGACTCATTGCGGCGCAGTTCGTGCGTCCGTTCGTCAAGTCGAACAAGAACGACGTCGCGGACGCGGCCGCGATCTGGGAAGCGTCCCAGCGACCGGGTATGCGCTTCGTGGCGGTCAAATCGGCGGATCAACAGGCGATGTTGGCGCTGCACCGAATGCGCCAGCAACTGGTCCGGATTCGCGTCATGCAGGTCAACCAACTGCGCGGACTGCTCTATGAATTCGGCGTCGTCTTGCCACAAGGTCGACGCCCATCGATCCAAGCCGCCCAAGCGGCGATCGCAACGCTGACCGATCAATTGCCCGCGATGCTGATCGATAGCCTCCGGGATCAACTGTCTCGGCTTCATCTGCTCGACGACCAGGTTCAACGTATCGAGCAGCGCATCATCGAATGGCGACACGGTGACGAAGCATGCCGGCGGATCTCGGAAATCCCGGGCGTGGGCCCATTGACGGCAACTGCAGCCGTGTCGGTTATCGGTCAAGCGAAAACCTTCCGGTCTGGACGGGAGTTTGCGGCTTACCTTGGTCTCGTGCCGAGACAGAACAGTTCGGGCGGCAAGGTCCGGCTTGGCGGCATCAGCAAACGCGGTGACGTCTATCTGCGCACGCTGCTGATTCACGGCGCCCGAGCCGTGATCTCGAGTTCGAAGCATCTGCCGGCGCACATGCGCGATCTGCAGGCACGGCGTCCCACCAACGTGGTGGCGGTTGCGTTGGCCAACAAGATGGCTCGAACGATCTGGGCATTACTCGCTTACGGTCGAACCTACCAGCCCGCGACATCGCTGCCGAGCTGAAGCCCCGTTCAACGAGCGTCAAACTCATTCCACGGTTGCACTGGTGATATTGAGCGATGGCAGGACAGGTTGGACCGCGCAAGGATAAGCCTGAGACATTTCTCGGACTTCGAGTCCGCTAGTTAGATTAGGAACCTTGCGGCGAAATCCATCGGGGCCGGCAGGCATGTCCTGCGATCGAGTCCGGATATAAGTCCGCAACCACCCTTCTCGCCTCGACCAAAATCGCCTTGCAAATGGGAGGCGACCATATAAGAAATGTCCGGTTTTACGGTTGGTTTGGCTGTCTGATTTGCTCCGGTTTGTTCGTTGCGCACTGTCGCAGGACGGCGTCTGAACGGGCAGGGCGCTGACGTCTGAGTCACGGTCCTTCGCAGACCGACGGCCAGGTTTGCGGGGTGGCTTTGTGGTTTGCCGGTGTTGAGCCAATTCCACGATCACGCCATCCAGATCGGCCTGCGTGAACTCGCGTGGTTTCTTCGTACCCGCCCGACGTTCAGGCTTGCGCACCGCGATGCCTTGATTCGCGCGTGACGGCGATCCGGAAGCACGTCGGTTGTCGCGCTGCGCCTGGATCGCTTCAGCCACTTGCAGCGCGTGACTCAGACGCTTGTGCTCGACGACCGCACCTTGATCGACCTCCGCCAGCTTGTCGTACTGCCGACAGGACAGCACTGCACCGTCGGCCCGGATCTCGATGCGCCCGTCCGGATACTCCCACACGTCGATATACCGGTGAATCAGCGTGCGGTTGGCCGGCGTGTCGTCCAGCAGATAGAGCACCCGGTCGTACAGCACCGTCAGCGACTTCGAGACGCGACGCGTCTCGCGCCAGGTCAGCAACTGATCCAGGTCCTCGTCGTCCCGCAGTGGCCGGTGTGCGTCGAAGTCGCTACGCGGCGGCTTCGCGAACCGGGCGTTATAGGCCGCCATGAAGGAGGGCGCATACGCGTTGGCGTCGGCCACCGTGCTGATCCCGCGTAATCTCAGCTCCTTGACCAGCCGGTCCTGCAAGGTCAGATGCGCGCGCTCGACCCGCCCCTTGGCCGGGCTGCTGTTCGCGCAGAACGTGTCGATGTTCAGCTCGTACATCGCCCGGCCGAAGTGCGTCACGCTGCTGCCGGTCTCATGCGCCTTGACACTGCGAAACACGCTGTACTTGTCGCTGTACAACGCTACCGGCTTGCCGTACCGCTCCAGATACGCGCGCGTCGCCTCGAAATAGCTGAACGTCGATTCCGTCGCCGTAAAGTGCAGCATCATCAACCGGCTCGTGGCGTCGTCGACGTACACCAGCAACGTGCATGGCGAAGCCCGCTCCTCGAACCACCGATGCTCGCTGCCGTCGATCTGGATCAGCTCGCCCAGGCACGCACGCCGCGCCCGCGGCTGGTAGACCTTCGGCGGCCGCTGCCGACGCGGAATCCACAAGCCCGCGTCATACATCCAGCGTCGGACCGTTTCCTTGCCAAGTCGGATGCCGTGACATTCCCAGAGCTTCTCGCAGGCTAGCGTCGGCCCGAAATCAGCGTAGCGCTCCCGAATCAGCGCAATCGCACGTGCGCGCAGATCGACGGACAGTTCCCGATTGCTCGGCCGCCCGCGCTTGGCTGAAACCAGTCCGGCTGGACCCGCGGCCTCATAGCGCCGGCACAACCGGCTGATCTGCCGTTCACTGAGCTCCAGTCGCTCAGCCGCCTGAAAACACCGCAGGCGGCCTTCAACAACCGCCTCGATGACCTTGACCCGCTCGAGTTCGCGCATGCTTGCCGTGATCAACTCACGTCCGTTCATGGTTCGCCCCTGGTCGATGCCTCACGAAAGCGTGCACTTCAACCAAGGCAGGAGGCGACCATTCCATCTAACGAGCCCAAATCGGACATTACTAAAAAGCCGTGACAACCAAAACTTCGCTAGTCGATATTATGTCAAGTCAAATAAACCCAAGCACGTCGCAATAGGCGGGCGCTGCGTCCATCTCCAGTCTCGCCGCCATGGATCAAGTCCATGACAGCGATGCCGACAAGCATGACGTAGCGCCGTCCCCGGCGCCACATCATGCATTTCACCCAAGCCTGCTTCCTCACTGATCCGCCGCCATCAAGCCGTCAAAGCTGCTGCGTACCGATCTCATGCCCATGTCGGCAGCGTAGCGAAGGCTAGTGACCACCTCGCGCGGCCAGCGCGGTCTGCAGGGCCTGGCCA
The DNA here is from genome assembly GCF_002097715.1 of Burkholderia ubonensis subsp. mesacidophila. Taxonomy (NCBI): domain Bacteria; kingdom Pseudomonadati; phylum Pseudomonadota; class Betaproteobacteria; order Burkholderiales; family Burkholderiaceae; genus Burkholderia; species Burkholderia ubonensis. The sequence continues at coordinate 453,996 of NZ_CP020739.1, forward strand.
TCGACACTCCCCAGCCCCGTACAGGCGTCCCAGCCCGGTGCCACCGGGTAGCCTTTCACCTCGCCGAAGTTGTTGTTCACCGGGCCGGGTGCGCCGCCCACGACACGAAACGTCGAGGCCGGGAGACTGTAAAGGATGGCGTTGAGACTTCCTGCCGGAAAGCCGTTGTTCGCGTTGATCCGCGCGATAAGGCCCGCATAGAGCGGTGCGACCGCGCTCGTACCACCGACCGGTTGCGGCGGCCCACCGTTAATCACTTGCAGGTAGCCGCTGTTTTCGCTTGCGTTCCCTGCGATATCGGGCACACCCCGGCCAGCCTGCCCTGTACCCACTCGCTTGGGAAGCGCAACATCGGACTGAAAGGCCGGAATCGGAAATCGCGCACTCACCCCGCCTCCCGTCGCCCCCGGTCCGGCCGCACCGACGTCGTTCCAGACCCATTCTTCAAAGGAGGCGCCGTTCACATTGCCGATGGTCGTGCCACCGCAGGCGGACACCGACGGATCGCTTGCGGGATAGCTGGTTTGCGCCTGGGTCGGGCTTGCGATGCGGGCTCCGCTGTCGCCCGACGACACGAGCACGGTGATCTTGTTCGTGCCGGCGTCCTCGAACAGCATGGTGAACTGCTGCCACTCGCTGTCCGAAAAGCTCGGCTCGCCGAGGTCGTCGGGCCCCCATCCATAGCTGATGGACACGATACTCGGCGTCGGCTCCCCAGCCGTGGGATGAATCATCATCTGCAACGCATGAATCATGTTCTGGGGCTGCGCCCCGGCGAAGTAGACCGCGATCGTGGCCTTCGGCGCGATCGCACCCGCCACGGTAATGTCGAGGCCGGTCTCACCGTCGGACTGTCCGGAGTTTTGCGTGCCATCAACCGCGACGTCGACGATATGAAGAACGGGAGGACCGTCCAGCGCCTTCAAGGTTGCCGTGATGTCCGAGGTCGCATAGCCTGCCGGGCCTTCGGATGTCTCCATTTCGTACAGACCGATGGTCTGCCCTGCCCCATCGCCCGGCGGGAAATTGTAAAGCGTGGCGACCTGAGCGGGCGTCAAAGGCCGGGTGTTGGGAGGATCCATGCTCGCCCGCTTAAGTGCGGCCGACGCAGTCGAGAAATGCTTCGCGTGGACCTTGCGGTTTGTCAGGCCCACGACCGCCTCCACGTAGTCGGCGATCGTCGCCGGCAGGCCCACAGGGCCATCGTGACCGCGATATTCACCTCGTTGATATTGATAGTCGTTGAGTTGAACGCTGAAGGCCCTGTTCATTGCCGCGACCGTTCCGCGCACGATCACGGACCGCCGCGCTGCATCCGCTTCCTCGACACTGAGTCCCTCGCTGGCGGCAAAGGCTTTGACCGCGTCGAGCTCCATCGGGTCGGCCCCATGCCGGATGGCGAACGCGTCCCGGGTTGGACGTGCCGCCCCGCCACCATCACCCGTGCCCGCTGCCGGCTCGGCGCCGCCCTGCCTTCGTCGAAGAAGCAGGGTGACGGTTAGCTCCTGGGCACTATCCGTTGGCCTCAGTTTCGTATGCCCCGCAGGGTGAGGATGCTCGCTGCCCTTTATCAGGCGATATGCCGACGACGATGCCATCATGACCTCACAAAGTTGAATACGCTCATCTCCGGTTTCGACCGGTCCGACTCAAACCCGAAGCGAACAATCAATCACGCGGATTGCCGGTGTGCCTGAAGTGCAGCGATTTCGGCATGCATTCACCAGTGAAAATGGATATTGAAAACTCTAAAGGCCTTGAATTTGCCGCATCGTTTATTTGTCTGATTTTTTGTTTGCGTCGGATATTCGATGGGATGCGGTCAACGATCAACCTTTGCGTTTTCATTTTCACATATACGCTTCCGGTTCGATGGGGTGCGCCAAGTACCGATGTGCACGAGGCGAAGTGTGAAGAAAGCTTAGTGCGTCTGCCCTGCCAGTTCAAGACGAACGAGGAAACGTAATGTGTCGGTTATGAAAGAGAAAGGCGTTTGACCAGGCTCGACGGCCTGGCAGTGATACTGCAGCGCAATTTCGTGAAAAATGGTAACGGCGACGACGTTTGTTAATTAAATTAGATAGAAATACAGGGATTTCCATAAGCCACGGCATGTTCAAAAAAACAGCGTAAATCAAACAGAACATATTCGGGAAAGTGCTGACCTCATCGATCAATCTCAACAACTAGACTTCGTCGTAATCGCGCAACTTTTGCAGAACAATGAACGCGATGTGCCGATTAATAACATCGCGAACTGACATCATCGCTCCAACTCGATGAACCCTTCCTCGCAGATGTGCGAGATGCCATGTCTTAGTGGCAAGGATCGTGGGGTACAGATTCGTGTCACTTGAGTCGTGGAATACGAATCCACGTGGCGACGGGGAATGCCGAAATGAATAATGTGCGTGACAAAAACGAGGTTGAGACGAAAGGCGAGTTGAACGAGCTATTTGATTGTGAGTTCAAGGAGATCTTGCTGCTCCTCGATTATCTTGCCGGCAGAGCAGATAAGGATTTCACCATACCCTCGAACGGAACGGTAACCGGCAAGACAACCCACGAAATAATTAAAGAGGTATGGGGACGCGCCAATCGAGCGGGAGAATATCAGGAAGATGATGTTGCATTCCTGTTTGAAACAAAGAATTCATTGAATCGTCTGGCCTACCCGGCAAGCGGCATAACCATCGCTTATACCTACATGTTTGTAGAGGACGAGAAAATCCTGCCGGGGCCATTCCTGACGGATCCTGGCGGGACGCGCTATTCCAGGATAGGAGTGGCGAAAGATGCCTTTCCAGGGGCAGTCGCCCACGCCCGGCGCTTTCGCCGCCTCAAAGATCAAATGAGCTTGTGGGTAACCTTAATTACGGTGATTGCGGCAATTTTGCTTTCGATCGTTGCTTTCGGCGCCCAGGTAATATCGCGCTTCGAACAGGATCGGACAGCAAATATGAAGTCAATAGACGATCTCTACTCGACACTCGCAAAGCAAGGTGCGCCGATCGGCGATACAAAGCCGCCATTAAAACTGATCAAAGAGCATTGCGAATTGCCAGACCTCAACAACCAAACCTATCAAATCATAGAATTGTGCAACGAGTATTCATACAATGCGGCACGTTATGATGAAGCAATCAGGGGCGTTTCAGTGTACGGCGAAAGCTGGGCATTTCGGCTGCTCAGCTTTATGTTCGAGATACCCCCTGTAGCGAATGCACAAGAGAATGCGCGCTCCGTCGCCATCGTCCTTTCGACCTTCTCAAGCTACATCCTCCCGATTCTTTTTGCCGTGATCGGTTCGTTCGCAGCCTCAGCTCGGGGGATTTACGAAAAGATCAAGGAAGGTGTGCTGGCTCCGCGGGACAGAATCCTCGCATTGGTGCGTCTGCCTTTGGGGCTGATAGCAGGCGTTTCAGTTGGATTGTTCTTCGACCCCTCGTCCGTCGTCACGCATGTAAGCATGGGTTTGGGTCTCAGTTTATCCGCAGCAGCCATTGCTTTCGCAGCGGGCTACGGTGCCGAAACCTTCTTCAGCAAGATTGACACGCTCATCAATTACATGATCGGGGGAAGACGCAGCGAATGACCCGAATTGGCGCGGGAACGCGCAGTCGAGCACAATCACCCCGCGCCCTTCGCCCCCCACCAGTCCAGCAGCACTTCCGAAAACGCCGGACTATCCTCGAGTTCCGGCGAATGCCCCGCATGCTCGAAGAACGCATGCCAGACGGCGTGCGGCACCTGGCGTGCGATCGACAGCTTGTCGCTGTGCCGATGCGTGCGGTCGGCGGCGCCCCATGTGACGAGCGTCGGCTGCCTGACCGTGACCGCCGGCGGTGCGCGGTCGTAGAAATGCTGCCAGAGCGAGCCGAAGCAGCAGAACGCGCCCTGCTTGAACGCGGTTTCCAGCGACGGCGTGAACTCGCGATAGCGGTCTTTCGCCATCGCCCGCCGGAACCACGCGATCCCGATTTTCCGCGCGCCGAACGCGCAGGCAAGCTGCCCGACCAGCGGCGTCGCAAGAAGGTTGCGGGCGTCGACGTGGCGCGCCCAGCGGACCTGTTCGCTCCACGCGGGGCTCTGCCACAGCATCAGTTTCGCGATCCGCTCGGGTTCTCGCGCGGCGATCTGCAATGCGATGTGCGCCCACACGCACGAGAACGCGAGCAGATACGGTCCTTCGTCCAACTCGATCAGCATCCGCTCGATCGCCGAGCGGTAATCGTCGAACGAGAACCTGAAACCGCGCTTCGGCACCGAGAATCCGAACCCGGGCGGCTCGAAGCATACGACGCGCGCGGACGGCGCGAGCAACGCAATCAGCGGGTCGTAGTGTTCGATCACGCTTGGCGGATCGCATACCAGCACGATCGTCGGCCGCTCGCCGGACCGCTCGCCCGCGACGCGCACGCGAATGCTCGCATCGGGCAGCTCGCAGAAGCGGACCCCAGGCCTCGATCGCGCGGCCCAGTCGCGCTTGAGCCGCGCCGCGCGCATGCCGAGCCGCAGCGGGTCGAGCCAGGTCAGGTCGATTTCGGCCCGTCGTTCGCGAGCGCTCGCATGCGGCGTGTCCTTCAGATGGGGGGCGCTCATCGCGGTCTACTTCGTCGGCCAGAGGATCATCTGCGTGCAACGGAACGTCGCGAGCAGCTTGTCCGTTTCGCGATGCCGGACGGTCGCGTCCCAGACCTGCGTCATGCGGCCGCTATGGATCGCGCGCGCGTCGCAGACGATCACGCCGGCGCGGGCCGACCCCATGAAGTTGCTCTTCAGCTCGAGCGTGCTGAAGCTGGACGCGCCTTCCGGCAAGCTCGCGAGACACCCGTAGCCGCATGCGGTATCGGCGATGCTGACGATCGTGCCCGCATGGAGGATGCCGTGCGCGAGCACGGCTTCGCGAATCGTCAGCTCGGCGAGCACGTGGTGTTGCTCGACCTGGTTGACGACGATGCCGAGCAGGCCCGGCAGATAGTCGGCGCCGAATCGGTTGAAGTAGTCCGCGTCCAGTTTTTCTTGCATGCTGCGTTCCTCGTCAGTTGTTCCGGGTTTCGTTCGGCGCATCGAGCTGCGCGCGCCACTGCGTGATCACCGGCAACGTGTCGCTGAGAAACAGTTCGCGACAGGCGTGCCGCTGGACCTTTCCGCTGGTCGTCTTCGGTATCGCCGACGGCAACGTGAAGACGATGTTGTGCACCGCGATGCCGTGGTGCAGATTGATTGCATGACGCAGCCTGCCGAACAGCGCGTCGGGCGCATGACCGCTGGCATGCTCGCCGTCGCTGAACGCCTTCAGGTAGCGCGCCCGCAGCTCGCGCACGACGATCACCTGCGGCGTGGCGTCGGCCTCGAGCGCGAACACCGCGCATCCGCCGGGGCGGAACAGTTCGGCGTCGAGCGGCTCGATCGTCTCTTCGACGTCGTGCGGGTAATGATTGGCGCCGCGAATCAGCATCATGTCCTTCAGTCGTCCCGTGACGAAAAGGTCGGAGCCCGACCGATAGCCGTAATCGCCGGTGCGCAGGAACCGTCCGTCGTAGCCGGGCAGCTCGGCTTCGAAGGTCTGCTCGCTCAGCGCGCGATTGTTCCAGTAGCCGAGCGCGACGCTCGGCCCTTGCGCCCAGATTTCGCCGACCTGCCCGTCGCCGCACGGAACGCGGGTGTCGGGATCGACGATCAGCGTCAGGCTGTCGCCGGCTGCGTCGCCGCAGCCGATCGTCGCGCCCACGCGCTGTGCTTCCGGTTCGTGCGCCGGCTCCGCATCGTGCGCCGCGACCGGGATGACGAGGGGCTGCGATTTCAGTCCGCCCGTCATGAACAGCGTATGCTCCGCCAGGCCGTAGCACGGATAGAACGCCCGCGCATCGAAGCCGCAGCGCGCGAAGCGCTGAGCGAACGCGTGCAGCGTGCCGCGCCGGATCGGTTCGGCGCCGACGAACGCGACGTCCCACGAGCCGAGTTCGAGCTTGTCCAGATCGGCATCGGCGATGCGCATCGTTGCGAGCATCTGGTACGCGAAGTTCGGACCGCCGCTCGTCGTCGCGCGTCGCTCGCCGATCATGCGCAGCCAGCGCAGCGGATGCTTGAGGAAATCGACGTGCGACATCAGCGCCACCGGGAAACCCACGTAAAGCGGCTGAAGGATGCCGCCGATCAGGCCCATGTCGTGATACGGCGGCAGCCAGATCACGCCCTGGCTGTCGGCGTCATGCTCGAAGCGGCTCGCGATCAGCGCGGAGTTGTGCAGCAGGTTCCGATGGCTGATCATCACGCCCTTCGGCGCGCCGGTCGAGCCGGACGTGTATTGCAGGTAGACGGGCGTCCCGTGATCCACCGGCCGCGGGACGTAGCGCTCGACGGCATCGCCCAGCGTGTCGACCGTGACCCAGCGCAGGCTGCCGAGCGTGGACGAGCCGGCTTCGATGCAACCGGCGTCGCGGCGCACGGCCGTGGTCGACAGGATCGCGGCCGGTGCGCAATTCTCGACGATGCCGATCAGCCGCCGCAACGTGCGTTCCGCCTGCGCGGGCTCGACCGGATAGGCGGGCACCGCGACGACGCCCGCATACATGCAGCCGAACAGCGCGACGATGTAGTCGATCCCGGGCGGAAACAGCAGCAGCACGCGATCCCCGGGGCGAGCGACCTGTTCCAGCGCCGCCGCGACGACGCCCGCGCGCCTGTCCAGCTCGGCACAATCGAGATGCTGCTCCGCGCGATCGCCGCCCGTCACGAACGTGTAGACCCGCAGATCGGGCTGATGCGCGGCACGATATCGCGTCAGCTCGACGAAGTCTGCGAACGTGTCGACGGACGGTGCGCCATTGGATGTCGAGCGGTCGACATGGGTCATGGCGTCGGCTCCGTGGTCGGCTCGGCCGCGAGCGACTTGCCTGACGCACCGGCGGGCGCGTCGCCGTCGAACAGCGCACGAGCGTTTTCCCACAGCACCTTGTGAAGCACGCCCTCGGGCAGGTAACGCTTGAGCTGCTCGATTTCAAAATCCCATTCATACGGGATCAGCGGAAAGTCGCTGCCGTACAGAAAGCGGCCGGGACGATCGCATATCTGCGGCACCAGCTGTTCGAGCGCGGGCTTCCACGGCGCGGGCAGATGCGGATGCGCGCCGCGCGGATAGCGCGTCTCCCGCAACGGCCGCACATCGGGCACGACCTCGCCCGTCGCGACACGATGGCCGCCTATCGCCATCGCGGTATCGAAGTGCAGGTTCGGAAATTCGTCGAGCAGGTCGACGTATTCCTGAACTTCGTCATAGCCGATGTGCGGAACGATGACCTTCAGATGCGGCGTATGCCGCATCGCACGCCGGAAACGCTCGACATTGCAGAGGCGGCGGATTCCGTCCAGCTGCGTGTTGTTTTTCGCGACGGCGCCCGAATGCAGGTTCAGCACCTTGCCCCGATCGGCGACCACTTCGAAAATCGGCGCGAGCGCGTCGTCATCCGGCGCCATCTGCAGCAAATGGCAATGAATCTTGAGGCCGGCGAAGTTCAATTCGTCCAGGAGACGGACCGTTTCGCGCGCGCAATCGCGGTCGAGCGGATGCACGGTGCCGAACGGCACCAGGAACGCCGGATGGCGCGACGCCAGTTGCGCGACGAAGTCGTTGAGGAATGGCGCAATGCCCGGCTGCCCCGCATAGCAGATGCCGGCGGCGCGCGCGACGCCGCGCGCTTTCAGGAAGGCGATCGATTGCTCGGCGAGCAGTTCATGGCGAATCTTCCATGCATCGCGCTCGTAGCTCTTCCAGACGAGTTTCGACACGACGTCGGGCAGCACATGCACGCGCGCATCGAAGATCTTGGGCGTCGTCATCGCAAGGTCCGGTTGATTGCCGTCGCAGGGAATGCGCGTCATGCATCGCGATGATGCGCGTCCGCGAGCCGTTGGCGGATCGCGTCCCGATCGGGATGCTGAACGTCCCACACCAGCCCCAGCCGCTCGAGCAGCGCGATCAGCGAGCCGGTCACGTCGATCTGCCATCGCTGGAAGCGCGTGCTCGCGTACTGCGGAAAGGCGTGGTGGTTGTTGTGCCAGCCGGCCCCGAGCGTCAGGATCGCGAGCCACCACGCGTTGCGGCTCTGGTCGCGGCCGGGAAACGGCCGGCGGCCGCCGAGCGAATGGCCGACGGAATTGACCGCCCAGATCGCGTTCGTCGCGAGGAAGATCCGCACGCTGCCGCCCCACAGGAGGCCCAGCAGCGCGCCCTGCCACGACAGGGCGAGCAGCCCGCCGATCGCGGCCGGCAGCAGCAGGCCCAGCAGCAGCCAGACGTCGTAAGCGAGATGAATGCGCAACAGCGTCGGATCGCGGTACATGTCGCTCGCGTATCGATTCCAGCCCTTGGGGCGCGCGGACGACGGATCGAACAGCCAGCCGACATGGCCGTGCAGGATCCCTTTCGCGCGACCGGCGAAGCCGTGTCCGCCCGTCTGCGGCGTATGCGGATCGCCGGGGCCGTCGGCGTTCGCATGATGCAGCCGGTGAATCGCCACCCACCACATCAGCGGTCCCATGTAGGCGAGCGAGCCGAGAATCGCGAGCGCGACCTTCATCGACGGCGCGGCCTTGAACGTGCGATGCGCGAAGTAGCGATGCAGCGCAAGCTCCATGCCGAGGATGTTGAGCACGTAGAAGATCACGAGCATCGCGATGTCCTGCGCGCGCGGAGCCAGGCCGAATCCGCCCCACAGCGCGAGTGCGGCGACGGTGCCCACCGCCGGTATCGACGCGACGCCCAGATGGCGCGCCGACGATGCGCGGGACAGATGCCCGGCCGCGTGTTCGCCGGGCATGGCCGGGGTCGTCGAACCGGCCGGCGATGCCGCGTGGTCCGGCGTCTGCGCACGGTCGGCGCTGTCGGCGGCCGCGTCCTTCATACGGCGGCCGCCCGATACTGCGAACCTGCCTGGATCCGGTTCGGCTCGATCCGCCGGAACGTGATCCGATACAGCACGAACGCGCCGAGATCGAACGAATAGCTCATCGTCCGATACAACCGCTCGTAGCGCTCGACCACGTCGAGCGGCGCAAGTTCGAGCGCCTCGCGGCGATGCGCGCGCAGGTTCTCGAACCACGCGCGCATCGTCTTCACATAGTCGTGGCGATCGTTGCGGACGAGCTCCACTTCGAACAGCATTTCGGACGCGCGAACGATATCCGCGAGGTACGGCAGATCCGATTCCGGAAAGACTTCGCGCGCGATGAAGAGATCGGTGTGTCGTGCGTCGCGCGGAACGTCGCCGTACCCCATCGTCTGCAGCGACATCCTGCCGCCCGGCTTCAGGAACGCATGGCACTTCCTGAAGAAATGGCGATAGGCTTCGACCTTGTCTTCGTCGATCTTCGCGAAGTGCTCGAACGCGCCGAGCGAGATGATGCCGTCGAACGGCTGTTCGGGCTCATAGTCCTGCCAGTTCCGCAGCAGCACTTCGATGCCCGGGTGCCGGTATTGCTCGCCGACGTAGCCGAGCTGTTCGTTCGACAGCGTGAGCCCCACGGCCTCCTTCACGCCGGCGACCGTGACGAGCCGGTCGAGCAGCGCGCCCCAGCCGCAGCCGATGTCGAGCACGCGCGCCGCGTCGCGCGCCCGGATCTGCGCGATGTGATAGTCGAGCTTGCGGATCTGCGCCTGTTCGTGCGTATCGCCCGGCTCGTACATCGCACACGAGTAGTTGCGGCCGCGTTCCTGCGCGAGCGCGAGGAACGCGTTGCCGATGTCGTAGTGATACTGGATCGCGTCGGCGGATGCCCCGTACGGCACGCCGCGCGCCGGCGCGCCGGCATCCTGGATCTGGATCTGGACGGTCATCGTTCGGTCTCCCTATCGCCCGGCCCACAGATCGGCAAGCGCCTGCGCGAGTGCGTCGATCGTCGGATATTGATAGGGCAAGCTCGGGGACAGCTCGAAGCCGACATAATCCTCGAGATCGCCGACCATCTTCATCGCGTCGGCCGAATCGAGGCCGTAGTCGATGAACTGCTTGTTCGCGTCGACCGACCCGCTGTCGATGCGCAGCCTGGCCGCCAGATAGCCGGTCATCCAGTCGCGGATGTCCTCGCGGCTTTTTGCGTCGTGTTCCACTGCGTTCGAGGTGGCACTCTTCATTCGCTCGGCTCCCGTAGAGAGTTGGTCAAGGTGCGATGCGCTTCTTTTCGATCAGTTCCGCGGTGGGGCGATGCACGTCGTAGACGAGGTGCAGGCGTTCCAGCACGCGGACGAACAGCCCGCCCGGATCGATCTGCCACCAATGCAGCCCGGTGAAAGCAGACCCGGGAAACGCGTGATGGTTGTTGTGCCAGCCCTGCCCGAACGTCGGGATCGCGAGCAACAGGCTGTTGCGGCTCCGGTCGTGCGCGGTGGTGTGGAAATCGCGCCGGCCGATCACGTGACACAGCGAGTTCAGCGCCCAGATGCAATGGCTGACCGCGAAGATCCGCACCATGTCGCCCCACAGGAAGCCGAGCAGCACGCCCATCCACGAACGCGACGCGAGCCCGCAGATCAGCGGCGGCAGGACGAGCCCGATCCAGACCCAGCGGTAATACGCCATATGCTGCTTGAAGACGAGCGGGTCCTGGTAGAGGTCGGGCACGTATTTTTCCCATCCCGCCGGCCGCGTCGACTCGCCGACGAACAGCCATCCCATGTGACTGTGATACAGGCCCTTGAGCCGGCCGCCGACACCTTCGCCCGACAAGTGCGGCGAATGGGGATCGCCGTCGCCGTCGCTCGTCGAATGATGGCGCCGATGCGTCGACGCCCACCAGTTGACCGGGCCGTGCGCGCCCATCGAACCGAGCGCGATCAGCACGGCCCGCACCCACGGCTTCGCCTTGAACGCCTTGTGCGTCACGTGGCGATGAAAGCCGACTTCGAGCCCCAGTGCGGTGGCGAAATAGAAGACTGCGAACACGATCAGTTCGACGGCGCCCGGCACGTAGCCGCCGATCGATAACGCGATCGCGGCGACCGTGCCCAACGCGGGAAGCAGCGTGACGACGGCGGCAATACGGCGATCGAGCCGGACGGTTGACCGGGGCGAGATTCTTGTCGGGCGAGCCGAGCCATGCGAACCGGAAGAAAAAGAGTCGGGAATTGCGCTTCCGATCACACCCTCGGGCTGGCTCGCACCTTCGCTCGAAGACGGAGGCTGGCCGGAACGCATGAGGTGTCTCTCAGTAAAAGTAAATTGTCCGGCACATATTCCACGGACGGAATTCGAAACTCAAAATGAATTTTCCTATCGTCAACGCTGATGCATTTGGTATCCCGAAACAAATTTTCGATATAAATCCGCGATTTGAATACGAAAATGGATGGATGCCGATGGAAACCGATTCCAGGAAATTTTTCGTTTCCCGGTCGGCGTCATTTCATTTCGTTAAACGATCGAATTGATTTTCGGGTGACGTGAGTTATTCGGTCGGCATGAAGGTCAGCCAGGATGCGTCCCTTTGCCTATACTGGAACCACCTGACTGAACTGGGGCAAAACATGACCATCCGTGTTGCCGCCAATGAGACATCCGAGCCGGTCCAATTGATTACCAGGGGCTACGCCAGGCTTCTGCTGGTCGGCTTCGCGCTGGTGCCGCTGTATCTGATTGCCTACCTGTACTACTTCCAGGATCCTTCGCTGAAATTCGAGAATCACGCCTTTCACGAGCTGGCGATCGCCGCCGCTACGCTCGAAGGCGGATTCGTCACCTATGTATGCTGGCGTTGCTATCGCCTGTCGGGCGAGCCGCTGTTGCGTTGGCTCACGCTGGGCTTTCTGGGCTTTTCCCTCATCTATGCATTGCACGGCGCCTTTACCGGCATGGCGCATCACAATATCTGGCTGTTCCTGCTGTATGGGCCGGCCTCCCGCCTGGCGATGTCGATCCTGGTCCTTGTCGGGCAGCTCGCCTACAGCCGTACGGCCGACAGCGAAGCAACCCGCACCGATCGCCGCATCTGGACGGCGTGGATCGCGCTGTTCGTGCTGATCGACGTCGCGGTTGCCGGCGTCGCCTACTCGCCGGTGGCCGGCCGCCCGTGGGTGCGCCTTTCGATGGAAGGCGGAGCGCTCGTGTTCTTCGCCGTGAACGTCACCGCGCTGGTCCTGCGCCGCATCCATTCGCCGCTCATGACGATCTACGGCATTTCGGTGACGTCATTCGCGCTGTCCTCGCTCGCGTTCATCCTCGGGCGGCCGTGGAATCATATGTGGTGGCTGGCGCACGCGATTTTTGCAGCCGGGTTCTTCCTGCTCAGCTTCGGTGTCGTGCAGGCGTTTCACACGACGCGTTCATTCTCGAAAATCTATAGCCAGGAAGAGCTGTTTGCGCGCCTGAGAGAAGCGATGGCGCGGACGGAGAGAGCCCTGCAGGAGTTGCAGCGGACCAACGAGAAGCTCGAGCATATGGCTGCAACGGACCCGCTGACGGGCGCGGCCAACCGGCGGCATTTCCTCGACTGCGTGGAAACCGAAATCGCCCGGGCGAAACGCAATGGCGCACCGTTCTCGTTGCTGTCGCTCGATCTCGACCACTTCAAGACGATCAACGACAGCTACGGGCATCAGGCCGGCGACGAGGTGTTGCAGCGCTTCGTCAAGAAATGCCTCGATGCGATCCGGCCGTACGACGGCGTCGCGCGGGTTGGCGGAGAGGAGTTCATGGTGCTGCTGCCGCAGGCCGGGCTGGATACCGCCCGGTCGATCGGCGAGCGCATCCGCGAGGCGATCGCCGGCACGCCGTTCGAGGCGGGCATCGGCAAGCCGATCGAGGTCACCGTGAGCGTCGGCGTCTCCGAGTTCGGCCGCGACGGGGAGACGGTCGACGCGATTCTGCGCAAGGTCGACGAACGCCTGTACCGCGCAAAGGACCAAGGCCGCAACCGGGTGGTTGCGGCGTAGTCCGTGGCAGGCCCCCCGTTCACGCCACGCCGGCCCCTCCGCTTCGCACCGGTTCGCCCCGGTCGGCCCCGCTTCGCGCCAGCACGGGTTCGAGCGCGCGCCCCGTATGGCTCGCGCTCACCTGCACGAGCCCTTCCGGATGCGCCGCCGCCACGATCGCGCCGCCGCCCACGCCTCCCTCCGGGCCGAGGTCGATGATCCAGTCCGCTTCCGCGATCACATCGAGGTCGTGCTCGATCACGACGACGCTGTGCCCCGCATCCACGAGCCGGTGCAGCACATGGATCAGCTTCGCGACGTCCGCCATGTGCAAGCCCACGGTCGGCTCGTCGAGCACGTACAGCGTATGCGGCGCTTTCTGGCCGCGCCGTGTAACGTCGTCGCGCACCTTGCTGAGCTCGGTGACGAGCTTGATGCGCTGCGCCTCGCCGCCGGACAAGGTCGGCGACGGCTGGCCGAGCGTCAGGTAACCGAGGCCGACGTCCTTCATCAGCTGCAGCGGATGCGCGATGTTCGAGATCGCCGCGAAAAACTCCACCGCTTCGTCGATCTCCATCGTCAGCACGTCCCCGATGTTCCTGCCGCGCCACGTGACCGCGAGCGTCTCCGGATTGAAGCGCTGCCCGTGGCACACGTCGCACGGCACCTTCACGTCGGGCAGGAAGCTCATGCCGATCGTGCGCACGCCCTGCCCTTCGCAGGCCGGGCAACGCCCTTCGCCGGTGTTGAACGAGAAACGCGACGCCGTGTAGCCGCGGGCGCGCGCCTCCAGCGTGTCCGCGAACAGCTTGCGAATGGCGTCCCACACGCCGATATAGGTCGCCGGGCAGGAACGCGGCGTCTTGCCGATCGGTGTCTGATCGACTTCGAGCACGCGATCGATATGCTCCCAGCCGCTGATCGACTCGCAGCCCTGCCACGCATGCGTGACGTCGAGCGACGGCCTCGGCGCGCTGCGCGCCAGCACGCTCGCGCGGCGATTCGCCGCCTGCGGCGCCTCTTGCTGCGCGGCCTTGCGCGCGCGTCGCGTCGCCGGCGACGACAGCACCGAGCGGCCCACCGCATCGAGCAGGTTCGTCATCAGCACGTCGCGCGCGAGCGTCGACTTGCCCGAGCCGCTCACGCCCGTCACCGCGACGAGCCGCCCAAGCGGAATGCCGACCGTGACGTCGCGCAGGTTGTGCAGCTTGCCGCCATGCACCGTCAGCCAGGTCTGCGGCACCGCCGGCTCGTGCTTCGCGCCCGGCAGGTTCACGCTGCGGCGCGGCTGCAGCGGATGCACGATCGGTTGCGCGAGGAAGCGCCCCGTCAACGAGTCGGACTGCGCGGACAGGTCCGCGACCCCGCCCTGCGCGACCAGCGTGCCGCCGCGCTTGCCGGCGCCCGGGCCGACGTCGATGATGTGATCGGCGCGGCGAATCGTGTCTTCGTCATGCTCGACGACGACGAGCGTATTGCCCTTGTCGCCGAGTTTGCGCAGCGCGTTCAGCAGGATCTGGTTGTCGCGCGGATGCAGGCCGATCGTCGGCTCGTCGAGCACGTAGCACACGCCCTGCAGGTTGCTGCCCAGTTGCGCCGCGAGCCGGATGCGTTGGGCTTCGCCGCCAGACAGGCTCGGCGCCGCGCGATCGAGGCTCAGGTAGCCGAGCCCGACTTCCTCGAGAAACGCGAGACGGCTGCCGATTTCGCTGACGATGTCGCGCGCGATCTGCGCGTCCCGCCCGGCGAGCTGCAGGCCGTCGATCCAGCGCCGCGTATCCGACACCGTCCATTGCGCGACATCGACGATCGGATGGCCTTCAAAGGTCACCGCGCGCGCCGACGGGTTCAGACGCGTCCCACCGCAATCCGGACACGGCTCGTCGCTGACGCCCTCCGGTTCCTGCTCGTCGGAAGGCAGCGTCTGCTCGCGCCCTCGCCCGTCTTCGGCGAGCACCGTGTCGTCGTAGGCCGCGCGCTGCTCGCGCGTGAGCGTGACGCCGGTCCCCACGCAGGTCGTGCACCAGCCGTGCTTGCTGTTGTACGAGAACATCCGCGGGTCCAGCTCCGGGTAGCTCGTGCCGCACACCGGGCACGCACGCTTGACCGACAGCACCTTGACCTCGCCGATCCGCGCGGTCGAATGATCGTTGGTCATCGCGTGATGCAGGCCGTCGAGCGGCGCGAGCAGATGCATCACGCCCTTGCCGAGCTCGAGCGTCTCGTCGAGACGCTGCCGCAACTCGGCCTCGTTGTCCGGCGACACGACGAGATCGGCCACCGGCAGCTCGATCGTATGCTCGCGGAAGCGATCGAGCTTCGGCCACGGGTCCACCGTCACGAATTCGCCGTCGACGCGCAGATGCGTATTGCCGCGCGCCTTCGCCCACTTCGCGAGATCCGTGTACACGCCCTTGCGGTTGACGACGAGCGGTGCGAGCAGCCCGACGTGCTCGCCGCGGTGATCGCGCAGCAACTGCGCGGCGATCGATTCGACGGTTTGCGACGTCACCGGCGTGCCGTCGTGGATGCAATGCTGCAGGCCGAGCTTCACATACAGCAGCCGCAGGAAGTGCCAGACTTCGGACGTCGTCGCGACCGTGCTCTTGCGGCCGCCGCGCGACAGCCGCTGCTCGATCGCGACGGTCGGCGGAATGCCGTACACCGCGTCGACTTCCGGGCGCCCCGCCGGCTGCACGATCGAGCGCGCGTATGCGTTCAGCGATTCGAGGTAGCGGCGCTGGCCTTCGTGAAACAGGATGTCGAACGCGAGCGTCGACTTGCCGGAACCGGACACGCCGGTCACCACGTTGAACTTGCCGTGCGGAATGTCGACGTCGAGCGCCTTCAGGTTGTGCTCGCGCGCGTTGACGATCCGCACGACGTCCTCGCCTTCGACTTCCCGCCGCGCGCGCGCCGCATTCAGCGCGGCCTGCAACGGCACGCCTTCGTCTGCAGGCTCGGCTTCGACGCCCATTGCGCGGTCGTAGTGCAGCAGCGCCGCGCCGGTATGCGATTCGGCGCAGGCTTTCACATCGTCGGGCGTGCCCGCGCACAGCACGAGGCCGCCGCCGTCGCCGCCTTCCGGACCGAGATCGATCAGCCAGTCGGCCGCGCGGATCACGTCGAGATTGTGCTCGATCACGATCAGCGAATGGCCGCTTGCCAGCAGCTTGCCGAACGCCTGCATCAGCTTCGCGATGTCGTCGAAGTGCAGCCCCGTGGTCGGCTCGTCGAACATGAAAAGACGCGCGACGCGCGCCTCTCGCGTGACGACGCGGCGCCCGCTGGCGGCCTTCGCCGACTCCGCGAGAAAGCCCGCCAGCTTCAGGCGCTGTGCTTCGCCGCCCGACAGCGTCGGCACCGGCTGGCCGAGCTTCACGTATTCGAGCCCGACGTCGACGATCGGCTGCAGCACGCGCAGCACCTCGGCGTCGGCCGCGAAGAACGCCGCGGCTTCGCTGACGGTCAGGTCGAGCACGTCGGCCACGCTGAGCGCGCGGCCATCGCGCTCGATCCGCACTTCGAGCACCTCGCCCCGGTAGCGCTGGCCGTCGCAGTCCGGGCAGCGCAGATAGACGTCGCTCAGGAACTGCATCTCGATGTGCTCGAAGCCGGAGCCGCCGCACGTCGGGCAGCGGCCGTCGCCCGAGTTGAAGCTGAAGGTGCCCGCGCCGTAGCCGCGCTGCAGTGCGAGCGGCGCCTTTGCGAACAGCTTGCGGATCTCGTCGAACGCGCCGACATAGCTTGCCGGGTTCGAGCGCGTGGTCTTGCCGATCGGCGATTGATCGACGAACACGACGTCGGTCACCTGCTCCGCGCCCGTGAGACGGCGGTACGCGCCCGGCGACTCGGTCGCCTTGCCCAGGTGCCGCGCCATCGCCGGATAGAGCACGTCCTGCAGCAGCGTCGATTTGCCGGAACCGGATACGCCGGTCACGCAGACGAGGCGTTCCAGCGGAATCTCGACCGTGACGTCGCGCAGGTTGTGTTCGCTCGCGCCCTCGAGCACGATGCGCGGCGTGTGCGCGTCCACCGGGCGGCGCGACCAGTGCGACGCGTGCGCGACGTGCTTGCGGCCGCCGAGATACTCGCCCGTCAGCGTATCGGCCGAACGGATCGCGCCGGGCGTGCCGTCGTAGACGATCGTGCCGCCGCGCTCGCCCGGGCCGGGACCCATGTCGATCAGCCGGTCGGCCGCGAGCATCACCGACGGATCGTGCTCGACGACGACCAGCGTATTGCCCGCATCGCGCAGCCGCTGCATCGCCTCGACGATCCGGTTCAGGTCGCGCGGATGCAGCCCGATGCTCGGCTCGTCGAGCACGAACAGCGTCTTCGTGAGCGACGTGCCGAGCGCCGTCGTCAGGTTGATCCGCTGCACCTCGCCGCCCGACAGCGTGCGGCTCTGCCGGTCGAGCGTCAGGTAGCCCAATCCCACGTCGCACAGATACTTCAGCCGCGTGCGCACTTCCGCGAGCAGCAGCTTCAGCGCATCGTCGAGCAGCGCGCTCGGCAGGCTGATGTCGTCGAAGAAGCGGCGGATGCGCGCGATCGGCAGCAGCATCAGGTCGTGCACCGTCAGGCCCGGCAGCGCTTCGAGCTGCGCGCGGGTCCAGTCGACGCCGCGCGGCAGGAAGCGGCCGGCCGGCGCGAGCGCCGCGTCGGCGTTCGCCTTCGTGCCGAGCCGCCACAGCAGCGACTCCGTCTTCAGGCGCGCGCCGCCGCACACCTCGCATGGCGTGTAGCTGCGGTATTTCGACAGCAGCACGCGGATATGCATCTTGTACGCTTTCGATTCGAGGTAGCCGAAGAAGCGCTTCACGCCGTACCACTGGCGCTGCCACTTGCCGTCCCAGTCCGGCGAGCCGTTGATGACCCAGTCCCGCTCATCGGACGTCAGCTCGCTCCACGGCGTATCGCGCCGGATGTTCGCCTTCGCCGCATAGCGCATCAGGTCGTCCTGGCATTCCTTCCAGGCGGGCGTCTGCATCGGCTTGATCGCGCCGCCGCGCAGCGTCTTGCGCTCGTCGGGGATCACGAGGCCGAGATCGACGCCGATCACGCGGCCGAAGCCGCGGCAGGTTTCGCACGCGCCGTACGCCGAGTTGAACGAGAACAGCGCCGCCTGCGGATCCGCGTAGCGCAGGTCGCTTTCCGGGTGGTGGAGCCCGGTGGAGAAGCGCCATACCTGAGGCTCCGCTGCTGCGTCCTCTTGCGCGAGCACGTAGACGTTCACCCGCCCGCCGCCGCGCTTCAACGACGCTTCGATCGCCTCGACCGCGCGAACCTTGTCGACCTGATGCAGACGGAAGCGGTCGGCCACCACGTCGAGCACCTTGCGCGTACCGGTGGGCGACGCGACTTCGCGCCGCGCCTGCACCCGCGTATAGCCGCTCGCCGACAGCCACTGCTCGACTTCCTCATCCGTCACGGTTTCCGGCAGTTCGACCGGAAACGTGACCACGAGCCGCGGATCGTGATCCGCCGTGCGCGCGGAGAGGTCCGTGTAGATCGTCTCCGGCGTGTCGTGTCGCACCGGCTGCGCGGTCTTGCGGTCGAACAGTTCGGCCGCGCGTGCGTACAGGAGCTTCAGGTGGTCGTTGAGCTCGGTCATCGTGCCGACGGTCGAGCGCGAACTGCGGACCGGATTGGTCTGGTCGATCGCGATCGCGGGCGGCACGCCGTCGACGCGATCCACCTGCGGCCGGTCCATCCGGTCGAGAAACTGCCGCGCGTACGCGCTGAACGTCTCGACGTAGCGCCGCTGGCCTTCCGCGTACAGGGTGTCGAACACGAGACTCGATTTGCCGGAGCCCGACGGGCCGGTGACGACCGTCATTTCGCCGGTGCGCAGGTCGAGATCGATGTGCTTGAGATTGTGCTGACGTGCTCCGCGAATGCGGATCAGATTGCTGGATGACAATTTGTCTGCCCGTCTGAGTGGGTTGGCCAGGGGGCGCGGCAGCCGGAAGGCTGGGGGGGCGCTCGCGGGGGCGGCGCTCGTGCCGTGGTGCGGGCACGAGTGCGGGCCGGTTTCGGACGAGTACTATACTGTATATTCGTACAGCCCTCCATCCGTGGCTGTTACGGGGCCGTCTTGGGCGGTGCTGCGCATTCACCGCTATCTTGGGGGCATATTCGAGCCTTTCGGGCAAATCCTGGCGGTCAGTTGCCGCAACCCCTTATCCCGTAAGGCTCCGAAGCGCGGCGACAGCGTGTCGAAACTCGAACTTGCGAGCCTTTTATCAGGAGGACATTTCCGGACCCCGGCACGAGAATGTGCACGAGAGGCGCGACTACCCCGATCAGGCGGCCCTGGCAGACGCGCGCCTTGAGTTCATTGAAACCCTGAGCCGGAACCTGGCCCATCGGTCGGCTCGAATTCCTCCGGCATTCAGCCGTGCGCCACATGCGCTCAGGACGGCACGTGATTCCGCACGATCCTGAACAGCAGCCTCGGGAAAAAGCGCCTCAAAAGCACCGCATACTTTTCCTTGCCTTGGCTGACGACCAGCTCGGGCGATCGCTTCGCGATGCCTCTGACGATCCGGCGCGCGCATGCCTCGACCGGCATCCCGTGCGCCAGCATGTCATCGACCTTGCCGTAACGCTCGCCATTGCCGACGAACGCACGCCGGGTGATTTCCGTGTCGATATAGCCGGGACACACCATCGTCACGTCGATGCCGTCGCGAAACGCCTCGGCGCGCAGACAATCGAAGTAGCCATGCAATGCATGCTTCGATGCGGAATAGCTCGACCGCAGCGGCGAGCCGACTTTCCCGGCAATGCTGCTCAGGATCACGAGATGGCCCTTCCTGCGCGCCAGCATCCTCGGAAGCACGGCCCGCGTGAGCGCGACCGTGCCGAAATAATTGAGCTCCATGATGGCCCGATCGACCTCGTCCACGGTGTCGCGCGCCATCGCGCGTTGACTGACGCCCGCGCACTGGATCAGGATGCCGATCCCGTCGAACGCCTGCCATGCCGCCTGCGCGGCAGGCGCAATCGACTGGGGTTGCGTCAGGTCGATCGTGCAGACCTGCACGCGTGCGCCCAGGTCCCGGCAATCGGCTGCGACCCTGTGCAGTTTGTCTTCGCTTCGCGCGGAGAGCACCAGATTGGCGCCACGTTCGGCAAACGTCCGCGCCAACGCCGCACCGATTCCCGACGACGCGCCCGTAATCCAGATCGACTCGCCCTTGAAGTTCATGTTGACCCTCGATGTTAGACCTCGACGCATCGGTTTCCCGCTGTGCGTCGACGTGCGGCGGACCTCATAGCCGGTAGTCCGTCTCGGTCGCTCTGAACGGCGCCTGCGGCCCGGTGCCGTTGGCGGCATAGGCGCGCGCGGCGCGCGCCGTCCAGATCGCTGCCACATCCGCCTTGCATGCCGTTTTCCCGAACGCGGGATCAGCCCATTCCTGCCGCGCTTCGTGCTCGAGCATGAGCTTGTCCTGAACCAGCACGCGATCGACCATGAGCTTGAAAAACGGCAAGAAGAACCTTGCAAACGGGAAATCCAGCGTAATGCGGTAGAAAACGCGCGTCCTCTGCTCGCTCACCGGAACGCATACGAACTGGCTCGACGCGTGGGTTCCGCCCGGCTGGCTGAAGACCGTGCGAATCGTGTGAGGCACGATGAATTCCTCCGTGTGGAAGATATCGTGCTCCTTGCCGCCGAACACGCGATAAATCAGGCTTCGCCGGGCCTTCTCCCCCATTGTGTTCGCCAACACGCCCGTGGGCGTTTCGCTGACGTGCGACACCACGCGAGTCGTCGGCCGTCCGCGCAGCAACCCGCCGTGAATGTAGCCCGCGTGCGGGTTATCGACCAGGTTTTCCATCAGCCGGATATATTCGCAATCCATATCGAGTATCGTTCGAAACGATTGCTTCTCGGGGAAGTGCCAGTCCGGCGGATCGGCCTGATAGGGAGACGGGGAGAACGTAAACCAGACGGTCCCCTGTGACTCGCGCGCGACGTAGCTCCTGATTTTCCGGACAGGCGGCACGGTCGACCCCGCATGACTCGGCATGTGAACGCACGCGCCGGCGCCGTCGAATATCCAGCCATGGTACGGACACTCGATGCCCTTGTCGGTACATATGCCGCCCGAGAGTTTCACCCCCTTGTGAGGGCACCGGTCATCCATCACGCGTGCCGTCCCGCTCGCATCGCGAAACGCGACCACGTGCCTGCCCAGCACTTCGGCGGCAATCGGCTTACCCTTCAACGCGGACGACCACGCGATCGGATACCACGATCGTTCGAGCGGCATCATGCAACATCTCCGTTTGCGACCGTTTCGCCGCCGGCGGGGCGCAGCGCGCCAAGCGCATCCGCCAGCACGCGCACCGTCTGGCGCACCTGCTCGTCGGTATGCGTGGCATTGAACGAGAACCGCAACCGCGCGGCATTCGCGGCGACCGCCGGAAAGATGATCGGCTGCACATTGATGCCGTTCGCGAACAGGATCTGATAAAGGCGAATGCATTCGATCTGGTTGCCGATAATCACCGGAACGATCGGTCCGCCGTGGCAGTTGCCGGTATTCAGCCCG
This sequence comes from Burkholderia ubonensis subsp. mesacidophila, assembly GCF_002097715.1. Classification (NCBI taxonomy): domain Bacteria; kingdom Pseudomonadati; phylum Pseudomonadota; class Betaproteobacteria; order Burkholderiales; family Burkholderiaceae; genus Burkholderia; species Burkholderia ubonensis. Next base: position 475,470 of record NZ_CP020739.1, read on the forward strand.
GCGCGCGCGGCCAGTTCCAGGAACTGGTCGACCCGCTCGCGCAATTGCCGGATCGGCGACGGATCGTCCTTCAGCAATTGCAGCGCGGCGAGCGCCGCCGCTGCGTTGGCGGGCGAGATGCCGGTCGTGTAGATGAAGCCCGGCGTGGTGAACTTCAAATAGCTGATCAATGACTTTCGTCCCGCGATATAGCCGCCGCAGCTTGCAAACGCCTTGCTGAGGCCGCCCATCCAGATGTCGACGTCATCACGGTCCACCGCATGGAATTCGCCAATCCCGCGACCGGTTGCGCCGATTACGCCGATCGAAAGGCACTCGTCCACCATCAACCACGTCTTGTGCTTTTTCTTGATCTCGATGAAACGGGGCAGGTCGGGAATGTCCCCGTCCATGCTGTAAAGACCTTCAATGAACACAAGCACGTGCTCGTATTGGCGCCGCCGATTCGACAGGATGCGGTCGAGGTCGTCGAAGTCGTTATGCCGGAACGGCTGCGAATCCGCATGAGAGAGCTTGATGCCTTGCAACAGGCTGTTGTGGCTCAACTCGTCATACAGGATCAGGTCCTTCGGCCCGAGCAGATGACCGACGGTCGACACGTTGGCGGTTGCCGCGCCGACGAATACCAGCGCGGACTCCACCCCGATCCAGTCGGCAATGGCCTGCTCGAGCTCGAGATGCAGCGGCCGCTCGCCGGAAACGAGCCGGCTGGCGGATACGCTCGTGCCGTATTGCCGGATCGCGTCGATCGAGCGCTCGGTCACGACGGGATGCCCGCTCAAGCTCAGGAAGTTGTTGCACGAGTAATTGATATAGTCCCGGCCGCCGATGACCGTGCGGTCGTTGTTCAGGCCGTCATGCACCGTAAAGAATGGAAGCTTTTCCTGATCCTTGAACAAGACCTGCTGACGCTGCGCGAATTCGACGTAAGCCGCCGACTCCTCGAAGCGGCTGCAGGCGGCCGGAATGTCCGCCCCGTCGAACAGGTCTCGCGGCGTGCGGCCGTTCGACAGCAGGTCGAGCATTTCGCGGCGTTCGTCCTCCGACAGCAGCGCGAGCGCGCTGCTGCAATGCCTCATCGCGCCAAGATACCGGCTGACCGACGTGATCGTGGCAGGCTCGCTGAAAACTTCCGCCCGCACCGGGCACCCGAGCCAGTCGGACAGCTCACCGGTCAGGGTGGCGATCTGCAGCGAGTCGAGACCGTGGTCCGCAAAGACCGCATTGACGTCGACATCCTCGCTTGCGACGTGGACGGCCGACGCAATCGCCTCCTTGAGCCACACCAGGATCGCGTCGGCCGCGCCGTCGTTCGTATCCGGTTTCGATAGCGGGCGCGGCGCCGCATCCCGCTGGACGGACGTCAGGTCGAGCGCCCACTCCGACACGCAGGGCAGCGTCCGGTCAACGAATGCGTCGCGGCACGCATGCCGCCTTATTTTTCCGCTCGTCGTCACCGGCAATCCCGCCGGCTTGACAAGCGCGACCGCGCAGACCTGGAGTTCGTGACGCTGGGTCACCGCCCGCCTGATCGCGTCGACGACATCGCTCAGGTCGGCCCGCAGATGTTCGCGCTTGACTTCATGCACGACGACCAGCCGCTCCTCGTCAAGGATCGACACGGAAAACGCGGCGCCCGCGCCCGGCCTCAGCGCCGAATGCGCGTCGCCCACCGTTGTTTCGATGTCCTGCGGATGGTAATTGCGTCCGCGGATGATGATCAGATCCTTGCGACGTCCCGCGATGAAGATCTGTCCGTCATCGCCGACAAAGCCGAGGTCCCCGGTGCGCAACCACTTCGGCGACGTCGTCTGCGCGATCGTCGACGCAAAGGTTTCCGCCGTGCGCTCGGGCTGCACCCAGTAGCCCCGCGCGACGCTGGGCCCCGACACCCAGATCTCCCCCACCTCGTTGCGCGGGAGTCGAGCGAGCGTTTCCGGGTGAACGATCTCGATCGCGTGGTCGTCGGTCGGCACGCCGCAGGCCACGAGGCGCTGGCTTGCGGCGCCGGGCTCGGCGGGCACGACGCGATGCGAAGCCAGCTGCCGCGCGTCCACCACCGTGCTGCTCGGCCCGCGCCCCTTGATGCCGCCCGTGACGATCAGGGTCGTTTCGGCCATGCCGTAACACGCGTAGAACGCCTCCTTCCGGAATCCGCAACGGGCGAACCGGTCCGCGAACCGGTCGATGACGTCGGCCGAAACAGGCTCCGCGCCGTTGAACGCAACCTCCCAGCTGCTCAGGTCCAGCCGATCGAGATCCGCATCCTGAATTTTCCGGACACACAGGTCATACGCGAAATTGGGGCCGCCGCTCGTCGTCGCGCGGCAATCCGAGATCGCCTGAAGCCAGCGCAACGGCTTCTGGACGAAGGACATCGGCGGCATCAGCGTCGTATGAAACCCGACAAACACGGGCTGCACGATTCCGCCGATCAGCCCCATGTCGTGGAACGGGGGAAGCCAGATCACCCCCTTGCTGGACTGATCGTGACCGAAACGGTCGCGGATGCTGCCGGAATTGTGCATCAGGTTCGCGTGCGTAATGACGACGCCCTTGGGCGTGCCGGTGGAACCGGACGTGTACTGGATCAGTGCAATATCGTCCGCGTCGAGCATGTCCGGCTCGAACGCGGGTTGCAGCGTCGTCGGGATCGCGTCGATGGACACCACGTTCAGATCCCCGTTCGCGCCCGCACTGTCGAGATGGCTTGCCAACGTCGAACGCATGCACTCAGTGGTCAGGATCACTGTGGGGCGGCAGTCCGCCATCATGCCAGCGATCGGCGCAAAGCTCCTGGCGTTTTTTCCCGGCGGGTAGGTCGGCACGGCGATCATGCCCGCCCGGAGGCACGCAAAGAAAGACGCAACGAACTCGAGCCCCGGCTGAAAAACCAGCAGCACCCGGCTGCCACGACTGGCGATCGCCGCCAGATGCGCGGCGATCGAGTCGACACGGGACGCCAGCCCGGCGCACGAAACCGTAGTTTCCTCGTTGTCGTTCACGAAACTGAACAACGGCCGATGGGGGGACTGGACGCGATGAAATTCGAGGCAGTCGATAATGGTCGATTGCAAGCCGGCCCGCTGGATTTTCTCGTCCACCAGATTCATGTTCGGCATTCCCCCTCTCGGTCAGTTAATCAATAATTTCTCGGCATGAGTTGATTTTGACGATCATTTTGCCGGGCATAGTCGACGCAAATCATCGACGCGCCGCGAACAGATGATCGCGACGGCAAGCGAAAGGAACGCGGAATGAATGTCGTGGCGGTCGACGCCCGTGACGGTAATCGCCGGCGGCGTGCGTGGACCATGAGGCGACGCTTGCCGCCAGGTTGAATGTCCAGTCGTGTCGGCGGCCCGGAATGGCGCCAACCCAATACCGGCATCGTGATAAAAAAATTGACGAACGGGGATTGTTAAATAATCGCCAACACTCCCACTCATAAATTCTCGCGACGCCAAAAATCAGCCAGCCAACCTTCTTTTCGCATTTCCACTGAGGCTAAACAAGGCGGCGCGACTTGTAAAGATAAATTAGCTTTCCAATTCAGGCGAAATTGATTTTGTAAATTTAAAACGCGATTTTTACGTTTAAAGCAATTGCACGACGTCAGTTTTTTCACGTTCCATCAGCGGCAAAAGGTGTACCGGAGCGTGCCCATGGATGCCTCGCCGGCATCACTCGACGTCATTGCCGAAGACAGCGAACTTCGCGAGTACGTGACGACGCACTACCTGCTGCTGTATGCGCAGATCAGGGGCGTGGTGTATCTGCTCTCCATTCGCCACCATCGGCAACTGTCGTTTGATTTGGCAGGTCACTGGCCGGCGTGAGCGGATACCAGGCAAGAGCATCAGGCGCCGCCGGCACCTGGGATCCCGCCCACGCTCGAACCCCGCGCAGGCATCACCCAGTGCCGACGTGCCTCCTCAAATATGCACCGCGTGCCCCAACGCCCGCAACGCAGCCTCCTGCATGGCCTCACCAAGCGTCGGATGCGCGTGAATCGTACCGCCGATATCCTCGAGCCTTGCGCCCATCTCGATCGACTGCGAAAACGCCGCAGCGAGCTCCGACACCCCTCGCCCGACCGCCTGCCACCCAACGATCAGATGCGTATCGCGCCGCGCGACAACCCGCACGAACCCATCGGTGGCCTGAAGCGTCATCGCCCGCCCATTCGCGGCAAACGGAAACGACGCGCTCAAGCAATCGACGCCGGCCGCCCGCGCATCGTCCGGCGACCAGCCCGACGTCACGATCTCCGGATCGGTAAAGCACACGGCAGGAATCGACGCGGGCACGAACTTGCGACGCTTGCCGGCAATCAGCTCCGCCACCATCTCGCCTTGCGCCATCGCGCGATGCGCGAGCATCGGCTCGCCGGCGACGTCGCCGATCGCCCACACGTTGCGCATCGTCGTCCTGCATTCGTCGTCGATGCGCAGCGCGCGGCCGTTGCGTTCGAGCGGCAGCGTCTCGAGGCCGAAGCCGTCGACGCGCGGCCGGCGGCCGACCGCGACCAGCACGCGATCGGCCGGCAGCGTCCGCTCGGCGCCGTCGGGCGCCTGCACGCGCACCGCGCCGTCGTCCGCGAGCCCCAGCACCTTGTGGCCGAGCCACAGCTTTACGCCGAGCCGCGCGAGCGAATCGGCGACCGGCTTCACGAGCTCCGCGTCATACGCGGGCAGCACGCGCTCCGCCGCCTCGACGACGCTGACGTCGACCCCGAGCTTGCGATAGACCATCCCGAGTTCGAGCCCGATGTAACCCGCGCCGACGACGACCAGCCGCTTCGGCAACGTCTTGGGCGACAGCGCCTCGGTCGACGAAACGACATGCCCGCCGAACGGCATCGACGGCAACGCGACCGGCTCGGAACCCGTCGCGAGCAGCAGGTGCTCGCAGCCGATCCGGATCGTCTCGCCGCCGGCGGCAACCTCGACGGTCTTGCCGTCGATCACGCGCGCGTCGCCGTGCAGCACGCGCACGCCGTTCTTCTTCAGCAGCGCGCCGACGCCGCGCGTCAGCTTGTCGACGACACCATCCTTCCACGCGACGCTGCGCGCGATGTCGATCTCCGGCGAGTGCACGCGGATGCCGAGTTCGCCTTCGCCAGCATGATCACGCGCCTGCTCGAATGCATCGGCGACGTGGATCAGCGCCTTCGACGGAATGCAGCCGATGTTCAGGCAGGTGCCGCCGAGCCGGTCGCGCTCGACGAGCAGCGTCGGTATGCCGAGCTGTCCGGCACGAATGGCGGCGACGTAGCCGCCCGGGCCGCCGCCGATCACGAGCAGCGTGGTGTGTTCGTTCTTCATTGGGATCACTCCACGAACAGCAGCGCCGGGCGTTCGAGCAACGCGCGCACCGCCTGGATGAATTCAGCCGCGTCCATGCCGTCGACGACGCGATGATCGAACGACGACGACAGGTTCATCAGCTTGCGCGCGACGACCGCGCCATCACGGAACATCGGGCGTTCGACGATGCGGTTCACACCGACGATGCCGACCTCCGGATGATTGATGACCGGCGTCGACACGATGCCGCCGAGCGGGCCGAGGCTCGAAATCGTGATCGTCGAACCGGTGAGTTCGTCGCGCTGCGCGCGGTTGGTGCGCACCGCCTCGGCAAGCCGCGCGATCTCGGCGGAAATCGACCACACGTCGCGCGCTTCCGCATGACGCAGCACGGGCACCGTGAGACCGGCGTCGGTCTGCGTCGCGACGCCCATGTGCACCGCGCCGGAACGTGTCACGACGCCGGCTTCATCGTCGAAGCGCGCGTTGATCTGCGGAAAATCGCGCAGCGCGATCACCATCGCGCGGATCAGCAGCGGCAACAGCGTAAGCCGGCCGCGCGCGTCGCCGTAACGGCGGTTCAGTTCCGCGCGCAGCGCCTCGAGTTCGGTCACGTCGATTTCCTCGACGTAGCTGAAGTGCGGAATGCGCCGCTTCGCTTCCTGCATCTTGCGCGCGATCGCGCGACGCAGGCCGATCACCGGCACTTCGGTCTCGTCGGTCCGTTCGTCATAGCCGCGCGCAGTCTGGCCGCCTGCCCGGCTGCCGGTGCGTGCGTACGCATCGAGGTCCGCGTGCAGGATCCGCCCGGCATCGCCCGTGCCGCGCACGTAGCGCAGCTCGATGCCCATGTCCCACGCGCGCTGGCGTACCGCCGGCGATGCGAGCGGCCGCTCGCCCGGCGTGAGCGCGGCGCGCGGCGGCACAGCGTGCTCCGCGCGGCGCGGCTCGGCAGGCGCGCGGCTCGCCGGGTGACCCGCCTCCACGGACGGAGCCACCGGTGCTGCAGCAACCGGCGCCGCGACAGCGGCTTCAGCGGCCACCGCAGCCTCGCGCACGTCGGCGCCCGGCTTCAGGTTGCCGTCGCCCTCGACCTCGAGGCGAATCAGCTCGCTGCCGACCGCCATCATCTCGCCGATCTTGCCGCCGAGCGCAAGCACCTTGCCCGTCACGGGCGACGGAATCTCGACCGCCGCCTTGTCGGTCATCACGTCGGCGAGCGGCTGGTCCTCCTTGATCGTCTGTCCGACTTCCACATGCCAGGCCACCAGCTCGACCTCGGCGATCCCTTCGCCGATATCCGGCATCTTGATGACGTGAATACCCATGTCAAGCCTCCATCACGCGTCGCAACGCTTCGCCGACCCGGCTCGGGCCGGGAAAATACGCCCATTCCTGCGCATGCGGATACGGCGTATCCCAGCCGGTCGTGCGCTCCACGGGTGCCTCGAGGTGGTAGAAGCAATGTTCCTGGACGAGCGACACCAGCTCCGCGCCATACCCGCAGGTGCGCGTGGCCTCGTGCACCACGACGCAGCGCCCGGTCTTGCGCACCGATGCGACGACCGTATCCAGATCGAGCGGCCACAGCGTGCGCAGGTCGATCACTTCGGCATCGATGCCCGTCTCCTCGGCCGCGGCAAGCGACACGTGGACGGTCGTGCCGTACGTCAGCACCGTCACGTCGCTGCCGGCGCGCACGACGGCGGCCGAGTCGAGCGGCACCGTGTAGTAGCCCTCCGGCACCGCGCTCGCGGGATGCTTCAGCCACGACGTGACGGGCCGTTCGTGATGGCCGTCGAACGGCCCGTTGTAAAGCCGCTTCGGCTCGAGAAAGATCACCGGGTCGTCGTTCTCGATCGCCGCGATCAGCAGCCCCTTCGCGTCGTACGGGTTCGACGGCATCACCGTGCGCAGCCCGCACACCTGCGTGAACATCGCCTCCGGGCTCTGGCTGTGGGTCTGGCCGCCGTAGATGCCGCCGCCGCACGGCATCCGGATCGTCATCGGCGCGGTGAACTGGCCCGCGGAGCGGTAGCGCAGCCGGGCGCCTTCCGACACGATCTGGTCGGAGGCCGGGTAGAAGTAGTCCGCGAACTGGATCTCGCACACGGGCCGCAACCCGTACGCGCCCATCCCGACCGCCGCGCCGACGATCCCGCCTTCCGAGATCGGCGCGTCGAACACGCGCGACTTGCCGTACTTGGTCTGCAGCCCTTCGGTGCAGCGGAACACGCCGCCGAAATAGCCGACGTCCTGGCCGAACACGACCACGTCGCCGTCGCGCTCGAGCATCACGTCCATCGCGGAGCGCAGCGCCTGGATCATCGTCATCGGCTGCGCCGCCGTCGTCGTTGCTTCTCGTTGCGCCATGATTACGCCCCCAGTTCCTGGCGCTGACGACGCAGATGCGCGGGCAGCTCCTTGTACACGTCGTCGAACATCGACGCCGGCGACGGAATCCGTTCGTCGGCCAGCGTCCCGAATTTCTCCGCTTCCTTCTGCGCGGCGATCACCTCGGCCTCGAGCTCGGCCGTGAGCGCGTCGTGCGCGCTGTCCGACCAGATGCCCTTGGCGATCAGGTGGCGCTTGAAGCGGGCGATCGGATCGCCGAGCGGAAAATGGGTCCAGTCGTCGCTCGGCCGGTATTTCGACGGATCGTCCGACGTCGAGTGCGCGCCCGCGCGGTACGTCACCCATTCGATGAGCGTCGGGCCGAGGTTGCGGCGTGCCCGTTCGGCCGCCCAGCTCGACGCTGCGTAGATCGCGAGGAAGTCGTTGCCGTCGACGCGCAGCGACGCGATCCCGCAGCCGACGCCGCGCCCCGCGAACGTCGTGCCCTCGCCGCCCGCGATCGCCTGGAACGTCGAGATCGCCCACTGGTTGTTAACGACGTTCAGCACGACGGGCGCGCGATACACGTGCGCGAACGTGAGCGCGGTATGGAAATCGGCCTCGGCCGTCGCGCCGTCGCCGATCCAGGCCGACGCGATCTTCGTGTCGCCCTTGATGGCCGACGCCATCGCCCAGCCGACCGCCTGGATGAACTGCGTCGCGAGATTGCCGGAGATCGAGAAGAAGCCAGCGTCGCGATCCGAATACATCACGGGAAGCTGGCGCCCCTTCAGCGGGTCGCCCTCGTTCGACATCAGCTGGCAGATCATCCGTTCGAGCGGCACCTCGCGCGCGATCAGGATGCTTTGCTGCCGGTAGGTCGGGAAGCACATGTCGCCGTGCCGCAGCGCCATCGCATGCGCGGCGCCGATGGCCTCTTCGCCGAGGCTCAGCATGTAGAACGAGATTTTCTTCTGGCGCTGCGCGATCAGCATGCGTGCGTCGAAAATGCGAGTCTTCAGCATCGCCCGCATCCCGGCGATCAGCCGCGCGTCGTCGAGATCCGGCGCCCACGGGCCGACGGCTTCACCGTGGTCGTCGAGCACGCGCACGAGGCCGCGGGCGAGATCCGCGGTGTCCGCCGCGGCAACGTCGATCGGCGGGCGGCGTACCGCGCCGGCCGGCGATAGATGCAAATAGGAAAAGTCGGTCTGGCAGCCCGGGCGCCCGGTGGGCTCCGGCACATGCAGACGCAATGGCTCTGACAGGCTCATCGTGTCGTCTCCACGCTCGATTTTGTCTCACGCTGATAGGGGCACGCGCGGCCGGTTGCCGGCTCGCGCGTGGCATGGCGCGCGGATAAGCGCACCAACCTTGGGAATCTATGCAATGCCGCTCTGGCAGTCGATGCCCAACCCGCTCGATCGTGGTGAGCAGATTTGCCATGCCGGATGCGCTTGGGGCGCACGGCTATGCGCGCTCGCCGCGCGCCGCCTTGGCGGCGCTTCGTCGTCGATCGCGACGTGGAGATCGGAATGTCGCCGCCGGGCGTGGCGCCAGGCGACCGCTCCGGAAAGTTTTACCGCTGCTGTAATCGAGGTGAAGAAGAAGAAGGACCGCGCGCGCTGCGCGCGGCCGCCCGAGCCTGCGCTCAGAACATCTGACGCAGGCCGATCGCCGCGCCGACGTTGTTGGTCCGGCCGATCTGGTCGACCCTGCCCGTGGCGGGGTTGGTCGCGCCCGGATAGTCGGCGGCGAATGCGCCGTTGCCGCGCGCGAAATCCACCGTGCCGTACACCTCGGTGTGCTTCGACAGCGCATACTCGGCCAGCACGGTCGCGGAGGTGTTGATGCCGGAGCCGAGCGTGCCGTCGAGCCGCTCCGCGTTGCGCGCATGGCCGTAATAGCCGGCCACCGTGATCAGCAGCGGTGCGGTGGCCTGCCAGTTGGCGCCGACGTAGAACGTATCGTCGATGCGGTTCGGGCTGCCCGCGCGCAACGTCGGCGCGCCGGCTTGCTGCATGTTGAAGTCCGTCGTGCCGGTCTTGTCCTGGCCGTGCAGCCAGCCGGCCAGCAGCCGCACGGCCGGGGTGACCTGATACGCGCCGCTCACGTGCAGGAAATTCACCTTCGCGCCGTTGACCGAGCTGCCGTTCAACGACGATACCGAGGTCTGGTGGTAGCCCGCGTTGATCGACGCCGGCCCGTGCGCATACGTCAGTTCCACGCCGTACGTGCTGTCGAGGCCCATTGCGCCGGCGTGATTGCCGAAGCCGTAGATCGCGTCGATGCTGAGGCCGTTGTACGAGAACTGGTACTTGACGGAGTTCGGCACCGTCAGGAAGCTGCCGATGCCGTTGTACATCCAGCTGTCCTGCCAGTAGTTGCCAACGGTCAGCGGGTCGAAGGTGTCGCCCATCGTGTCGTACAGCGGCGCGTACTGGTTGCCGAAGGTCAGCGTGCCGTAGCGGTTGCTCGACAGGCCGACATACGCCTGCCGGCTGAACAGCGTGTTGGGCACGTGCAGTTTCCCGTCGCCGAGTTCGAAGCCGTTCTCGAGGCGGAAGATCGCCGACAGGCCGCCGCCCAGGTCTTCGCTGCCGCGCAGGCCCCACCGGCTGTGCGTTTCCGGGCCGACGGTCATCCCGATCAGGTCCTTGCCGTCCGGGCCGGCATTCGTTTGATAGCGAATGGCCGTGTCGACGAGGCCATACAACGTGACGGAACTTTGCGCAAACGCGGACGACGCTGCAACGGCGAGCACCGCGCCAATACCACTGGAAATGACGACGCCTCTCATGACTAGGCCTCCCTGATCGGTTGATTTTGTAAGCAGTCCGATCGCTTGTCGGCTGGGGATCGGAACTGTGATCGGGAGAATAATCGGTCATTTTCACCGCACATATTGCCGGCAATGGAGTGGTCCTTTCCATTCTGGACAACAGTGCAACAGTCGCGGCGGCGGGCGGGCGCTTGTCAACGTGCAATGACCTGCCTATCTTCATACCTTGGTCACCCCTTTCAAGCAATCTGGCTGGACGCCCCGTCACGCGACGGGTCGCTACCTTCAGGAGAGGCTCCGTCATGATCGAAACAAAACGAATTCATGCAGTGCTCCTCGCCGCCGCGATCGCGACGATGGCGCCGGCCTGTCAGGCGGCGCCAAACACCACCGACTGGCTGGCGAACACCTATGGCACCCTCGCCGCCCACGTGGGCAACGCCGCGCGTTCCATGTGGGTCGCGCCCGAAGGCGTGATCTATACGGCTTCCAATTGGGACGAGGATGAAGGCGGCGTCGCCGTCTACCAGAACGGCACGAGCCTCGGCTCGATCGGCGCGCACGGCGAGTTTCAGGGCGGCGCGATCACGGGCAACGCGACGTCGATCTTCACGGCGCTGCAGGCCAACAGGTCATACGGCAGCGGCGCGGTGGGTCGATACAACCGCACCACCAAGGCCCGCGACCGGTTCATTCAGGTCAGCGCGGCGACCAACCAGACGCGGGTCGACGTCGTCACCGGGCTCGCCACGGCGGGCTCGCTTCTCTACGCGAGCGACTTCTACGGCAATCGCGTGCGGGTCTTCACCACCGACGGCGTCTGGCAGCGGGACATCAACGTGTCGGGCCCGGGCGCGCTCGCCGTTGATGGCGCAGGCAACGTCTGGGTCGCGCAGAAGAGCGCGGGCACGATCGTCGAGTTCGGGCCGACCGGCGCGCTGCTGAACACCATTCGGATGGCCGGCGAGTCGCGGCCGTCGGCGCTCTATTTCGATGCGTCGTCGAAGCAGCTGATGGTCGGCGACGAGGGCCCCGACATGAACATCAAGCGCTACAACGTCGCAGGCACGCCGACGCTGGCCGGCACCTTCGGCATCCAGGGCGGTTATCTCGACACGACGACGGGCATCAAAGGCCAGGTCGGCGCGCAGCGCTTCACCCGCGTCGCCGGCATCGGCAAGGACACCGCCGGCAACCTCTACGTGCTCAACAACCCGTGGGGCGGCAGCTGGGACCTCGGCCGCAACGGCGCCACCGACATTCATGCGTACGGCAGTGCCGGCAACCTGCGCTGGACGCTTCAGGCGCTCAACTTCGAGGGCATCGCTGCGCCGGACCCGGTCACGGACGGCGCGCTGTTCTATGGCGGCACCCACATCTACAGCGGCACGGCGGGCGGCACCTTCGTCGCGAACACCGTCGATCCGTTCACGTACCCGTCGGACCCGCGCATCAACATGAACGACGTGCAGCGCGACGAGCATTTCGGGCTGCTCGCGGCCGTCGGCGCGCACCGGATTCTCGTGGCGGCCGGCCAGAACCCGCCGGTCTTCTACTTTTTCCATTTCAACGCGGCGAACGGCTACATCGCGATTCCGGATGCGTCGATTCCGGGGCCCGCGTTCAATACGACCCTGCGCGTCTCGAGCGGATTCAGCATCGACAGCAAAGGGGACGTCTGGGCCGGCCTGGACAAGACCGGTGCCATCTACCACTACCCGCTGACCGGCTTCGACGCCGGCGGCAAGCCGTCATGGGGGCCCGGTGTACCGACCCGCGTTCCCGCGAGCATCCAGCCGCTGACGCGCATCGTCTATCTCGCGGACAGCGACACGATGATTCTCGGCCAAGGCATCGTCGGGGGGACGGACTGGACGGCGATCGGCACGCGGATCGAGGTGTATCACGGCTGGAGCGCGGGCAACACCACCCACCCCAATCCGGTGATCACCCTCCCCGATGCCGGCGCGAAATCGATGGACGCGGCCGGCAATCATCTGTTCGTCGGCTACTGGTTCGGCGGCAGCGGGCCCGCCAGGCCGAACGTCGACGCGTTCAACCTCACCACCGGCAATCTCGACGCCACGCTGGTCAATACGAGCAGCGCCACCGTGGACGCCAGCAGCGCCATCGATGCGATGTACGCCATCAGGGCATACCGTCGATCGACCGGCGAGTACGTTGTGACGAAGAACAACGTCAAGGGCAACAGCATCACCGTTTATCGGTGGACGCCATGATCGTTCGTTTTGTCGATGAGGGAGCAATAATGATGCTGGAACAGCGAGCCGGTGCCCGCATAAGCGACGGTGGAGGATTCAACGCGACGGGCCTCGTTTCGGCGGGGAAATCCATCGGCGAAATGAATCGTCACCGAAACCCTTGGTACCATCGAGCTTCACAATAAAGCACGCGAAGGCATTCAGGGTCGCGGTGGCGATTCAATGGTCACAGTGGCTTTCTCTGGGACAGAGTCGCCACAGATATATTCTTATGCGCGTCGATAAATGACGCCTTCCGAATTCACAACCCACGGAAGTCCATTGGGACTCACCGAAATATTCACGGCTCCCCCGCTCACGCTGTCCCAGCCCGTCCCGTTCCATCGATAAATGCCAAAGCCGCCTCCGACCTTGTTGGTGCCGGTCACCCAGACCGAGCCGTCGGCCGCCACGCCGATATCCGTAGCTGCGCCCGGCACTTGCCGCCAACCCGATACGCCGCGGACATAGATGTTGCCGGACGAGTTCACCACCCAGGGCGAACCGTCAAAACCCACCGCGATCCGCACGGCGCCGCCATCCACGCCGTCCCAGTTCGAACCGTTCCAGCGGTAGATGCCATAACCGCCTCCGACACTATTGGAGCCGATCACCCAGGCCGTGCCATCCCCGCCTACCCCGATATCGTGTGCGTTGCCTGGCAGTTGCCGCCAGTCCGCCGCGACGCGCTGGTAGATATTGCCCGAATCGTTCACCACCCACGGCGAGCCGTCGGGACCGACCGCGATGCGGACCGCGCCACCACTCACGCCGTCCCAGTTCATGCCGTTCCAGCGGTAGATGCCGAAACCACCGCCGACCTTGTTGGTGCCGATCACCCAGGTCGCACCGTCACTGCCGACGCCGATATCGTTTGCTGAACCAGGAAGCTCGACCCACGAAGTACCAGTAGACATTTTCAGCTCCTTATTACTTGGCAACAAAGATTTTGACCTTGCACTATTTTGCGAATAAATATCTTCAAAACACACCATAACGGTGCATCAAAAAATATAGAACATGACTCATGCCTTTCAAACCAATAATTCAAGCCAATCAATATCGCACCATTCGTCTCGATAATTTATAAAATCGAGCGTCATCAAACGATTTTGAATCAGATGTTTACATCTTTACGTTTTGATTACTATCATTCCCCCGGAGAAGAATATTCGTAACGCTCAACTCGCACCGGAGGAGGCACAATGGGATGGAATGAGGCAGCTGGTTCGTTCAGGCATTACGTTGTTCCGCTATGCGCCGCATGCTTGATCAATACCGTGTACGCCGCCCCCGGCGACGACGCGGACCTGCAGCGCGCCGCACAGCAAGCGTTCAGTGAAAGGCTCGACAAACAACGCCCGATGAAGCGCGCGTCGGGCAACGACCTGATGGAAACCATCAGGTCGACGGACGCCGGGGGATGGGTCCTGGGCGTCGCCACGCAAGTCCTCCCGGACGGGACACCTGCCGATCCCGTCAGCAAGCTGTTTCTCGCGCAGCGCACGCAAGGCACATGGCGCGTCGGCATGGAGGGGAGCGACGCGTTCGACAACCTGCTCGCCGCCGCGCCTGCGACGCTCGTCGCCCCTGCCGAGCGCGCGCATCTACATTCCCATCGTATTGCGCGGCCGTCGGCGCGCGCGAGCGCCGCGCCCGGACAAATCGGCCTGGCCTTGCCCTGGCAACTCGACACCGCGTGGTATTGGACAGGCGGGGCGCACGGCTGGAGCGGGGAAAGCCGCCCATACAATTCGCTCGACTTCTCGGGCGGGAACGGCCGAGTGCTGGCGGCACGCGACGGCTACCTCTACAAAAGTTGCGAACGCAACGGCAGCGCGATCGTGAAGCTGGTCCACGACAACGGGTACGCGACGACCTACTATCACATGGAGCAACTGGCGCCGCTTGCCAGCGGAGCGTATGTTCGCCAGGGCGACTACCTTGGACGCATCGGCAACGCGCTACCGTGTGGCGGACAGACGACAGGCGCGCACGTGCACTTGTCGTTGAGCCAGGGCGGCAACGACATTCCGGTCAACGGCAAGACGATCGGCGGCTGGCAGTTCTTCGAAGGCGACCGAGCCTATTCCGGTTATGCGGTCCGCAATCAGCGACGCGTTTCCGTGCAGGCGTCGCTGACCAACTATGGCGCGAACGACGATGGCGGCCCGCCCGAGCCTTCGCGACCGGTCAAGGCTTCGGTGCAATCGAGCGGCCCCGTCAACCTGCGCAGCGCCCCATCGCTGTCCGCGTCGATCCTCGGCACGGCCGCCAACGGCGATACCGTCGAACTGGCTTGCTCGGCCTTCGGCGATACGGTGCAGGGCAACTGGGGCGCGACGCGGCTTTGGTATCGGTTGAGCTCGCGACAGTGGATCTCGGACGGCTTCGTCTACACGGGAAGCAACGATCCAGTCGTCTCCGCCTGCGTCGAATGATCCCGACGTGCCGCGTCGGCACGAACGCAAAGGACGGGAGACCCGCACGGGTCGCCCGTGCGCCGATCGCTCAACGCCCGATCGGGAGGCCGGTCGGCTCGATCCAGCCAAGCCAGTACGCGATAAGGAGCGCAAGAAACAGCGTGATCGACAGCCCCACGCGCGCCGCGAGCGCCCACGCCATCCGTTTGGTCGTTCCGCGATCGCGATTCATGTAGTACAACGCGGAAATCAAGCTGCCGATAATCAGAATGAATGCGACAGCGACAACAAAACTCTTCATTTTCAGTGCCTTGCGAGATCAGAATCGGCTTGAATCAGTGAGGCCAGCCTTTGCCGCTCGGCGGCGACATCGCTCACGCCCGTCGCCGGCCAGTCCATTGCCACACCGCTGGCCAGCGAGTCGCGCACGAGCGTCTGATACTGCCAGTCGCTGATCTGGCCGTGCGCCATCGCATCCGCGATCTCGTGCCGGAATGTCGAAGGAAAGCTCTGGTACGCGCGCGACAGCGCCGCATACTGTCGCGCATCGATCTCCTTCGAGGACGGCACGGCAGCCCAGATGACGACCGCCACGATAGCGGTGAACGGGATGGCGGTATAGCGGAGAATGAATTTGATCGGGGTCATGAAGCGACAATAAGTGTCATTGCGAACGTGGGTTGGTTTGCAGGTTGAGCGTTGGCTTGAAGCACACGCTGGTTTGATTATCGGACAGTCATGCCCGGCGGGACCGGCACGCTGCCAGGATGCCGCGCAGCAAGTCGACCGGTGGCGGCGGGCACCCGGGTATCGTCACGTCGACCGGCAGGATCGACGAGACGGGGCCGCACACCGCATAACTGTCGGCAAAAATGCCGCCCGTACACGCGCATTCGCCGACGGCCACCACGAGTTTCGGGCCGGGTGTCGCGTCGTACGCGGCGAGCACGGCCGCACGCATGTTCAGCGTCACGGGCCCGGTCACGAGCAGCAGGTCGGCATGCCGGGGGCTGGCGACGAACTTGATCCCGAGTCCTTCGATGTTGTACACGGGACTGTTCAGCGCATGGATCTCCAACTCGCAGCCATTGCACGAACCCGCGTCGATCTGCCGGATGCACAGCGCGCGCCCGAGCAGATCGAGAATGTCCTGGCGAATCCGCCGCTCGTCGTGTCGCCACGCGTCTTCCGCCGCCGGTACGGGTTCGTCGGGAAAATCGGTGCGCGCGAATTGCCGGATGAGTTGCCACATCAGAGATCGTGCCCCGCATAGTTCAGGTTGAACGATTTGTTGATCAGCGGGAAATCGGGAACGATGTTGCCGATGATCGCATGCTCGAGCGCCGGCCAGTTCTGCCAGGATGGATCGTGGCAATGGCATCGTGCGATCACGTCGCCCGGCGCGAGGTCGAGCGCGACGAACACGTCGCCTCGCCAGCCTTCCACCCAGCCGACGCCCTGGGCGGGGGCCGCTGCGGGCATCATGTCGACGGCAAGCGGGCCGTCGGGAAGGTCGGCCAGCAGCGCGCGAATCACGCGCAGGGATTCATCGATCTCGGCGAAACGCACCGCAACGCGCGCGGCGACGTCACCGCGCGCATCACTTGCCGCAATGACCGCGAAGTCGTCGTACGGCGCCGGCCGCATGTTCGCGCGCACATCGAACGCGTGACCGCTGGCGCGGGCCGCCATGCCACGCACGCCGAAATGCTCGACGACGGCGGTGCTCAATCGTCCCGTGCCGAGAAATCGATCCTGCAGCCCGGACTGGTCGTCGTAGATCTTTCGCATGACGTGGACTTCGCGTTCGATGCGGTCACACTGCGTCGCCAGCACGGCCGCGTCCTCGGCGCGAACGTCGACCGCCACGCCGCCCGGCACGATCCGATCCATCAGATATCGATGCCCGAATGCGCGCGCGTTCTCCCGTATCCAGTCCTCCTTGAGTCGCGAGAACTGGGCGAGCCCGAACCCGAACCCCGCATCGTTTCCGAGCGCGCCGAGGTCGCCGAGGTGGTTGGCGATGCGCTCGCGTTCCAGCAGCAGCGCCCGCAAATGGAGCGCACGCTTCGACGGCGCCGCGCCACACGCTTGCTCGAGCGCCATGCAATAGGCCCACGAGAATGCGACAGTCGAGTCGCCCGCAATCCTGGCGGCCACCCGATGAGCGCACGACGCCGGGGTGCGCTCGAACAGCCGCTCGACGCCGCGATGGACGTAGCCGAGACGCTCTTCAAGGCGCAGCACCTTCTCGCCGACGACGGAGAACCGGAAATGCCCCGGCTCGATGATGCCGGCGTGGATCGGCCCGACGGCAATCTCGTGCACGCCGTCACCCGCCACCTGCACGAACGCGTAATCCGCCTCGCTCGACTCGAATGCTTCGACGCCCGTCGCCTGCTTTTGCAGCGGAAAATAATCGTCGGGCCAGTTGCCGTGATTGAGCCACGGCCGCGTATCGTCAGCGCCGCGGGCCCGCAAGCCGGTCAGGTCGAAGATCGCCCGTTGCATGCGCGCCGCGCACGGAAACATCGGAACGAGATCGGGATAGTCCCCATCGGCATCGTGCTTGCGCCCGATCGCGATGCGCGTCCACAGGATGCCGTCGTCGCATTCGTACGCGGCGTTCACCGAAAACACCCCTTCGACGGCTTCGCTGCCCCACATTGCAACGAGCCGGTTTCGCTCCGCTCGCGCCGTCCGCGCGATCTCGAGCCACCCCGCTTCATCGGCGTCCACCACACCCACCGGAATCTGGCCGGCACCGCGCGCGAGGCGGCTGGCGGCAATCTGCATCGTGTCGAGTCGCATGCGTCACCCTGCCAGCATCGTTGCAGCCTGGCGATACCACATCGCCAGGTACGGCGGAACATAAAGCCCAAGCATCAGCCCCAGGCCCAGATGAACGAATACCGGCAGCGGCGCGGGGCGATGCTCGAGCGGCCTGGCCGTCGTCGTTGCGCCGAACACCATGCGCTGCACGCGCGCGAAGATGGCCGCGAACGCGACGGCGAGCCCGAGCAGCAGCAACGGCGCCGTCCACGGCAGCGTGTTGATTGCGGTCGTCAGGATCAGGAATTCGCTCGCAAACACGCCGAACGGCGGCAGGCCGAGAATCGCGAGCGTGCCGAGCATCATGCCCCAGCCGACCGTCGGGCTGACCTGCAGCAACCCGCGAATGCCGTCGATCGCCTGCGTGCCGGCCTTCTGCGCCGCGTGGCCCACCGCGAAGAAGATCGCCGACTTGACGAGGGAATGCACCGTCATGTGCAGCAGCCCGGCGAACGTCGCGACCGGGCCGCCGAGCCCGAACGCGAACGTCATCAGCCCCATGTGCTCGATCGACGAATAAGAGAACAGCCGCTTGACATCCTTCTGCCGGAACAGCGAGAACGACGCAACCAGCACCGACACGAGGCCGAACCCGACCAGCAGCCGCCCCGGCAGGCCATTGCCCAGCGCGCCGTCGGCGAGCACCTTGCAACGCAGCACCGCATACAGCGCAACGTTCAGCAGCAGCCCGGACAGCACCGCCGAAATCGGCGTCGGGCCTTCGGCATGGGCGTCCGGCAACCAGCTGTGCATCGGCACGAGGCCGACTTTCGTGCCGTAGCCGACGAGCAGGAACACGAACGCGATCGACACGATGGTCGGGTCGAGGTGCGTCTTGACCGCGGCAAGGCTCGTCCACAGCAGCGCGTCGCCGTCCGCCAGTTGCCGGCTCGCGGCGAGGTACAGCAGGATCGTGCCGAACAACGCCTGCGCGATGCCGACGCCGCACAGGATGAAGTACTTCCACGCGGCCTCGAGGCTCGCGGCCGTCCGGTAGACGCTGACGAGCAGCACGGTCGCGAGCGTGGCGGCCTCCATCGCGACCCACAGCACGCCGAGGTTGTCGGTCAGCAGCGCGAGCAGCATCGCGAACATGAACAGCTGGTACATGCTGTGATAGAGCCGCATCCGGCCAGCCGTCATCCGGCCGCGGGCCTCCTCGACCTGCATGTACGGGCGCGAGAACAGCGACGTCGTCCAGCCGACGAACGCGGTGAGCGCGACGAGGTAGACGTTGAGCGGATCGACGAAAAAGGCCCGTCCGAACGCGAACGACGGGCCGTGCTCGACGGTGCGTGCGGCGAGCACGAGCGCCGCCGCGAACGTCGCGAAGCTGAAGCCGACGTTCAGCGTGCGCGCGACATGCGTGCGCCGCACGCCCGCCAGACATGCGGCGGCCACGAGCGGAATGCCGAGCACGGCGAGCACGACGTGGGCGTCACTCATCTTTGAGTTTCTCGAGGTGATGGATGTCCAGGCTGTCGAACTGCTCGCGGATCTGGAACATGAACACGCCCAGGATCAGGATCCCGACCAGCACGTCGAGCCCGATGCCGAGCTCGACGATCATCGGCATGCCGTTGGTGGCGGCCGTGGCCGCGAAGAACAGCCCGTTCTCCATCGACAGGAAGCCGATCACCTGGGGAATCGCCTTCGCGCGCGTGATCATCGCCATGAACGACAGCAGCACGCACGCGAGCGCGATGCCGAGCGTGCCGCGCGCGACCGACGTCGCGAGCTGGCTGATCGGCGCCGCGACGTTGAACGCGATGATCACCAGCACGATGCCGATCAGCAGCGTGGTCGGAATGTTGATGAGCGGCTCGACGTCGGCCTGGACGTTGAGCCTGCGCACGAGCCGATACAGGATCCACGGAATCACGCCCACCTTCAGCACCACCGTCAATCCGGCGGACACGTACAGGTGCCCGTCGCCCGTCACGACGCCGAGGATCAGGTTGGCCAGCACGAGCGCCACGCCCTGCAGCGTGTAGAGATGAATCAGCGACAGGATCCGGCGCTGGCTCAGCATCGCGAACGACAGCATGAGCAGCACCGCCGCGAGGAAATTGATCAGTTGCGTCGCGTAGCCGTGCATTCACGCCCCCAGCAGCAGATGGACGAGCATGCCGATCACCGCAAGCAGGAACGCCGTCGCAAGGAACTCCGGCACCCGGAAAATCCGCATCTTGGCGTTGGCCGTCTCGACCACGGCGAGCGCGGCGCCGCCCACCATCAGCTTGACGAAGAGCGCCGGCACCGCGAACACCAGCGCGAGCGGATTGCCCGCCGCGGCGATGCCCCACGGCATGAAGAGCGCGAGGCCGATGCACGAGTACGCGAACAGCTTGAGGCTGGCCGCCCACTCCATCAGCGCGAGGTGCCGCCCCGAATATTCGAGGATCAGCGCCTCGTGGATCATCGTCAGCTCGAGGTGGGTGGCCGGATTGTCGACGGGCAGCCGCGCGTTCTCGGCGAGCGACACCAGCGTGAACGCGATGCCCGCGAAGGCGAGGCTCGGATAGATCGTGAGCTCGCCCCGCCCGAGCGTCGCGACGATGCTCGTGAGCAGCGTCGACCGCGTGATCAGCGAGGCGGACAGCAGCACCATCAGCAAGGCCGGCTCCGCGAGGAAGCCGATCAGCATTTCGCGGCGGGCGCCGAGCGTGCCGAACGCCGTGCCGACGTCCATCGCGGCGAGCGACAGCGCGACGCGCGCGAGCGCGAACAGGCCGACGAGCGCGATCGCGTCCGCGGCGGGCGACAACGGCAATTCGGTCGACAGCGTCGGCACGATCGCGCAGGCGAGCGTCATCGCCGCCCACACGACATAGGGTGCGCCGCGGAACACCGGACTTGCGCCATAGGCGACGACCGACTCCTTGTTGAACAGCTTGTGGAGCATCCGGTACGGCTGCCAGATGCTGGGCGCGCGCCGGTTCTGCAGCCACGCGCGGCACTGGTTGACCCAGCCCGTGAGCAGCGGCGCGGCGGCGAGCGCCACGACGATCTCGAGGGTTTGCGACAGCACGCCGGATACGGTCACCATCGTCTCACCAGCAACAGGAGCAGGATCAGCACGGCGAAGCTGTAGGTCAGGTACACGGCGATCTTTCCCGTCTGCAGACGGCCCGCCCATTCGGCCATGCGTTGCGTCAGCGCCGCGATGCGCTCGTAGAGCGCGGGCCAGGTGCGGTCGGTGACCGAGACCCGGTAGGCCGGCTGCGCGTCGAACGGCGACGGCACGTGCCGCTCGATGCGCAGGAACGGCGCGAAGATTTCCCGGATCGGCTGCCCGAACCCTTCCGCCGTATCCTGCATGCGCGCGTTCGTGAACGGGAAGCCGCAACTCCACGGCGCGGCGCGACGCAGCCGGCCGTGGTAGAAGCGCCGCACCACCACCCACGCGAGCCCGCAGCACGCGATGAAAAACAGCATGAACACGGCGGGCATGTAGCTGGCCCGCGCGGTCGACACGGGCACGAACAGAAGCCAGCCGTGGTTGTCCGCGCCGATGCCGGCCCCGACCAGCGTGCGCGTGACCCGGTCCAGGATCTTGACGAACTGCGCGGGCATCAGGCCGAGCAGTACGCCGGCCGCCGCGAACCAGCAGAACGCGAGCCGCTCCCATCCATTCGCGTCGCGTGCGCGGCTCAGCTTCGTTTCTCTCGGCTGCCCGAGGAAGACGATGCCGAAGAACTTGACCATCGTGTAGCCGGCCAGCGCGGCCGTCATCGCGACCAACGCCGCCGCAATGGGCACCGTCATCGCGAGCACCGAATTCGGCAAGCCCGGGGTGAACAGGAAGCTCTGCAGCAGGAGCCACTCTGCAACGAACCCGCTCAGCGGCGGCAAGCCGGCGCTGGCGACGACGCCGGCGAGCACGGCCCACGCGGTCCACGGCATGAAGCGGATCAGGCCGCCGAGCTTGCCGAGATTGCGCTCCCCGGTGGCGTGCAGCACGGCCCCCGTGCCGAGGAACAGCAGGCTCTTGAAGGCCGCATGCGCGACGATCTGGTAGAGCATCGCAGTGAGCGCGAGCGCGGACAGGCTCGTCATGCCGTACGCGCGAAACAGCACCGCGACGCCGAGCGCGACGATCATCAGGCCGACGTTGTCGATCGACGAATACGCGAGCAGGCGCTTCATGTCGACCTGGATCGTGCTGAACACGACGCCGAGCAGCGCGGTGCCGACGCCGAGCACGAGCAGCAGCACGCCCCACCACGCGAACTGCACGTGCAGCAGGTCGAACAGCGTGCGCAGCAGGCCATACAAGCCGACTTTCAGCACGAAGCCGCTGAGCAGCGCCGATACGGGGGACGGCGCAGCGGGATGGGCATCCGGGAGCCAGACGTGCAGCGGGAACACGCCCGCCTTCGCGCCGAATCCGACCAGCGCGAACACGAACGCCAGCGACGCCCGGAGCGCATCGAGCGACTGCGTACGCATGTTGGCGAACGTGTAGTCGCCCGTGTGCGCCTGAAGAATGCCGAAGCACAGCAGCAACGCGAGCGCGCCGACGTGGGAGATCAGGAAATACAGGTAGCCCGCGCGGCGGATCTCGCCGATCCGGTGGTTGGTCATCACGAGGAAGGTTGCGGACAGCGTCAGCGTTTCCCACGCGACCATGAACACGTACGCATCGTCGGCGACGAGCACGAGCGCGATGCTCGCCAGGCAAACGTGGTATTCGAAGCAGATGAGCCCTGGCGCGGCCCCTTCCCCCTTGCGGAAATAGCCGGCGGAGAAGGCGCCGATCCCCGCGCTGACGACCCCGAGCACGAACAGGAAATAGCCGGATAGCCGGTCGACGCGCAGATGAAACGGCAACTCGGGCAGCCCGATCGGCAGTATCGCGGTGGACGGTTCGGCAAAGATGCCGGCGAGCCCCGCCGCCCCGAGCAGCAGCCCGCCCAGCGCACCGAGCGGAAACAGCCCGTGCGCAACGAACCGCGTGCGATGCAGCACCCCGAGACCGAGCGCGCCGAGCGCGAGCCACGCGGCCGCGACCAGCAGGACGAAATGGACGACCGGCACGGGTGTCATCCGGAATGTCTCCAGTACGCTCGGATTGGACGAGGAGCAGGGAACGCCCCCGAAGCCCCGGGCGCGATCCGTCCGTATTATGACATCGAAAGACCCATCCAGATAACAGGATATGATAATGACGTTATCATGCAAGGCACATGCTTGACGAAATCGGGCGACCCGGCGGGCGCCTCGCCGGCCTGCGGCGCCCGAAGGTTCCATCCGCGATGTCGTTGCCGCGGTTCAGAGTGATCGAGTAAAGAGCCTATGCCTGCGCAGTACTTTCGAAGCCTGACGGGAAAACACCGCAGCGCGGCCGCGAACCGCCAGCTCGGGGTGTCGCTCGCCTTCGTCGCCGGCGCAACCAATGCCGGCGGCTTCCTTGCGGTCAGGCAATACACGTCCCACATGAGCGGCATCGTGTCGGCGATCGCGGATCAGGCGGCGCTCGGGGATGTCCGGCTCGTGCTCGCCGGCATCGGTTCGCTGGCATCGTTTCTCGTCGGAGCGGGATGCTCGGCGGTGCTCGTCAACTGGGGGCGACGCCGCAGCCTGCAAAGCCAGTACGTCCTGCCGCTGCTGGTCGAGGCCACGCTGCTGCTCCTGTTCGGCCTGCTCGGCAGCCACCTCGCGCTGTGGGAGGCGTTTTTCGTCCCCGTGACCGTGATCCTGCTGTGCTTCATCATGGGGCTGCAGAATGCGATGATCACCAAGCTGTCGGGCGCGGAGATTCGCACGACGCACATGACCGGCATCGTGACGGACCTCGGCATCGAGTTGGGGAAGCTTTTTTACTGGAATCGGTCGGCGGTCGATGCGGACGCGCACGCGGTCATTGCCAACCGCGCGAAGCTGCGGATCCACGGCACGATGCTGACGTCGTTCTTCGTGGGCGGCCTGACCGGCGCTATCGGCTTCAAGCACGTCGGCTATGTGTCGACCGTCCCGCTGGCCGCGGCGCTCGTCACGCTCGCGATCGTGCCCGTGGTCGATGACGTGCTGACCTATGTCTATCGGCTCGACCGCAGGCAGTGACCTCGCAGGCGCCTGCGCCGGCGGCGACAGGGCGGCGCCCGATCGGCCGGGCGGCCTTTTCCCGCCTCGCCGTCGAGGGCAAATGCATTATAATTCGATTAACATATTTGCCGATTCGCCCCCGCAATGGAAACGAAAACCGCACGCCTGACCGTCCTGATCGATCCCGCCAAGAAGGAAGCATTCGAAATGCTCTGCTCGGCACAAGATCTGACGCCGTCACAAGTCGTACGGCAGCTGATCCGCGAGTATCTCGAGCATCACGGCGTGACCTACAAGACCAAGAGCCCGCTCGGCAAGCGGGTGAAGTGACGCGCTGAATGCGTCCGGGCGCCGATCAAGCGCCGATTGTCCAGTGCCCGTGCCCTTGTGCGTGCGCGTGCCAGGTCAGCCGCTCCGGATCGAGACGCTCGCCTTGTTTCAGGCGAGCGGCAGTGGCGGCCAGCTCGAGTTCGCCGGCAAAGTCAAACAAGCTCGCGCGCTCGAGCAAGATTCGCCTGGACGGCATACGATGGCCGCTCTTCCAGGCGAACGCGACGAAGTTGCTGTCGTCGCCGCACCGCACGATCGCATAGGATGCGCCGAACACGGCCTTCAGCCGCTCGAGGTGCAGCAGCAGCGCCGGATCATCGTCCGTGAAGTTGATCGCGAGAACACCCGTCTCGGTCAAGCGCTCGCGACATGCGTCGAAGAATGCGAGGTCCGCGCAGCGGCTCGCGATCCCTTCCGTGACGAAGGCGTCCAGCAGGATCACATCCGTGCGGACGTCTTCCAGCATCACGTAGTCCGCGCCATCGGCGCACACCACCTTGAAGCGCGCGTCGTCGGCCGGAATCCTGAACACGTCACGCAGCGCGATCACCTCGGGGCTGATCTCGACCGCATCGATCGCGGCCTCGGGCAGATTCCGATAGCAGAACTTCGCCAGTGATCCCCCGCCGAGCCCGATCATGCAGATGTGCTTCGGCGCGGGCTGCAGCAGCAGAAATCCCATCATCGCGCACGTATAGTCGAGCGTGAGCTTGTCAGGATGACTGAGCGACATGAAGCTCTGGGTGGCAAAGTGATCGAAGTGCAGCGATACCGCGTGCTGCGTCTCCAGCACGTAGGGCCGCTCATCGCTCATCGGCGTCGACAGGAATTCGACGTACGCATCGTAGGACGTTCGAGCCTCATCCATTCTCGGTCTGCCCGGGAAATCAAACAGTCGATTGAATCATCCGCGATGGGCCGCCGGTCAGACCTTCTTCAGGAAACATGCCTTGAGCATGAAGCTGCCGGCGTCCGTCTTGCAATCGATCTCGTGATCGCCGCCGACGATCCGGATGCTCTTCACCTTGGTGCCCATCTTCAACGTGATCGACGAGCCCTTGACGCGCAAGTCCTTGATCAGCACGACCGAATCCCCGTCCGACAGCACGTTGCCGTTCGCATCCTTGACGACGCTGCCCGCAGGTTCGTCGCCCGCGTCGGCGCCGGCGCTCGCCGACCATTCGTGACCGCAGTCCGGGCAGACGAACAGCGCGCCGTCCGGGTACGTGTTTTCCATCGCGCATTGCGGGCATGAGGGGACGGTATTCATTGCAGCTTCCATCAGGACAGGTTCGAGTCGATCGGCGAAATGGAACCGGCGCCAAGACCGCCTCGGCCGAGGCGGTCTTGGCGCCGGTACGCACAACATTATAATGCAATACACATATTCTTACCGCTCGATTATAATCTGTCGCTTGCCGCCTTTCACCGGACTTGCGGGCGGTTTCGCTGAGGATGTCGACATGTTCGAGCTGGATGGTGCGCTGCTGTTGCCCGATCGGCGTCCCGTGACGCTGCGTGAAATCGCGGGAAGCCGGGGCCTCGTCGCCGTGGGCGTCGGGCGCGGCGGCGAACGCGGATTCCAGATGGTTCACCGTTTCCACGACGCCGGAGAGCAGCTCGCGGCGGCCGGCATCCATCTGGTCTTCGTCTATCCGCGGGAATCGGCCCGGCATGTGATGGATCCGATCTCGGTCTCCAGTGCGCGGTTCCGGCGCCATCCGTGCCTGCTGCTGGATGTCGACGACCGTCTTTTCGCGCAGGGCGTACCGCCTCGATCGCTGCGCGCGATGCACCTGAACGGCGACATGGAACGACTCGACGGCATCGACATCGATTTGCAGAGCACGACGTGGGAGATCGCGTGCCGGGCATTCCTGACGCATTGCCAGATCGACACGGCGCACTGACCCCATCGACCCTAGAGACTTTCGCAAATAACGTGGCAACCGTAGTGCACTTACAAATCGGTCCCGGCTGGAACCGAAATCGCGCGTACGCCGCTCAAGACGCGCTCGTCGACATGGCGCGCCGCTTCGAAAGCGACATCCTGCTGATCGCCAACGGGCGCCACGGCAATGCGAAGGACGGCATGGCGATCGCCTCGTTGCAGGTGCGCGGCGGCACGTCCGCCCAAGTGCTGGCCGCCGGCCCGGATGAAGAAGCCGCGCTCCAGGCGCTTCTGCCGTTGCTGCAGGAGGGGTGACCTGCATGCCGCCCGTCGACCTGCCGTTCCCGGGGATGCGCGCCGCGCACGCAAACGCTGCCGCCGATGGTCCGGTGATCGTGGAATCCGAGCACCTCGTGTCGCTGTGCTTCGACGGCCGCGGCATGCAAAGCACCATGCTGCGCGCCGCCCCCGATGCGCTCGCACTGGGCTATACGCGCACGATGATGGGATTCCTGCTGCTGCTGCAGCCTGCGCCGAAGCACATCGGCATGATCGGGCTCGGCGGCGGCTCGCTGACGAAGTATTGCCGCCGGCACCTGCCGGGCGCGCACCTCACCGTCATCGAAATCAATCCGGACGTGATCGCGCTGCGCGACCGGTTCTGCATCCCGCCCGACGACGAACGGCTGTCGGTCGTCTGCGCGGACGCTGCGCAGTACATGTCGACGACCACGCAAACCTTCGACGCGCTGCTGGTGGACGGCTTCAATGCGGACGGCGTTCCCGTCGAGCTCGCCAGTGCGGCCTTCTACGAGGCCTGCCGCGCGCGGTTGAATGACGATGGCGTGCTGGTTGCCAACCTGCTGCACGGCGATCCGCAACTCGGCAACGCGCTCACTGCGCTGCGCGATACGTTCGGCCCGTCGGCCGCACTTGCCCCGGCCGAAGACAGTGCGGAAAACCTGATCGTTTTCGCGTGGAAGAGCGATGCCCCGTTGCCGTCGCTCGAGACGCTGATGACGCGCGCGGATCGACACGCCGGGCGGCACCGCGTCGATCTCGTCGAAGCGGCCGTGCGCATCGAGCTCGGCGCCAGTTACGACTGGACGCGCCTGGGCGCCTGCGCTGCCACCTGATCCCGCAACACCCGGTGCCCTTCCTTGGTCACCCTCAACTTTTCTGGAGAAGCGATGAGCGACAGCGATACGTCAAACGCCCAAACCATTTCGGCGTCCGCCATCTGGGCGCTGGAGCGCCTGGCCGAGATCCGCTATGGACGAGAGACGCCCGCGCTGGGCTGGTCCGTCACGCGGGAGCTCATCAGCGCGGGATTCGTCAACTACCCGATGAGCGGCCGGCCCAATATCTCCATCACGACGGCCGGCCGGACGTTCCTGAAGAACCGGAAATAGCCGCCTCCGCCGGGTCCCGTCACGTGGCCCGGTTGGTCACGAAGCCCTGCCTGGCCGCCCACAGGTTGACGTCCTGCTTCTGGATGGCGGCGGACATCAGCGCGGGAAACTGGTCCGGCGTACACGCAAAGGTGGGAATGTCGAGCGCGGCGAACTGGGCGGCGTTCTGGTGATCGTAGCCGGGCGCGCCGTTGTCGGCGAGCGCCAGCAGGCAGATCACGTTCACGCCGGCGTTCTTGAGCGCGGCCGCGCGTTGCAGCATCTCGTGGCGATTGCCGCCTTCGTACAGGTCGGTGATCAGGATCATGATCGTGCGCTCGGGCCGGTCGATGATCTGCTGGCAATAGCCGAGCGCGCGGTTGATGTCGGTGCCGCCGCCCAGTTGCACGCCGAACAGCAGCTCGACCGGATCGCCCGCTTCGTCGGTCAGGTCGACGACGTTGGTATCGAAGACGACCATGCGCGTGCGCACCGCGCGCAGCGAGGCCATCACGGCCGCGAAGATGCCCGCATAGACGACGGACGCCGCCATCGAGCCGCTCTGGTCCACGCACAGCACGACGTCGCGCAGCGCCGAGCGCTTGCGCGCGTAGCCGACCAGCTTCTCCGCGATCACGGTGCGCCGGTCGGGCGCATAGCGGCTCAGGTTCGCGCGGATGGTGCGATGCCAGTCGATCTCGTTCGGGCGCGGCCGATAGTTGCGCTCCGCGCGGTTCAGGCTGCCGGCGATCGCCTGGCGCATGGGCTCCTTGAGCCGGCGCTCCAGCTCGTCGACCACCTTGCGCACGACGCGCCTGGCCGTATCGCGCGTCTTGGCCGGCAACACGCGCGACAACGACATCAGGCTGGCCACGAGATGGACATCGGGCTCGATCGCCTCGAGCAGCTCGGGCTCCAGCAGCATCTGGCGCAGGTTCAGCCGCTCCAGCGCGTCCTGCTGCATCACCTGCACGACCGGTGCGGGAAAGAACTCGCGGATATCGCCCAGCCAACGCGCCACATTCGGCGTGCTGGCGTTCAGCCCGCCCTTGCGCTCGCCGCCGTACAGGTCGTCGAGCGCCTTGTCCGCGCGCGTCAGCGTGTCGCCGAGGGTGACGCCGCAACTGCTTTGCGCGTCGCTGCCCAGCACCAGCCGCCAGCGCGCCATGCGGTCCGTTTCGATCGGGGAGTCCTTGCTCATCTCAGTTGCCCAGAATGGCCGCCAGCACGGGCAGCACCCGCGCCGCCCGCTCGTGGTCGATGTCGACGGACACGCTCGCCGCCGGCGGCGCATCCGCATCCATGTGCTTCACCTTGCTGCCCATTTCGCGCCGCTCGGCCGGCTGGAAGTCGGCGAACGCACGGCGCAACAGCGGCAGGCGCTCCATGAACACCTGATCGTCGAGCCCGCTCAGCCAGCCGTCGATCACGCGCCACAGCGCATCCTGCTGCAACAGCAACAAACCGCTGCCGCGCAACAGGCCGGCGAGCCAGCCCGTCGATTCCGCCGGCGGCGTCGCGGCGGCCAGCGCGAGGCCGGCCTGTCGCGCCAGTTCCTCCGCGTCGACACGCTGGCGGTCGAACGCCTGGCGCAGCGCGAAGCCGCGCACGGCCGGCGCGACCGCGTCGTCCGCGGTCAGCGCCACGAGGCAGCTCAACCAGTCGCCCAGCAGTTCGGCGGCGTCGAGCGTATCGAGCGCGGCCTGTACCTCGTCCATATGGCCAAGCAGCGCCATCGCCATCGACTCGTCGACGTGGCGCGCCGCCGCGGCGAGGCCCACGACGATGCGCTCGACCAGGCCTTCGACGATCGGCCGCAACGCGCTGCCGTCCGTGCCGCGGACGTCGCCATAGCGCGCCACGCGGGCCAGCGGCGGCAGCGCGGCCATCAGGTGCGTCAGATCGGCGGCGACGGCGGCCTGGGTCTGCACGCACGCGAGCAGCACCGCCACCGCCTTCGGCAGCCGGGCCAGCACGGCCTGGTCGAGCATCGCGGTCAGTGCCGGCAGCTCGGCGCCCGCCTGCGCGCGTTCGCACAGCTTGTGGGTCGCGGCGTCCTCGATCGTGTTGCCGTAGCGGCTGGACCCGATCAGCGCCACCACCATTTCGGGATTCCAGCGCAGTTGCCAGGACTCCCGGAACGTCCCCGTGCGATTGGCGTCGCCCAGCAGCGTCCCCCAGCGCACGTCGATCAGCCCGAGCCGGTGCAGCAACAGGCTGCGCTCGCGGCCGCCGTCCTCGCGCAAATCGAGGTCGAGGTTCTTGATCTCGGTCGTGGGCTTCAGGCGCAGGCGCTTTTGCTGCGCCTCCAGGTCGCGCTGCAGCGGCGCGGCGGCGGCCGAGTCGGGCACCGCACCGAGCCGCTCGCCGACCTCGAGCTTGCGGCGAATGATGCTCAGCGGCTCCGGCTGGCCGTGGCACAGCACCGTGAGCATCGCTTCGCGCTGCTCGGCCAGGCCCGGCAGCGGCAGGTCGCGCATGGCCGCGAGCGCGTCGGCGAGGCGCACCGTTTCGATCACGCTCGCGGATGACGCGTCCAGCCCCTCGTCGCGCATCAGCCGCGCGCCTTCGGCGACCCAGCGCAGGCCGGCGCGGTCCGGGCTTTGCCACAGATGCCGATACCAGCCCGGCGATTCGACACCCGCTCCGTAGCCGCTGGCATAAGCCAGGCGGTCATCGCTCCAGGGCACCCAGGTCGCCTCCACCTTCGTCCTGGGCAGGCCCTTGAGCAGCGCCGCGTCGTCCTTGACGGTCGCGGGCTTGACCAGCGCCGGGACGTGCCACGCGCCGCACACGACGGCAATGTTCTCGTAGCCGCGCTTCTGCGCTTCGCGGATGCGCGTGCGCATATGGGCTTCGCGACGTGCGTCGCGCAGTTCGGGGGCGCTCGCGTGTTCGCGCAACGCCGTCATCGCTTCCTCGATCGCCGCGAACAGTTCGCTCGCGTCGCGCCGTTGCTCGATCTCGACTTCCCACCACAGCTCGTGGTCATCGAAGCCGGCCGCGCGCGACAGCTCGCCGATCGGGTCCATGCGCCATGAAACCAGCGCGTCCGCGTCGTTAGCCGAGTCGCCCTTCGTATCCGCGAGATCGAGCGCCCCGGCATCGTCGGGCGCCGCCTCGCGCGGCTCCGCCTCATTCTCGCGCGCCAGCGTTTCGGCGAAGCCGTGCATCGCGGGCAGGTCCATGAACCACAGCGGTATGCGCTGCGCGCACGCGTGGCGGATCGCCTGCCATTCGGGCGAGAACTCGGCGAACGGATAGAACACGCCGAGGCGCGGCGCGTCGTTCGGGTAGATCAGCAGCGCGACGGGCGGCACCATGCCCGCATCGGCCGCGAACGCGACGATCCCGTCCGCTTCCGGCGGGCCTTCGAGCAGCACGATATCGGGCTGCTGCGCCGCCAGGGCCGCCTGCAGCGCCCGCGCGCAGCCGGGGCCGTGGTGGCGGATGCCGTAGTAGCGCACGGCCATCAGGCGACGTCCATGCAGGCGCGGTAGAAGTCCTTCCAGTCGTCGCGCTCCTTGACGACCGTCTTCAGGTACTCCATCCACACGAGCTTGTCCTGTACCGGATCCTTGACGATCGCGCCGGTCAGGCCGGCGGCGAGATCGGCGGCGCGCAGCACGCCGTCGCTGTAGTAGCCGGCCACGGCCATCCCGTGCCCCAGCACCGAAATCGCCTCGGCGGTGGACAGCGTGCCGCTGGGCGACTTCAGCCTGGTCTTGCCGTCTTCGGTCAGGCCGTTGCGCAGCTCGCGGAACACGGCCACGACGCGCCGCACTTCTTCCAGCGCCGGCTTCTCGGCCGGCAGCTCCAGCGCGCGGCCCAGTTCGTCCACGCGGCGGCTGACGATGGCGACTTCCTCGTCGAAGCTGTCCGGCGTGGGGAGGATCACCGTGTTGAAGCGGCGCATCAGCGCCGACGACATCTCGTTCACGCCGCGGTCGCGGTTGTTCGCCGTCGCGATCACGTTGAAGCCGCGCTGCGCCTGCACCTCGATGCCCAGCTCGGGCACCGGCAGCGTCTTCTCGGACAGCAGCGTGATCAGCGTGTCCTGCACTTCGCTCGGCACGCGCGTCATTTCTTCCAGCCGCGCGATCTTGCCGTCGCGCATCGCGTTGAGCATCGGGCTCGGCACCAGCGCCTGTTCCGACGGGCCTTCCGCCAGCAGGCGCGCGTAGTTCCAGCCGTAGCGCAGGGCCGTCTCGTCGGTGCCGGCCGTCCCCTGGATCAGCAAGGTCGAATTGCCGCTGATCGCGGCGGCAAGGTGTTCCGACACCCAGCTCTTGGCCGTGCCCGGCACGCCGTACAGCAGCAGCGCACGGTCGGTGGCCAGCGTCGCCACGGCGATCTCGATCAACCGGCCGCTGCCGATGTACTTGGGCGTGACCTCGAAACCGTTGTCCAGCTTGCCGCCGATCAGGTAGGTCTTCACCGCCCACGGCGACAGCGTCCAGTTGGCCGGACGCTGGCGCTTGTCGTGCCGCGCCAGTTCGGCCAACTCCTCGGCATATTGCACTTCAGCGTGTTTGCGCAGCACGGTGTTGAGGTTGGCCGTCATAGCGGCATCTCCTTGGTGAGGGTTTGTCTGGCGTGCGCGAGGGCGACGATGCCCCTGGCGCGATCGAGATTGAACATCGTGTCGGCGGGCGCTGCCGAGAGGCTGCCGGCGTACACGTCGACGACGGGTTCGAGCACGGCGAGATCGGCGTCCTGTACGCGCAGGAGCGCCAGCTCGATCAGGCCGGTCACGTCGTCATGCTGTCTGGTTGCGCCCGCTTCACGCTGGGCGCGCCAAGCGCCGGGCGCCGCCGTGGCGATGGCGCTGGCCACCGCGTTCGGCCACGGCGCGGGCATCGCCTCCAGGCCGCGACGGGCCGCGTACAGATTGCCGAAGGTCAACTGGCGGCACACCTGCTCGACACGCGCCTGCGCGCTCACCACCTGCCACAGGCGTTCCTGGTACGGATGCAGCACGTTGGAATCGGCCAGCGAGCGCCGCAGCAGCGGTTCGGCCCAGTCGGCCTCGCCGTGACGGCAAGCGGCAGCGGCGCAACCCGCCAGCAGCGCGTCGGCCCATTCGTGCGCGGCCATCACGTTCAGTGCGTCGTCAGGTGTCGCCGCCGACGACGCGGACCAGCGCGCGGGCGCAAGCGCCGCAACCAGCTGGCGCAGCCAGAACGCACGCGGACCTTCGCCCGGCGGCGGGTTGGCGGCAATGCCGTCCCGCTCCCAGTCCTTGGGCAATTCAGCGGGGCCCTCAAGTTGCAGGACCGGCTCGGCGCGTTTGCCGAGCATCGCGACCAGCCGCGATACGGCGCCGCTTGCCGCCGCGGCCGGCTGCCAGCGCAGGCAAGCGTCGGCACGCGCCTCCATGCGCTTGACCAGCGCCGATTCGGGCAGCCGCAGCAGCAGTTCGGCGGCACTCTGGCGCACGGCCTGGCTACGGTCGTCCAGCAGGCTTTCCAGCATCGGCTCGTCGGCCGGCGACAAGCCGTGCTGCAACACGGCCACGAACGCCTGGCGCTGCTCGGCCTTTTCCTTGGGCAGCACGGCCTTCAACACGTCGCGCGCGTGGGCCGCATCGCGGCGACGCAGCGCCGTCAGCGCGCGCACGCGCGCCGCCGTGTCGCCCTCCTCCCACGCCTGCAGCAAGGTCGCCTCGTCGTCAGCCGGAACCTGTTTGGCGGCCACGAGCGCCTGCCAGTCGGGATGCTGCGCGGCCAGCCAATGCCCGCGCCGCCCGATGACGGGCCACCACACGTCGAACCGTGCCGGTCTCGCGAACACGGACGGCAGGAGCGCATGCGGAAGGCGGCGGTTGGCGCGCGTCATGCGCGCCACCAGCCATTCGGCCAGGCTGCCCAGTTCGCCCGCAATCGCCGACGTCAGGATGGGGCCTAACGTGACCGGCGTTTCCGGCACCGGGTCCGGCTCGGCCGCCGGTTGAGCCGTGGCCGAAGCCGGCACGCGGCCGGCAGCGCCATAGACGGCCATGCAGCCCGCCTGCCACAAAAGACGTCGTTCCGGGCCGGCGGCGGGCAGTTGCCCGTCGATCCCGGCAACCGTCGAAACTTCCGCACCCGCATTGGCGGTGCCGATCAGGGCGGTGCGAACAAGCGCCTGCATCACTGCACTCCCGTCAAGACTTGATACCGCCCGTCCGCATACAGGCCCAGCGGGCGCACCGCCTGCCCGTCCCATTCCACGGCGACCGCGTGCGGCGCGCCGCCGGCGATCGCGGTCCACAGCCACTGATCGCGCCCGGCCAGCGGCAGCGCATCGCCGTCGGCGCCGACCACCCGCCACTGCCCGTTCTCGAACGCGGGAACGCACGCATCGAGCACGGTCGCCATACGCTCATGCCACGGGTTGAGCGCCAGCAGCGAGGCGGCCGCATCGAGCAGTTGCCGATGCGTGCGGACCAACGGGAACGTGCCGGGCGCGGCCGCGGGCGTCGCGACGCCCTTGAGCATCGCGCGCAGCGAACCGGCGCCCGGCCAGAACGCCAGCTCGCCTTCGAACGCGGTGCCGGGCAACCACGATGCGGCAAAGGGCTGGTTGCCCGCAGCGAATTGCAGCAGCAGCGCATGACGCCCGCTGCGCGTGCCGATCAGCCAGCTGCGCTGCACGCGCACCCGCTCGTCGGCATCGATGTGCTGTCCGATCACCTGCCAGCAGTCGAGTTGCGTGTCGCCATGCGCCAGCACCTCGTCTTCCCTCAGCGAGTAGCCGATCAGCTGGCGCAGTTGCTGTTGCAACGGCGGGTCGAGCTGATCGATGCGTTCGTACGCGCGCACGGCCAACGACAGGCGGCCCAGTTCGGCCAGCAGGATGTCCGGCCAGTCGGGGCGACTGCCGGGCAGATCGGCCAGCGCCCGCACGCGCGCGGCCAGGCCGCTGGCCTGCGCATCGACGAGACGTGCCGCCGCTTGCTCCCAGAAACCAGGCCCTTCGGCGGGCAGGCGTGCGAGGCCGTTGCGGACCAGGTCTTCGAGCCACACCTGCAGCGCCGCCAGGCCGTCGCGCACGCGCTGGTCGCGCTTCTCCGCCCGCTTTTGCTGCGCCGCCTCGTCGACGGGCGCGTCCGCTTTGGCGGTCGCGCGCGCCTCTTTCTTCGCGGCATTGTCGGCGCGCTTGTCGAGCCAGCTGGTGACCCATTCCGGCTCGTCCGTCTCCGCCACGGCGGCCGGCTGATTGGCGGCGAGCACCAGCAGGCCGAGCGCATGTTTGCAGGGGAACTTGAAGCTGGGGCATGAGCACTTGCTGGCGAAGTCGGCCAGGTCCACGCGCACCTGATAGGGATTCTTGCCGCTGCCCTGGCATTCGCCCCAGATTGCGCGGGCGTTGCGCCCGAGGAGCGGCCATTGTTTCGGCTGAGCCAGTTTCTTGCCGTTCGAGGCCGACCCGCTGTCGGGCGCAAGCGCAAGAACCTGTTGTTCGGTTAGCTGCATAGGGGCCGCGAAGTGAGTGGCGTTGCAGTGGTGTGCGGGGCGTGAAGTCGCTGCGTTCGGCAGCGTTCGATGCGGCGTGCTTCCATTCAGGCCAAATCGAATTCGGTGACACCTTTGACCTGGCCCTAGTATATCCGAGGGGGTTTGCGCCGCTGGTCGCTCATGGCCCGCAGGCGGCCGACCAGTCTAAGCCAGTTGTTTATGAAAGAAGGTCGTCGCGCAGTACCGGCCATCCGGCATCAGCGCGTAATTGGGCACATCCCCGACCCGCTGCCACCCTGCCCGCTCATACAGCCTCGCGGCATCGCTGCCGGTCACGGTGTCGAGCACGAGGACGGCCTTGCCCGCCGCCCGGGCCGCGTCATCCGCCGCGGCCATCAGACGCGCGCCGACACCCTGACGTCTTGCATCGCGATGGACCAGCATCTTCGCGACGTCGGCGCGATGCGGCTGGTTTTCGGGCAACGCGGTGATCAGTTGCACGGTGCCGACGACACGGCCGTCAGCACGTTCGGCAACGAGCAGGATTCGCTCGCCGCGAATGACGCCGTCGGCGACCTGCCGCCAGAACCTGGCGGCCGTGCTCCGCGAAATCGGCAACATGAAGCTGACGGATGCGCCGCCCTCGACGCAGTCGATGAGGACGTCGGACAACGCGTCGATATAGGCCATCACGTCGTCGCCATCCACGCGACGGATCGTTATCGGTTCACTCAATTTCTGCTCCGGGGTTCGTCGACGGACAGGTTGCACAGCGCGACAAGATAGCGAGCCGGACGGGCCGACGTGTTGCGATAGCCGATCGGACGGTCCAGCTTCATCGTCACGCAGTCGCCCGTTTCAAGTCGCCATTGCCGATCGCCATAGGTGACCTCCATAGCGCCGTCGATGACCCAGATCTGCTGATGGATGTCCGCGTCGCGCATCGCCGTTTCGTATGCAACCTGCTTGCCCGGCGGAAACTCGACTTCCACCAGCTGGATCGGCGACCACGCGGGCGGCGACAGGTTGCGACGCACATAGCCCGACTCGGGATCAGTCCACTGCGACTGATCGCGCAACGACGAATGCGGCGACAGCCCGGCGGAGGTCGAATCCTCCGCCGACTCGAACAGCGAGGCCACCGATACGCCGAGCGCCGTCGCGAGCTTGTCGAGCACGACGGCGGTCGGACTGCTTTGCCCCCGCTCGATCAGCGAGATGTTCGAGCGGCTGACTGTGCTTCGCTCGGCCAGGGCGTCGAGCGACCAGCCCTGGGCGTCGCGGAGATCGCGAATGCGGCGCGCGATCCGGGTGTGGATGTCCATGTTATCCAGTTTTATGGATAAAACATCCAGTAAACTAGATTATGGAATCGGCGCTGTCAACGCGGAACGATGGTCGAACCGCCGGGCAGGCATCAATCATGGCTGTCGTCGAGATAAGGCCAACCCGCGACATTTCTCATTCAGGTTGGAACACTGGAGGGCATCTCACGATGCCTGTGAGCAAAAGAAGCGTGACGGCGCGGCGTTTTGAATTTCCGCTCTTATTCGACAGCAACATCCATAGCAGATCCTCGTTCGGTCGCGCGATCGGAGAAGGAATGAACCAGGAATTGCCCGCGACGGAGGAGCGCAGCCGCCTGCACGGCGGACGGCGAACAGCACAGGTCATATTTGACCGCGACAGCCAACGCATGTTGTACCAACCGCAAATCGCCGCCGTTCTTTGCTCGACGGAGGAGGGTGGCGAGCAGCAATGGCGAGACCCGATCCTGTTCATCCGGCGTGAGCGCGTCGAACTGCCGTCGCCACGAAAGCGTTTCGGCCGCGTCGTCGACGAGATCGATCAGGGCGGCCGCCGCACCCCGATAACGCTGATCCGCGGACACGGAATCGGTTGGCGTGCCGCCGCGCCGCAAAGCCAACGAGCACAGGAACCCCATCACATAGTTTGCGTGATATGACGTCACGAGCGCATATTGCCCCTGCTCGTCACCCGTCAACTTGTCGTATTCGGCCGCAACGAAGTTATAGCCGGGCAGAAACCCCCGTTCGTCCGCCACAGCGGTGAGCCGCCGAAACGCGAATACGGCGGCGGGGCTCCATGGCAGACCGAGCATAGGCCACGTCAGCAGCACCTCCGCCGCGAGATCCAGGTCATCAGTGTCGAGCGCGAACGCAAGCGCGGTCTCGGCATCGAGGACAATCGCGGACAACTTGCGAGGCAGCCTCGGACGGCGATCACCGAAATCCGTTGCGTACATCAGCGCATGCGTAAACGCATAAACGTCGAGCCGGCTCGAACCGAACGCGTCGAGCGCACGGCCCAGCATCGATTGAACGAGAAGCGATCGCTCGCCGCGATCGGGCCGATGCGCGACGCCCCACAAGCGAGCAAGCCACTGCTGTTCCAACTGCCGATGTGGCAGCCGTTCAGGGCCCACCACCGCACCGCCGGCGTGGCACAGCGAAAGCAGATGATCGAGCGTCGCGTCCGGGTAACCCAGCCGGCCGAGAATGATGTGTGCGACCGCATGTTCCAGCGCCCGCCCCGGATCGACGCATAGTGCGCTCGCCACATGCGCGCTCCTCGCGAAGCGATTGATCGGGCCGATGACGGCGTCGACGCATTCCGATATTCGCCGATCGTGATTTGCCGCCCCTTTCGCGCATAAAACGAGCATCGCGGATTCCGCGACGATCTTGTCGCGGTAGGTTGCCTGAAAACCGGGAGTACCCGGATCGTCTCCGTGCGAGGGGCGCGCCTCTTCGATCGACGCAAGCATCTGCGTCGCAATATGAAGGGCGTTGAGGACCCGCCCGACCAGGTCGGGCGAGTCCAGTCGATCCGTCATCCGTGTGGCGCTCCTCGGCGAGGGTGACCGTCCTCTCGCATCGTTCAAGCCTTCAATTCCCGCTCGGATACGCGCTCGATGAATTGCTGTTGATAAGGTTCGGGCGGGATGCAGAAATCGATCAGCCGCCAGTTGATCACCAGCCCGATCGCGTCGCCGGTGGCGGCCGCTCGAGGGCCAAACTTGGCAATGATGGTTCCCAGCGCGTCAAAGTCGACGGCATTGCTTTCGGTAAGCGCCCTGACCACTTCCGCCTGCAGCTCGGTTCGCTTCGTCATATCACCTCCAATGGTTGCTGATGGTCGATCTCGCGGCGGCAAAAATGCCGAATCAAATGTCGCGTAGATAGGAAGTACGAGCGGTTAAGACCGTCTGCAGAGGGTGCCTCTTTCTTCCGCGATGTCGCCACCATGCAATGCATGGAAATTTCCACGGAAATATTCACTCGACCTGTTCTTATCGTTCTGGCCGACGTTTTATCGACAGAGCAGACGGAATTAAAAATAGGCGATCCATCAACGAATGCAAGCCGATTCGAACACGGCGATCGGCCTGACCGCGATCAACCATTTGGAAACGATATTTCAGTAAACCCTTGGCTAAAACACTCCGGAAATTCGCATGCGGTTATCGAGCCGATTCATGAAACGCTCCAGTCACGAAAGAACGAGCACCTTCAGCTGGCTGGGCGACGTGCCCGCGCCACTGGCATTGCCGGTATTCTGCTGCGTCGGGTCGGTCATCCGGGTGACCGGCATCCCGGACAGGATCACCTTGCCCGAGCCCTGCGGATTGCGGGACGTCCCTCCCACGGTTCCCGACGAGACGCCGCCCATCGCCCCGCCTGCATCGCCGCTCGACGACGGAACGACCGTCGCGGCATTGTGAGCGGGGCCGCCGACCAGAATCACGTTCGGAACGTTCGGCACCGCGCCGGCCCGCTGCGCCACGTTCTGATAGGGAACCGGCGCGCCCGCCGGCGGCGTCAGGTTGACGCTCATCGCCATGTTCTTGCCGTCCGCGCTCGAATTCGCAAACATGAATACGTCCTCCTAACCGAGATGAATCTGTCCGGCATCGATCTTCGACAACTGCGCGGACGTGATCAACGTGGTGTTCGCATGCAGCCGCATGGTCCCGGTCGCCGCGTGATCGACATGCGACGCGCGCAGGTGCTCGACGGTTTCCACCGTGCGGAAGCTGCTGCGGCAGGACTGGACGACGCGGTCCATCACCATCTCCAGGATCTTGCCGATCAGCCGGACCGTCCCGACCCGACCGTGGAATTCCGCGCTCGTCATCGTCGCCCGCTCGGACGACAACGACGCCTCCTGCGCCGACATCGCGAGTTGCGCCGTCTTGATCGACACGTGCTCGCCGCTTCGCAGCAGGAGCGCGTCGCGGCTCTTCACGCAGACGTCCCGCGTCGACTCGAGCACGAGGTCGCCGTCGACGACGATGTGCACGCCGTCCGCGTCCGGACGTTCGAGGATCGCGGTCACGTACGTCACATGCGCGCCTCGCTCGTCCGCTCGCGAAATCGCGACGCGATCGCCGGGCCGGGGCTCGACAAGGCAACTGAATGCGCGCCGGCAATGCAGCTTCGCGCCGTCGCATGCCGCGACGAACCTTCCGTCGGGCAGCACGTCGACGATCGTGGCTACCGTTTCCGGCATCACGGGCGAAACGCCGGCGCGCCGTTCTTCGACTGTTGAATACATCTTCCCTCCTTCGATTCAAGACGGTTCGAACCCACGCTGCCTACCGGTCGTCGCGCTCGCGGCGTTCATCCCGGTGCCGCGACCATGCCTGCGCGTCGGCCAATTCGTGATCGCGTTCGATCGCGCCGGGATGCACGCGCCACGCGATATCGGGCGAAATCGCCCCATGAAAACCGGTCCGTTCAAAGCTCGCGTCGTCGAATTCGGCCCCGGTCAGGTTCGCGTAAGAGAAATCGGCCCCCTCGAGACTCGTCCGCGAAAAGCGCGTGCCGTTGCATTGCGCGTGCTGAAGCACGGCCCGGTCCAGTTTCGAGCCGCTGAAATCGACGTGACGGATATTCGCCTGAACCCAGATGCTGTCGCGAAACGCGGCGTCGCGACAGGCCGCGCCCTGCCCGTCGGCCTCGTAGAAAATGCTGTACGGCGCGTCGACGCCGTCGAGCCGCGCCCCCGACAGCTTCGCGCCGTGGAAATTGCAGTACGCCAGATTGGCGGCGGTGAAATCCGCATCGCGCAGATCCGCGCGGACGAACTGGCAGCGATGCATCCGCTGCCCGCGCATCTTCTGGCCGACCAGACTGGATTCGGCGAAGACGGTGTCGTGGAAGGTCGCATCGGTCAGGCGCAATTGCGTCAGGTCGAGCTGGTAGAAGACCACCTTGCGCACTTCGGCCCGCGTGAAATCGGCGCCCGC
Source organism: Burkholderia ubonensis subsp. mesacidophila (assembly GCF_002097715.1). Taxonomy (NCBI): domain Bacteria; kingdom Pseudomonadati; phylum Pseudomonadota; class Betaproteobacteria; order Burkholderiales; family Burkholderiaceae; genus Burkholderia; species Burkholderia ubonensis. The sequence goes on from NZ_CP020739.1 coordinate 515,782, forward strand.
GAGCCGCGTCTCGCAGAACACGGCGGCCTCGATCCGCCCGTCGTGAAACCGGCAATCGCTCAGGTCGCTCCTGATGCAGCTGAAGCCGTCCGCGTGCGCGCCGCTGAAATCCGTGCCGGCGGCCTGCGTCGCATTCATCACACAGCCGTTCAGATTGCCTTGCGCGACGCTGACGTCGTCAAGGCTGCATTGCTCGAATACGCATTTCGACAGGTCCGCCTGCGTCAGGTCGACGCGTTGAAACCGGCATCCGTTGAACACGGCGTCGACGAACCGCGCGTGTGTCATGCCGGTATTGACGAAGCTGACGCGCTCGAACACGCCTCCAGAGAAATCCAGCGCGTCATAGTGCTCCGAATCGATCACGAGATCCCGGATGACCTGCCCCTGACGGATCGCTTCATGCAGCTGTGCTGCGCTCGTTCTCATTTGCGTGGCTCCGCCATTGGGTACCGCATGGCCTTGTTGAGGTAAGCATCTTCCCAGCGCGTGTCGTCGTCGGTCAGGATCTGCGCGAGGTTCGCGCGAAACAGGTTGGCCCGGCGCAGGTCGGCGCCGTCCAGCGTCGCCCGCCGCATGAATGCGCCGATGAGGTCGGCGTCGCGAAGGTCGGCTTGCGTGAAATCGGTTCGCACGAGATTGCCTCCTTCCACCTTCGCGCCGCGCAGTTGGGCGGCGCTCAGGCATGCGTCGGTGAAGTCGCAGTTGCTGATGTGCGCGCCGCTGAAATCCGCGCCGCCGAGATGCGTTTCGCGGAAATTGACTTCATTCAGCATCGCGCACGAGAAATCGGCGCCGCCGATATCGCAGCGCTGGATGAAGCAGGCCTTGACCACGCTCGCGCGATCGAAGCGAAGCTGGCCTTTCGCCTGCGTGTCGACGATCCCGAATCCTTCGATATCGGCGGACGTAAACCGAACGTCGACGATGGAACAATTCATCAGCAGCATCTTGCGAATCGTCGCACTCGAGAAATTCACATCGTCGAAAGACTGCTCGATGAAAATCAGGTTGCGCAGCGTCGCGTGACTGAAATCGACGGCGTGGAATCGGCATTCGCTGAATCGCGTGTTGTCCAGCACGCCGCCGCTCAATCTGCAATCGTGCAACTGAACGCGCTCGACGATGCAATCGCTCAGGTTGGCCCCGGCGAAATCCGTCTGGTCGCACGCTGCGAGCGACAGGTTTGCGCCTTTCAGGTCCGCATTGCAGAACGTCGCCCGGCTCAGGTCGGCGCGTACCAGCACGGCATGATTCAACGCCGCGCTCGTCAGATCGGTGTCGCTCAGATTGGCGTTCTCCAGCATCGCGCCGGAAAGCTTCGCGCCGCGCAGGTCCATCCCGGAAAGATCGACGCCGGTGAGATCGGCGCCTTCCAGCGATTGTCCTGTAGCGATAGCCGCGGCGACGCGTTCGCGATGTGATCGCGACGCGGCCGTGCTCAACCGCTCCGGCGCTTCCTGATGATGCGCGGATTGCAGGTATAGCTTGCGCAGGCTTTCATCCGCGTCGTGTTGCATTTGCTGCATGCGCGAACGGTTGGCCGATCCGGCTCCATCATCCGGCACGGCGATGCGCTCCGGCGGACCGCGCCGCGCCGCCTTTTCGATTGCTTCGTTCGCCGAATCTTCCTCTCGCATTTTTTCCAGATGGGCGCGCTGCGCTTCAGCCTCCGCCTCCTGACGCTCGACGAACTCGATCAGTTGGTCAGGACGCGGTTCCTCGATCTGGCGGGCCTCCGGGAAAGCACTCAACTTGTCCTTCAGGATCTGCTGCCTCACGCTTTGCGACGCCGCGCCGGACATCCCCGGGAATCCGGGCGACAGATAACGCTCGGGCAGCAGATCCTGATCGCGCAGCGCATAGAGCGCGGCCTTCTCATGCCGGGTTCGCCAGTCGATTACTTGGCGATACCAGTCGGCCGGCCTCGGCTGCCCGCTCGCATCCGCGCCGAACAGCAGTGCCTCCACGTCGCTCGCGTCGAATTCCCGGACCGTCGTGACGCCGTGGTAGATCATCAGCACGCGTTCGCGGTGAGGGATGAACCATGCGGTCGTCAGGCGCAGCGGGATTTCCTCGGGCGTGTCGCTGCCCGCGCGCACGATGAACGAGCGCGCGCGCAGCGCCGGCAGGCGGCCGGTCAGCAACGCATGGTCGGGATGCAGGTGCGCCAGTTCGTAGGCCGCGCCGTCGGGCCATTCGGCCTGCTCGATCCATTGCTGATCGACCGGCGCAATGTTGAAGTAGCGCGGATCGAGCGAGCGCGGAAAGCCCGGGAAATCCTCCTCCAGCCATTGCCGGTCGGGTTCGCCGTACAGGCTCGCGCGCTGCGGCCACGCGGCGTCGACCGGGCAGAAGCCCGCCGGCGCGGGGCGCTGGTCGCGGAAGCGCATCGGGTCGTGCGGAGATTCGATGTTCGGCAGGGGATGCACGTCTTCGCCGGTCGTCGCGATGCCCCGGCCGCGCGGATTGTCGGCGTAGCCCGCGCCGCCGTAGGCGAGATCCCAGTCGAGCTTCAGGCGCTCGAACGGTTGCGGCGCGGTGATGCGCGAGCCGTCCCATTGCCGGTCGCCGGATACCCGCAGCCGCTTCTCGACGCCGTTGAGATGGACACCGACCTCGCATGCCCCACTGCCGCGCGCGTAGGCGTATTTGCCGTATGCGTAGCCGGAGACGAGAAATTCCGGATGCGCTTTCGGCAACGCCATGTCGAGCGTGTAGTCGCCCAGCTCCTCGCCGGCCAGACTCCAGAGCTCCGTGTCCATCAGCAATTGCGGAGCGTCGCCCAACGTCGCGACCATCATCGCCGCGATGCCGAGACGCTCTTCGCCGTGCATCCGGTAGAGGCGCGTCAGCGGGCTGATCCTGAGTGGTTTGATGATTTTCATTCGATATCCCGATTTTATTCAGGAGTCTCGGTCAATAAACAATTTCGATTCCTTTGATGTTGGTTATCTTGCACTTCTTCGCTGTTGATATCGCGACACCGGTATCAGCGACGCTTACACCAGTCTCCGAGATGCTTGCGCCAGTCGCCGAAATACCGCAGCCCTTCGTGTCGACACTCGTTCCCGTATGACTCGTGCTGAATCCGGTGAGACCGACAGACAAGCCGTTCAACGAAACGCTGTTCGCGTTTTTCGAGAAGCTGATTCCGTTGACTTCCGAGCGTGTGTTTCCACTCGTGATCGCCGTGTTGTTCCCAACGACTACGTTGAGGCCGTCGCCGTACCGCACGGACGTTGCGGTGCCTTGCACGGTGCTGTTGGTCGCCGCCGTCTTGCTCGCGAGTGCAGCCGCGATGCTTTGAAGCACCTGCGCAACATTCGCGGCGAGCACCTGTCCCACGCTTTGTAACTGACGCTGCTGCTTCAACGGCTGATATTGCTGCTGTCGTTGTTGCTGTTGCTGTTGCTGTTGCTGTTGGCGCTGCTGCTGTTGCTGAGCCGGCCCTTGCCCGGGAACGGCAGAAGACGGCACGCTCCCCTGCCGAAACAGCGCAATCAACCGATCCAGCGGCGACCGCGTGGACGACACCGGCGGCAACTCCAGCCCCACCAGCGTCAGATGCTTGCCCCCGACCGCGGTCGTCGCATCCCTTTCCACCGACACGTCGAAATTGCGCTGCGCATGCAGCTTGACCTGCTCTTCACCGGGCTTGTCCTCGAAACGCAGCATGTTCGCCTGCTCGCCGCTGCCGGCGGGCGTGCGGCTCAGCATCCCGCTTTGCGTCGCGTGATCCGGCAGCGGCCACGGCGGCATGTGCAGCGCGTTGAACACCTGCCCGGTCACGATCGGCCGGTCCGGGTCGCCGTTCTCGAAATCGACGATCACCTCCGACCCCACCCGCGGGATATGGATGCCGCCGAAGCTGTTCCCCGCCCACGCATACGACACCCGCACCCAGCACGACGCGTTCTGGTCGCGCACCGGCGAGCGGTCCCAGTGGAACTTCAGCTTCACGCGCCCGTACTGGTCCGTCCAGATGTCCTGCCCCTGCGGCCCGGTCACGACCGCCGTCTGCGGCCCGCGCGTGCGCGGCCGCGGCACCGTGCGCGGCGGCCGGAACACCGTGGTCGCGGGCTGCACGACGAACGACGTGCCGATCCGGAATTCGCCCTGCCCCGTCGCGCCGACCGTTTCCACCGCTTCGAACGACGCGCCGAGCACCAGGTACTCACAGTTCGCGCCGCCATGCGGATAGCCCTCCAGCGTGAACGTCGTGCCGCACACGACGTCGCGCACGTTGCCGCCGCCCGACGCGCGCTCCCCTTGCGCACGCACTTCCTCCATCCGCACCCGCGCGAAATGATCGCCGTGCGCCGGGTCCGCATAGTCGCCCGGCCATTCGTAGCGCTCGAGCCCGTTGTGCGCGGTGTCCTGCGGCAGCGCATTCTCGACGCCGAGCCGCGCGTTCGGCTTCTCGAAATCGAAGTCGTTCGTGGTCCAGCGGCCGGACTGGATGCGCTCCGTCGTGTTGAACGCGTCGACATGCTCCATGTCGATCTTGTGCCCGGGCGGGTAGTACCGCAGCGTGCGGTACGCGGCGCTGTCGACGGGCTTGTGCGCGCCCAGGTGATCGACGAGCACCATCCGGTGCACCTTGTTCGAGTGCTCGAAGAACCAGTAGATGCCGTGCTCCTGCATCAGCCGCTGGATGAACGCGAAATCCGTCTCGCCGTACTGCACCTGGTAGACGAGCTTCGGATACCGGCCGCTCAGCCGCTTGTCATAGGAATACGAATACGCTTTCAGCACCTCGTCGATGATCTCGTCGACGGTCTTGTTCTGGAAGATCCGGTAGTCCGAGCGCTGGTCGGCGAGGTAGATCCACGGCTGCATCGTCAGGCGGTAACGGCACTGGCGGTTCAACTGCCCTTCGAAGCTCGCGCCGGTCACGATGCCGCTGATCTCGCGCTTGCCCTGCCCGATATGGGCAGCACCGGAGATTCCCGGCATCCCGGGCACGAACGAGCCCATGCCGTCGAGCTGCACGGTCACGGTCAGCGCCTTGCCGATCATCGCCTTCAGGTCGAGGTTGGCGGCCTGCTCTTCCGGCATCGTCAGGTCCGGCGGGGTCAGGCAGTCGAGCGTGTACGCGTAGATCTCCGACAACGCTTCGTTGCCGTGGATCGCGCCCAGCTGCAGCGCGGGTTCGCCGACGGGCGTCGTCGGCAGCGCGGGACCGCCGACCATCACGGTGCGTGCGGCAGGAACATTCGGCATGACGGAATCCCTCCAGAAACGGTATCAAGCGGTGAAGCGCGCCGAAATGCGCGCGGCGTATCCCAGTGCTGTCATGGCGCGTCGCCGGCCCATAGCGCGAGCAGTTCCGCGGGGATCGCATGCACCACTTCCGCATAGCGCTTCCCGACCAGATGTTCTGCACGCCTGAGCAGCACCGGAACCGGGCTGCTCGGCTCGTGCTGCTCGAACCACAGGCGCGCGTCGCGGATCAATTTGGCCGCGGCGACACGATCCGGCGGTGTCCCGCGCACGCTGGGACGCACGGCATCCGCAACGCCTTCGGCGGGCGCCGGCCACGTTTCGTCCGGCTGCGCGCCGCCGGCGTCCTGCAGCGGCGGCGCGTCGTCGAGCGCCGCGTCCAACGCCATGTCCGCCGCGCGTGCTTGTCGTCCCGCGACGAGCCGAAGCAGCGCTTCGAGCGCGGACAGGTCGGGCGCATATGCGTCGAGGTGGTCGCGACTCCATGCGTCGATCGCGGCAACGCTCGCGAGCGTATCGTCGAATCCGGCCAGCGCCGCCGGCTGCTGCGCGCGCAGCTCGTCGAGCTGGCGCAGCACCGACTCCGGCGCCAGCGCGTCGGCCGCGCGCGGCTGCGCGAACGCGCGTTCGACGTCGCGCATCTGCAGGCGGATCGCGGTCGACCGGGCGAGCGTGATCTCGCGCACGTCCGCGAGCAGGCCGTCGGGGTCGGTCAGCGCCTGCAGCGCATTCATCCGGATCTCCAGCGCGGCGTCGCGATCGGCGTCGACGCCGGGCTGCGGGTGAATCCCGTCCGCGAACGCGGCCAGCCAGCCGGCCAGCAGGCCCGCGCCTTCCGCGAGGCCCGCCGCGCCGCCGAGCCGGGTGCGGCAGCGGGTGAACAGGATCGCGAGGCGCATGTCCTTGCTGCGCATCATCAGCCGCCGGCAGTCGCGCTCGACGTCGTTCCAGTTCACCGGTTCCGGCGAGCCGACGAAGTCGCCGTACTGGGCTTCCGCGCGCGGCGCGACCTTCGCCGCCAGCACGACGAACTCGGGATCGTATTCAAGGTCCGCGCCGCAAGGCGCGGCGGGATCGACCGGCGCCATCCAGTCGTGCGTGTTCGGCGTGCGCGCGGCGGCGGAGCGGCCGGCGTGGGTTCGGTGGTGGCTCATCGTGTTTGTTCCTGCGCGGTGGAATCAGGCGGGCCGCCGTGTCGGGCGAACTGGTCGACATACCGCTCGGGCTCGAAGCGCATGCCCGTCACGGGCTCGCCGGAAGGCGAGCGCCCCAGCCACCCGGACCAGCCGAGCTGCTGCGGCCCGCCGATCACGGCCGGCGGCGCGCCGTTGGGCCGGATGTGCAACTCCAGTTCCCATTCGAATTCGTAGCCGACGAACGCCCGCACCCATTCGACGAGTTGCGGCAGGTCCTCGCCCTGCGGCGTGAAGCGCAGGTAATCGTCGATGTCGAGCGGCCCGACGACGAGGCGGAACTTGTGCTGACGGTCCGGCACCACCTCGCCGAGCAGCGCGCCTTCCGCCATCGTCGACGCGCTGCCCGGCCGGCCCAGGCGGCTGTGTTCGAGCGGGTCCACCGCGATCCAGTGCAGCACGTTTTCCTCGAGCGCGACCGGCACGCCGAAATACCGTTCGAGCGTCATGCGCAGGCCGTCCGGATTGCGCGCCTCGCGCACCAGGTGCGGCGACGCCGACAGCCGCGCATGCGCGGGCAACGGGCGGCGGCCGATCTCGCCGGTGTCCTGGCCGGTGAGGCACGCGACGTAGAACGAGAACCGTTCATCGTCGGGCCGGTCGAGGCCGGCCGCCGCCTGCGCCGACGCCCACGCGCGGTACAGCAGCGTCAGGTAGCGATGGTGGAAGATGTCGAGGAAGTTGCAGAGCGTCGGATCGCGGCGGCTCTCCTCGCGGTCGCGCGCGATCTCCGTCACATGGATCGGCAGCGGCCCGTTCGGCCCGAGCATGCCGAGGCCGAACAGGCGCACGCGGATGCGCCCGGCCGCGTCGCCGACGCTCGCGATCTCGCGCGGCGAGAACGCCAGGCTCGGCTGCTGGCCGAGCCGGAACGGCTCCGCCTGCGGGCGCTTCGCGGTGCCGACCGGATCGATGCGCGGGTCCGCGCCGACGCGCCGCAGCAGCGACAGGAAGCCGTAGCGCCACGGCTCGGCCTGCAGGTGCGCGCGCAACTGCGGCGACAGCGCGGCTTCGGGCACGGCAGGCACGTCGGTCTCGGGCATCGCGCGCATCGTCATGCCCCTCCCCGCGCGCCCATGCGCACCGGCCAGCGGGCGATGCGGCCGCGCTGCACCGAGTGCAGCTCGGTCTGCGTGAAGACGTTGATCGACACGTGTCGCGCCAGATAGTGTTCGAGCACCACGCCGAACAGGTACGGGCTCACGCCGGAAAACCCCGGCTCGTCGACGGTCAGCGCGCATTCGATCCCGCGCCCGAACACGAGCGGCCCCGCGCCGGGCAGCTTGCGGGTCACCGGCCGCGTCTTCACGCCGATCAGGCTCTCGATCTGCCGGCGGTTGTCGGCCTCGTCGCCGGCCGCGAACAGCCGCAGCAGGTCGCGCAGGCCCTGGCCGCCGGGCCGGTGGTCGAGTTCCTCGAGCGGCAGGTAATTGAAATTGAGCTGGCGGATCAGCCGCCACGCCATCTCGCGCTCCGCGAACGGCGGCTTCGGCACGCTCGGCGCGCGGATCAGCCCGACGCTTTTGAGCGGCGCGGATTCGGCCACCGTCAGGTCGTTCACGCCGTCGCGCGGCACGAGACTCGGCAGGTCGCGGTTCGTCACCAGCGCGTCGACCGACAGGTAGCGGATGTCCTCGCCATAAGGCGCCTCGTTCTGGTCGACGAGCGACACGAACATCTCGGTGCCGACGTAGGGCGTGCGCGTGCCGTAGCGGCGCGCCGAATCGGATGCGAGCCGGCTTTCGCGGCGCGTCGAGAAATAGCGGCCGTGATTGCGCTCGTCATCGTTCAGCGTCTGGTATAGCGGCCGGAACTCCAGCTCGGCCGAGGTCGCCGCGACCTGCCCGTACATCGCCTCGACCGAATACACCTCGTAGTCGAGCGGCGCGAGCCGCGCAGGCACCAGGTGAAATTCGGTCTGCCCGGACGACAGCTCGATGCGGTCCGTGTGGCGCGGAAACAGGTTGATCACCGGCGTGCAGAACAGCGCGAAGCGCGACGCATCGACGACGTTCGCGAGCCGCTCGGGCGACTGGTCGAGCAGCACGACGATCTCGACTTCCTGCCCGGTCACGCGGCGCAGGCCCGCTTCGAGCCCCGCCAGCGCGAAGAAATAGAACCGCGCCGGGCACGCGAAGTACTCGTGCAGCAGGTTGTGCCCGTGAAACTTCGACCACGTGAGCGGCAGCAGGCCCTGGTCGGCGCCGAGCCCCTCATGGACGACCGCATCGGCCGTCACCGCGGCAAGCGGCCGGCCCGGCGTCGCGAATTCGCCCGGCGCGCCGGTGATCGTCGCGATGCCGCCCGCGTGCAGCAGTTCGAACAGGTGCGACGCGACCTGGTCGTCGCCCGCCAGGTACAGCGGCAGGCGGTCGAGTCCCTTCAGGTCGGCGATGCGGACGTTGCCGGTCGTGCGCAGCCGCAGGCGCAGCGCGCCGCGCACCTGCGTGCCGGCCGGCACGTAGCGGTCGAGCGCCGGGATGTCGGGCGGAATCCCGGTCAGCCGCGCGTCGGCGATTTCCAGCGGATAGAGCACCACGTCCTGGCTGCTGCGGAACTGGCAGGCGGTCTTCTCGCCGGCCGGCACGCGCGCGGCGAACGCGGTGCCGCGCGCGATCGGAAAGCCGTCCGCGAGATTGCCTTCGGTGCGGCTCGGATACAGGCGCGCGACCGACATCGACGGCGTGGGCGCCACGTAGTTCGGATACAGCACTTCGAGCAGCCGGCCGGTGAAGCGCGGGAACTCCGCGTCGAGCTTGATCTGCATGCGCGCAGCCATGAAGCAGAACGACTCGATCAGCCGCTCGACATACGGGTCGGCCACGTCGCCCGCCTGCATGCCGAGCCGCCGCGCGATCTTCGGGTGCGCGTGCGCGAACTCGGTCGCGAGCTCGCGCATATAGATCAGTTCCTGGTTGTAGTAGTCGAGCAGTCGCGGATCCACTGGATAGCCCCGTTGGTCGTCTCGTTGATCGGGTCGCGCGTCAACGCGCGCGCATGCCGGTAATGCTCACCTGGCTCGTTTCCAGGTCGAGCGCGCTCTGCACCATGAATTCGATCGGATACGCGTCCATGCGGATCATCCCGCGCACCTCGAACGCCAGCACGTTGGCGAGGTTGCCCGCCTCGGCGTCCCGCGACGGTGCGACGACGAGCGTCTCCGGAATCAGCCGCGGCTCGAAGTCGAGAATCACGCGGCGGATCACCCGCTCGATCTCGGCCCATTTGCGCGACGCCATGAACGCGCCGGCGAGCGGCGGCATCCCGAAGTTGACGGTCGACGCCGCCGCTTCGGGATAGCGCTCCCGGTCGATGTGCGAATCGATGCTCATCGCGTTGAGCAGGAACGCGAGATCGCGCTGGACGATGCCGCGCATCTGCATGCGCGTCACCGCGTACTCGCCGGGGGCCTCGGTCTGGCGCCGCGGCGCGTCGTCGCGCAGGCGGTCGAGCAGCGTCGGGAGCAGGTACGCGTTCGCGCGGCGCGGCGACGCGACGCCGTCGCTGCCCGGGCGCGCAGCGCCGCCGCCGCGCGGTGCGCTCGTGCCGTTCTCGTGTGGGTTCATCGGCTTCTCCATTGCGTGCCGGTCGTCATTGCGCGTCGCAAGCCGGGGCCGGCACGGCTGCCGGCAGCGGGCTGTCGATCGCGAGCGTCTGGTGTTCCTGCCGCGTGAGCGCCGGCGGCAGGCTGGCCGCGCGGCGCGCGGCGCCCGCGTGGAATTCGGCCGGCGCAAACAGCCGCAGGATCTCCGGAACCGGCTCGGTGACGGCCGGATCCGGCCCGTCGCCCGGCGTCAGCGGGCCGAACGCGTCGTCGAGCACGCGCGCGCCCGACAGCAGCCCGGCGATCGAATCCGTTGCGTCGACGCCCTCGCGCGCGTCGCCCCCCAGGTCGGGCAGCGGCCGCCGGGCCGTCGTCATCTGCGCCGCCCAGCCGGCCGACAGCGAGGCCTGCGGATTTTCGAGCGCGCCGCAGTATTGTTCGTACAACGAATGCATCAGGTCGCGCGCCGGCGTCGAATCCGTGCTCGCATCGTCGGCCTGGCGGGACGCGAGCGCATCCGCCGCGATCACCGCGCCGATCAGGTCGAGCACCGCGTCGGCATCGCGCGGCATCGCGTCCGGCGAGCCGGCCAGCGGCACATCCAGCGTCGGCGCGTCGTCGGCGCTGGCGCGATGCGGCCGTGGCTCGGTGTAGTGCCAATCCGGCTCGATGCGGCGAACCGTTTTAAATGCGCGCATGCCTGCCTCCTCATACGCAATCCGTCAACGATGCAACCTGTTCCGGTCTCGATAACCGACCGGCGCGAATTACCTCAATCCAGCGTTTGCATATTTATCGATTCTAATTCATGAAATATGCACCCCGGAAATTCGATCAACCAAAAATCCAAATGCGGCGATTTTCAATATTTAACATTCTGACGCCCCGATTCTCATGCCAACCCGCCAATTCATTTAACAGAGTCTTGCAAATCTTCGTGATGCGAATCCTGTCACTTCATTTCTCGAAACAGTCGAACCGGGCATTGCGTGCCTCGCGTTGTCGCAGCCGGCGGTCCTGTGCGGCGCCTGCCTGCCCTCGCACCGCGCTCAACGCCAAGCCGAGGTTTCTGAAAGCAGATCATATCGATTGAATTTCGGATGCATCGCCAGCCCGAATGAAAATGAGACATACAACCGTGTTGAGCGAGACAAATTGCCCGATCTCCATTTTCATGAAATCGAGCCATATTTCTGAAAAACTCAAATGAGACACGCAGCTGCATCATGCGAGACAAATTGCTTGCCGCCCCTTTTTCAGACGATTGATCTTGCATTCCGTCGCTGGGTAGCATGTGTCAACGGATTCACGCAGCACATCGAATCACCCGCATATTCCGGCGATCAGGAAAATCCGGAATAAATCACCGCAAGGATCTGCTCATGGCGATTTCGCGTCTGGCGTTGTTCGGCAAGCTCGGGGGGACGCTCTTCAAGGGTGTCGAATCGGCGACGGCATTCTGCAAGCTGCGCGGCAACCCGTACGTCGAGCTGGTTCACTGGCTGCACCAGTTGCTGCAGCAGACCGACTCGGACCTGCACCGCATCGTCCGGCACGCCGGCATCGACCGCGACGCGCTGGATCGCGACGTGGCCCGGGCGCTCGCGGCGTTGCCGGCCGGCGCGAGCTCGATCAGCGACCTGTCGCATCACATCGAAGCGGCAATCGAACGCGCGTGGGTGCTGGCGACGCTGCGCTTCGGCGACCGGCGCATCCGCGGCGCGTGGCTCGTCGCGGCGCTCGTGAGCACGCCGGACCTGCGGCGCGTGCTGCTGTCCATTTCGTCGTCATTCGACAGGATTCCTCTGGATCAGATCGACGCGCTGCTGCCCGCGTGGATCGAAGGATCGCCGGAAGCGTCCGACGCGCCGCACGACAACAGCGATTTCGCCGCCGCGGTGCCCGGCGAGGCCTCCCAGGCGATGCCGGCCGCCGCGAAAGGCGCCGCGCTCGAACAGTACTGCACCGACCTGACCGCCCGCGCGCGCGACGGCGAGATCGACCCCGTGATCGGCCGGGAGCTGGAAATCCGCACGATGATCGACGTGCTGCTGCGGCGCCGGCAGAACAACCCGCTGCTCACGGGTGAAGCGGGCGTGGGCAAGACGGCCGTCGTCGAAGGGCTCGCGCTCGCGATCGCGCAACGCAACGTGCCGCCCAGGCTCGCCGACGTGCGGCTGATGAGCCTCGACGTCGGCGCGCTGCTCGCCGGCGCGAGCATGAAAGGCGAATTCGAGGCGCGCCTGAAAGGCACGCTCGAGGCCGCCGCGAAATCCGCCGTGCCCATCATCCTGTTCGTCGACGAGATCCACACGCTGATCGGCGCCGGCGGCCAGGCCGGCACCGGCGACGCGGCGAACCTGCTGAAGCCGGCGCTGGCGCGCGGCACGATCCGCACGATCGGCGCGACCACGTGGTCCGAGTACAAGCGGCACATCGAGAAGGACCCCGCGCTGACCCGCCGCTTTCAGGTGCTGCAGGTGCCGGAGCCGGAGGAGCCCGCCGCGATCCACATGGTGCGCGGCGTCGCGCAGACGTTCTCACGGCATCACGGCGTCGTGGTGCGCGACGAGGCGATCCGCGCGGCGGTGACGCTCTCGCATCGCTATATCCCGTCACGCCAGTTGCCGGACAAGGCGATCAGCCTGCTCGACACCGCCTGCGCGCGCGTCGCGCTGTCGCAGCAGGCCGCGCCGCGCGAGCTGCAGGACGTCCGCCAGCGCCTGCAGGCCGCGCATGCCGAACTCGTGCTGCTCGCGCAGGAAGCGCGCATCGGCCTCGCGGCCGACCAGGCGCTCGCCGCCGCCCGCGAACGCATCGCCGCGCTGTCGGCCGAGGAAGCGGCGGTCGAAACGCGCTGGAACGCGCAGGCCGACGCGGCGCAGGCGCTGCTCGCCGCGCGCGAGGCGGCGCTGTCCGATGCCGAGGCGCCGGACGCCATCTCCGCCGACACGCTGCGCGAACTCGAGCACGTGCTCGCCGAATCGCAGGGCGATGCGCCGCTCGTGTTCCCGGAAGTGAACGAGGCGATCGTCGCGGAGATCGTCGCCGACTGGACCGGCATTCCGGTCGGCCGGATGATGACCGACGAAATCGCGGCGGTGCGCGCGCTGCCCGCCACGCTCGGCGCGCGCGTGATCGGCCAGCCCGACGCGCTGCGCCAGATCGGCGAGCGCGTGCAGACCGCGCGCGCGGGGCTCGCCGATCCGAAGAAGCCACTCGGCGTGTTCCTGCTCGCCGGTCCGTCGGGCGTCGGCAAGACCGAGACGGCGCTCGCGCTCGCCGAGGCGCTGTACGGCGGCGAACAGAACCTGATCACGATCAACATGAGCGAGTATCAGGAAGCGCACACCGTCTCCGGCCTGAAAGGCGCGCCGCCCGGCTACGTCGGCTACGGCGAGGGCGGCGTGCTGACCGAGGCCGTGCGGCGCCGGCCGTACTCGGTGGTGCTGCTCGACGAGATCGAAAAGGCCCACCGCGACGTGCACGAGATGTTCTTCCAGGTGTTCGACAAGGGCTACATGGAAGACGGTGACGGCCGCTACATCGACTTCCGCAACACGACGATCCTGCTGACGAGCAACGTCGGCGCGGAGCTGAGCGCGAGCCTGTGCGCCGGCCCCGCGCGCGCGCCGGACGCCGCGTGCCTGCGCGACGCGCTCGCGCCCGAACTCCTGAAGGTGTTCCCCGCCGCGTTCCTGGGGCGCGTCGCCGTCGTGCCGTACCGGCCGCTCGAACCCGCCGCGCTCGCGCGCATCGTGCGCCTGCACCTGGAGCGCGTCGTGCGGCGCATGGCCGACAGCCACCGGATCGCGCTCGCCTACGAAGACGCGGTGGTCGACTACATCGTCGGGCGCTGCCTGGTGCAGGAAACCGGCGCGCGGCTGCTGATCGGCTTCATCGAGCAGCACGTGCTGCCGCGCCTGTCCGCGCTGTGGCTCGACGCGTACGGCGCGCCGGATGCGCTCGCGCGCATCGACGTCGGCGTCGCGGACCCGGCCGCGCCGGCCCCGGACGCGCTCGCGTTCCGCGCCGGCCTCGCCGGCGACGCGACGTCCGCGGCGGCGCCCGATTTCTGACCGGCAGGTCGACTGATCCTGCCCCCTTCCCTCGTTGATGGAGCCACGCATGTCCACATCCAGCAGCTCTCAGAAGTTCATTGCGCGCAACCGGGCGCCCCGTGTGCAGATCGAGTACGACGTCGAAGTCTACGGCTCGGAAAAGAAGGTCGAACTGCCGTTCGTCATGGGCGTGCTCGCCGACCTCTCCGGCAAGCCCGTGACGCCGCTGCCGGCCGTGGCCGACCGGCGCTTCCTCGATATCGACATCGACAATTTCGACGAACGCATGAAGGCGATCCAGCCGCGCGTCGCGTTCGGCGTCGACAACACGCTGTCCGGCGACGGGAAGCTGATGGTCGACATGACCTTCGAAAGCATCGAGGACTTTTCGCCGGCCGCGATCGCCCGCAAGGTCGAGCCGCTGCGGCAGCTGCTCGAGGCGCGCACCCAGCTCGCGAACCTGCAGACCTACATGGACGGCAAGTCGGGCGCCGAGGCGCTCGTGAACCAGCTGCTGCAGGACCCTGGCCTGCTGCGCTCGCTCGCGGCCGCCCCGAAGCCCCAGGCCGCCAACGAAGCGGATGCGGCCGACGCCGCGGGCCGCGAAGACAACGCCCTCTGAACGGCCGAACGGCGCAATCCGGAGAAACCCATCATGAAAAAACAACACACGCAGGCGGCCGTCGCCGAATACGAATCGCAATCCGACTTCGCGCAGCTGCTCACGCACGAGTTCCGGCCGAAGACCGAGCAGGCTCGCGAGGCCGTCGAGTTCGCAGTCCGCACGCTCGCCGAGCAAGCGCTCGCGCAATCGGCGACGATCAGCGACGACGCGTACAAGAGCATCGCCGCGATCATCGCGCAGATCGATCGCAAGCTGTCGGAGCAGATCAACCTGATCCTCCATCACGAGGATTTCCAGAAGACCGAATCGGCGTGGCGCGGCCTGCATCACATGGTGTCGAACACCGAGACCGACGAGCACCTGAAGATCCGCTTCATGGACATCTCGAAGGAAGAGCTGCGTCGCACGATGCGGCGCTACAAGGGGCAGGCGTGGGACCAGAGCCCGCTCTTCAAGCAGATCTACGAAGAGGAATACGGCCAGCTCGGCGGCGAGCCGTACGGCTGCCTGATGGCCGACTTCTACTTCGACCACACGCCGCCCGACGTCGACCTGCTCGGCTCGATCGCGAAGGTGGCCGCGGCCGCGCATACGCCGTTCATTTCCGGCGCAGCGCCCTCGGTACTGCAGATGGAATCGTGGCAGGAGCTTGCGAACCCGCGCGACCTCACGAAGATCTTCACGCAGAACCTCGAGTACGCGTCGTGGAACTCGCTGCGCAACACCGACGATGCGCGCTACATCGGCCTCGCGATGCCGCGCTTCCTGTCGCGGCTGCCGTACGGCATGCAGACCAATCCGGTCGACGAGTTCGATTTCGAGGAAGACACCAACGGCGCCGATCACCGCCACTACGCGTGGACCAATGCGGCCTATGCGATGGGCGTGAACATCAACCGGTCGTTCCGGCAGTACGGCTGGTGCTCGCTGATCCGCGGCGTCGAGTCGGGCGGCACGGTCGAGAGCCTGCCGTGCCACACGTTCCCGACCGACGACGGCGGCGTCGACATGAAGTGCCCGACCGAGATCGCGATCTCGGACCGGCGCGAAGCGGAGCTGTCGAAGAACGGCTTCATCCCGCTCGTGCACCGCAAGAACACCGACCACGCGACCTTCATCGGCGCGCAGTCGGTGCACAAGCCGGCCGAGTACGACGACATCGATGCGACCGCCAACGCGAACCTGTCCGCACGGCTGCCGTACCTGTTCGCGTGCTCGCGCTTTGCACACTACCTGAAGTGCATCGTGCGCGACAAGGTCGGCGCGTTCAAGGAGCGCGAGGACATGCAGCGCTGGCTGAACGAATGGATCATGAACTACGTCGATGCCGACCCGGCCAACTCGTCGCAGGACACCAAGGCGCGCCGGCCGCTCGCGGCCGCCGAGGTGGTGGTCGAGGAAGCGGAAGGCAACCCCGGCTACTACCAGGCGAAGTTCTTCCTGCGGCCGCACTTCCAGCTCGAAGGGCTGACCGTGTCGCTGCGGCTCGTCGCGAAGCTGCCGTCGATCAAGGAAGCCGCCTGAGCCCATGCAGGCCGGCATCCCCCCGCCGGCCGGGATCATGGCTCAGCCGCATCCGGCACACCGTGAGACCGGCCGTTTTTGATATCCACCTGAGAGAGCAAGCACATGGCACAGGACATTTTTCTGAAGATCGACGGCATCAACGGCGAATCGCTCGACGACCGGCACAAGGACGAAATCGAAGTCCTGAACTGGGACTGGGAGATCGAGCAGCAATCCACGATGCATTCGGGCAGCGGCGGCGGCGCCGGCAAGGCGAGCGTCCGGGACCTGACGTTCGAGCACGTGATCGACCGCGCGAGCCCGAACCTGATGAAGTACGCATTGACCGGCAAGCACGTCGACCAGGCCGTGCTGGTGATGCGCAAGGCCGGCGGCAATCCGCTCGAATACCTGAAGCTCACGATGAGCGACGTGATCGTCACGCGCGTGCGGCCGTCGGGCAGCCGCACCGATGCGGAAGGCAGCCGCGAGACGGTGTCGCTGTCGTTCGCGCGGGTCAAGCAGGAGTACGTCGTGCAGAACGCGCAGGGCGGCAGCGGCGGCGCCGTCACGACCAGCTTCGACATCAAGGGCAACAAGGAAGCCTGAGCGGCGGCCGTGCGACCCCGGCGAGCGTCGACGACGCCCGCCGGGCCGCGCCCGCCTTCGACCGACCTCCCCCGGCACCGTGCACCCGAATGCGCCCGATCACTCCCGTTACCGCCGCTACCGCCGCAACTGCCATTGCCTCCGCGCTGCTGTTCGCCGCCTGCGCGAGCGGCACGCCGAAGCCGAAGGAACCGCTGCTGCTCGACCTGGCCGTGAACGCTGCGCCCACGGTCAACCCGGACGACCGCAACCGCGCGGCGCCGATCGTGGTGCGCGTCTACGAACTGAAGACCGACGGCGCGTTCAACGCCGCCGACTTCTTCACGCTGCAGGACCAGGACAAGACCGTGCTGGCCGACGATCTCGTCACGCGCGAGCAGTTCCAGCTGCGCCCGGGCGAGCACCGCGCGATCAAGCGCAAGGCCGATCCCGCGACGACCGCGCTCGGCGTGGTCGCGGCCTATCGCGACCTGCCGCACGCGGTGTGGCGCGCGGTCTACCCGCTGCCGCCCGCGCACGACGCGGCGTGGTATCGCGTGGGCTCGTCGAAGCTGAAGCTGACCATCGATCTCGACAGCAACGCGGTCAAGATCACCGAAACCGCCAAATGACACGAACGCTGGAACACAACCATGAGCTGGCATAACAAGGTCGTCTGGAGCGAGGGGCTGTTCATGCGCCCGCAGCTGTTCCAGCAGCAGGAGCGCTACCTCGAACACTATGCGCACAAGCGCGCGGCGCCGCTCTCGCCGTTCTTCTTCGGCTTCAGCCACTACAGCCTCGATACCGAGGCGCCCGCGCTCGGCAAGATCGTCGTGAAATCGGCGAGCGGCGTGTTCGCCGACGGCACCCCGTTCGACGCGCCGGGCAGCACGCCGCCGCCCGCGCCGCTCACGATCCGCCCCGAGCACCTGGACCAGCTGATCTACCTGGCCGTGCCGATCCGCGTGCCGAACGGCGAGGAGACCGCGTTCGAGCAGGCCGCGGATTCGCTCGCGCGCTACGCCGTGTTCGACACCGACCTGCGCGACACGAACTCGATCGGCCAGGGGCCGAAGGCGGTCCAGCTGTCGAACCTGCGGCTGCGGCTGCTGCCGGAAAAGGAGCTGACGGACGCGTGGATCGGCCTCGCGCTGACGCGCGTGAAGGCGATCCGCGCCGACGCGAGCATCGAGCTCGACGACACGCTGGTGCCGCCGGTGGTCGGCTACGGCGCGAGCGACCTGCTCGCGAGCTGGCTCGCGAAGATCCACGACCTGACGCGGCTGCGCGCGAACGCGCTCGCCGAACGCCTGACCGGCGCGGACGGCAAGCCCGGCACCACCGCCGAAGTATCCGACTACCTGCTGCTGCAGGCGCTCAACCGCTACGAGCCGCTGCTGCAGCACCTGCAGCGGGTGCCGACCACGTCGCCCGCCGACCTGTACGCCCTGCTGATCGGCATGGCGGGCGAGCTGTCGACCTACGTGCGCACCGACACGCGCCGCCCGCTCGACTCGCATCCGCCGTACCAGCACGTCGCGCCGCACCTGTGCCTGAAGCCCGTGGTCGACGACACGCATCGGCTGCTCAACGCGGTGCTCGTGCGCAGCGCGCAGAGCATCGCGCTCGCCGACCAGGGCCACGGCATGCGCAACGCCGTCGTCGACCCGGCCGATATGCAGGGCTTCAGCGCGGTCGTGCTCGCGGTGCATGCGCAGATGCCGCCCGACCTGCTGCAGCAGCAGTTCGCCGCGCAGGCGAAGGCCGGGCCGTCCGAGCGCCTGCCCGACCTGGTGCGCAGCCATCTGTCCGGCATCGCGCTGCAGGCGCTGCCGGTGCCGCCTCGGCAGATCCCGTTCAACGCGGGCTACGTCTACTACGAGCTCGCGCGCACCGGGCCGCTGTGGGAGGAAGTGTCGCGGCACGGCGGGCTCGCGCTGCACGTCGCCGGCGAGTTTCCGTCGCTGAAGCTGGAGCTGTGGGGCATTCGCGGCTAGCCGCGCACGTCCTGACGAATCGAACGAACCGGGGGAAACCCAGTGACCTCAGAAGCCGTGTACCGTCCGGAGCCGTCCGGTCCGGAAACGCGTGGCCCCACCGCGACGCCGCTCGCGCCGCGCGGCGCCGCGCCCGTGCCGCCGGCGGAGCCGCCCGCCGCCCGCCTCGCCGCGATCCAGGCCGCCCGCAACCCACTGCTGGAAGCGAGCCGGCCGCTGCTGCGGGCGCTCGCCGACATGCCCGACCAGCTCGACCGCGAAGGCATCCGGCAATTGCGGCTGCTGCTCGAACAGGAAGTGCGCCTGTTCCAGCGCTTCTGCGAGCAGGCGAACCTGCGCCGCGATCACGTGCTCGGCGCGCGCTATTGCCTGTGCACCGCGCTCGACGAGGCCGCGATGCAGACCGCGTGGGCGCGCGCCGGCGACAGCAGCCTCGGCGCATGGATCAGCGAAGGGCTCGCGACCACGTTCCACGAGGACCGCCAGGGCGGCGACAAGGTGTACCTGCTGATCGGGCGGCTGATGAACGCGCCGCAGGAGCACCTCGACCTGCTCGAAGTCGTGTACCGGGTGCTGAGCCTCGGCTTCGAGGGCCGCTACCGCTACGAAGCCGACGGCCAGCGCAAGCACGAGGCCGTGCGCCAGCGGCTCCACAACGAGATCGCGGCGCAGCACGGGCCGGTGTCCGTCGCGCTGTCGCCGCACTGGCAATCCGGCGCGCGCGGCAGGCGCCTGTCGATCCACGATTTCCCCGTGTGGATCACGGCCACCGCGCTGTCGGTGCTCCTGCTCGGCGCGTTCGGCTACTTCAAGTACGCGCTGCTGACCCGCGGCGCCGACGTCGAGAAGCAGATCGCCGCGATCGGCCGCATGACGCCGCCGCCCCCGGCCGCGCCCGCGCTGCGTCTTGCCGCGCTGCTCAGGAACGAGATCGCCGCGGGCACGGTCAGCGTCGACGAGGACGCCCGCCACAGCGCGGTGACGTTCCGCGGCGACGCGATGTTCCCGCCGGGCAAGGCGGAGGTGAACGCATCGAGCGGGCCGCTGATCGCGAAGATCGCCGCCGAGATCGCCAGGGTGCCGGGCAAGGTGACGGTGCTCGGCTACACCGACAACGTACCGGTCAGGGGCAGTGCGTTCGCGTCGAACGAAGCGCTGTCCGACGCGCGCGCGACGCAGGTGATGCGGATGCTGCAGGCCGCCGGCGTGCCGGCGAACCGCCTGGCCGCGCTCGGCAAGGGCGCGGCGAACCCGATCGGCGACAACCGGACCGTGCCGGGCCGCGCGCTGAACCGCCGCGTCGAAATCACTGTCGCGCCCTAACTGCAATCGACTACCGACATGAACAAGGTCCTGTCCTTCCTGGCGTCGCGCCAGTTCCTCTCCTTCGCCGCGCTCGTCGTCGTCGCGCTGCTGATCTGGTTCATCGGCCCGTTCGTCGCGTTCGGCGGCCTCAAGCCGCTCGCGGGCGCCGGCATGCGCGTCGTCGTGATCGCGCTGCTGCTGGCCGGCGTGCTGCTCTGGCTCGCGGGCTGGTCGACCGGCGTCGTGTTCGTCGCGCTGCTGTGCCTGCTGATCTGGCACGCGTCGCCGCTGCTCGCGTTCGGCCCCGCCACGCCGTTCGCGCCGGAATCCGCGCGGGTGATCGCGATCGCGGTCGTGCTCGCGGTGTTCGTCGTCTACCTCGCGTTCCTGCTGCTGCGCAAGATGCGCAGCGACCCGGACTTCCTCAAGCATCTCGTCGAGTTCGGCAGCCGCAAGGCGGCGTCGCCCGCCGCCGGCCGGCTGCTTCGCGTGAACGCGGCGGTCGCCGGCGCGCTCGCGCGGCTGAAGGCGATGCGCACCGGCGCCCGCGGGCTCGGCCGTCTGTTCCAGGGCAAGCGCTACCTCTACGAGCTGCCGTGGTACATCACGCTCGGCTCGGCAGCGTCCGGCAAGACCAACGCGCTGCTCAACGCCGGCCTGTCGTTTCCGGTGGCGTCGCAGATGCAGCGCGCGGGGGGCATGCCCGCGCACCATGACGGCGCGGTCGACTGGTGGCTCACAAACGATGCAGTCCTGATCGATACGGCCGGCCATTACACGCGGCACGGCACGTCGCGGCATGCGCTGCCGCCGCGGCCGGCAGACCTGGCGGCCGGCACCGACACCGCTCGTCCGAACGCGCAGGCAGCCGGCAAGGACCGCGCCGCAACCGCCTCGACCAGCACCGGCGTCCCGCAGGAAGACGACCGCGCATGGCGGCAGACCGTCGACGAGGCCGAGTGGCTCGGCTTCCTGCGCGTGCTGCGCAAGCATCGCCCGCGCGCGCCGATCAACGGCGCGCTGCTCACCGTCGACGTCGCCGAACTGGCCGGCGCCGACGAGCATGCGCGCGACGCCGAAGCCGCCGCGTTGCGCGCGCGGCTCGCCGATCTGCGCACGGAGCTCGGCATCCGCTTCCCCGTCTACCTCGTGATCACGAAGATGGACCGGCTGCCCGGCTTCAGCGAGTACTTCAGCTCGCTGACCACGGAAGGCCGCGCGCAGACCTGGGGGTTCACGCTCCCGTACGGCACCGAGACCCTTGCGACCGACGGGTTCCGCGCACGCTGCGCGACCGAGCTGGACGCGCTGGCCGCGCGGCTCGCCGCCGGCGTCAATGCGCGTCTGCTCGAGGAGCACGACACGCTCAGGCGCCGCCGCCTCGCCGCGTTCGCCGAGGAATTCCTCGTGCTGATGCGCTCGCTCGACGCGTTGATCGACCGCGTGTTCGTCGATTCCCGCTACGACGACACGCAGCGCCACGCGACGCTGCGCGGCGTGTACCTCACGAGCGCCGCGCAGACCGGCGACGAGATCGTGGTGGAACGGCGCACCGTGGTGCAGCGTCTCGCGGCCGTCATCGGACGCATCCCGGCCAACGCCGCGCCCGCGCACGAAAGCAACCAGGGCTTCTTCCTGCACGACCTGCTCACGAAGATCGTGTTCCCGGACATGCACCTCGTGTCCCCCAACCTGCGCTGGGAGTACCGCTTCCGCACGCTGCGCCTGACCGGCCACGCGCTCGCGCTGCTGCTGTTCGCGTGGCTGGCGATCGGCCTGCGCGTCAGCATGGGCAACAACAGCGACTATCTCGACGCGATCGCACGCAAGACCGTCGCGCTCGGCGCCCGGGTCGGCCAGCTGTACAAGGCGCCGAAGCCCGAGGCCGTGCCCGACGTGCTGAGCGACGCGCGCTACCTGCCGACCTTCCCCGGGCTCGACCTGTCGGACCCGGCGGGCGGCTGGCGCTTCGGCCTGTACGCGCCTCCGGGCGTCGTCGCGGAAAGCCGCCGCACCTACGATGCGCTGGAAGACAACCTGCTGCTGCCGCAGATCGTCAAGCGCATCGAGGCCGAGCTCGCGCAGGCGATCGCGAACCGCGACCCGAAGGCCGCCTACGACGCGCTGCGCGTCTACCTGATGCTGTACGACAAGGCCCGCTTCAACGCCGCGCAGGTCGAGGCGTGGGTGCTCGACGACTGGGCCCGCACCGACAGCGCGGCGGTGTTCGGCGGCCGCGCGTCGATGGTCGCCCACGTCGAGCAGCTTTTCTCCGGCGAGCGCGTCGTGCAGTCCCCGCTGATCCGCAACGATGCGCTGATCCAGCAGGCGCGCGCGTTTCTCGACGGCAGCAACGCCACCGAGCGGCTCTACGAGCGCGCGAAGGCGGCGATGCAGAAGGAAGCGCCGGACGAGTTCACGCTGCTGCGGGCCGTCGGCCCGCAGGCCGGGCTGGTCTTCTCGCGCGCGAGCGACGCGCCGCTGTCGCGCGGCGTGCCGGGCCTCTTCACGTTCGACGGCTACCGGCGGCTGTTCGACAAGCGGTTGCCCGAGTTCGTGCAGGTCGCGCGCGACGACGACGCGTGGGTGATGGGCCGCGCCTATCTCGGCGAGGCTCAAAAAAAAACGGCGGCGCTCGCGCGTGACGTGACCGGCGCGGACGATCCGCTGACCGAAGCGATCCGCCGCCAGTACCTGATGGAATACGCGCGGCAGTGGGACGACTTTCTCGGCGACATCCGCACCGTGACCGGGACGAGCCTCGGGTTCAACCTGCTGGTGCTGCGCAGCTTCGCCGCGCCGGATTCGCCGCTCGCGCGCCTCGCGCGCGCGGCGGTTCGCGAAACCACCCTCGCGCAGCCGATCGCCGCGGCCGACCATTCGCTCCTGCAGCGGGCGGCCGACCAGCTCGGCCAGAAGGCGGACAAGGCGGAGAAGGTGGACAAGGCGCTCGGCATTCGCGCGGAGGAGCGCGTCGAGCGCGAGCTCGTCGACAGTCATTTCGCGGCGCTGCGCGAAGTGGTGACGGGCAGCGCGGACACGCAGGCGGGCGCGCCGCCCGCCGCCGCGCCTGCGGCCAGGACCGGCCTCGACGGCGTGACGAACCTGCTGAACGACTACTACACCGCGCTGACCGTGGCCGACGACGCGCTGTCCAACAACAGCATGCCGCCCGCCAACGACGCCGCGGCGAAGCTGAAGATGGCCGCGAACACGATGCCCGCGCCGTTTCGCGCGGTGCTGCTCGAACTGTCCGCGCAGGGCTCGCGCGAGGTGAACCGGGGCATCGGCCAGCTGCTGTCGCGGCAGCTCGCGGCCACCGTCGGCGACGCGTGCCGGCTCACGATCGAAGGCAATTACCCGTTCGTCGCCGCGAGCCGGCGCGACGTCGGCATCGACGACTTCACGCGGGTGTTCGCGCACGGCGGCATCATCGACGACTTCTTCACGAAGACGCTGGCGCCGTTCGTCGACACGTCGGCGAAACCGTGGCGCTACAAGACGCTGCCCGGCGCGACCGAGCCCGTGCAGGGCCCGGACCTCGAGCCGTTCCAGCATGCGAAGGCGATCCGCGAGATCTTCTTCGGCGATCCGGGCCGCAAGCAGCTCGCCTGGAAGGCCGACCTCCGGGTGCCCGAGCTGGACCCGTCGATCACGGGCCTGATGATCGACGTCGACGGGCAGACGACGCTCTACCAGCACGGCCCCGTCGCGCCGTTCACGGTCACGTGGCCGGGGCCGCGCGGCGGCGTCCACGCGGAGATCACCGCGCAGCCGCGTATCCGGCCCGACACGTCGACGGTGTCGACCGACGGGCCGTGGGCGCTGCTGCGCCTGCTGCAGAAGGGGCAGGTGATCGAGACGGCGACGCCCGGGCGCACGCGCGTCGCGCTCGATTTCGACGGCCGCAAGGCCGTGCTCGACATCGCGAACGCGGGCAGCGTCGCGAATCCGCTGACCAGCAACGTGCTGCAGAGCTTTCATTGTCCGGGGTCGATGCCGACGTTCAGCCTGACGGACACGGGACCGCCGCCGGGGTTGCCGCCGGGGAGTCCGGGTGGCAGCCCCGGTCAGGACGGCGGGCAGCGGAGGGTTCGGGCGGGGGGCGCCTGATTCGGCTCGAGGCCCTTGCGCAAGCCACGCCACTTGCCGAAAGCGTAGCGACCGTGACCCTGACCGCGCGTCGATCCACACGGCCGACTTGCCAAATCAATCAGATTCCATATACTTTACATGTCAAGTATATGGAATCTAACTTCATGGCGACCGTACACCTCATATTTGGTCCGCTCGGAGCGGGCAAGTCGACCCTGGCGAGCCGGATTACCGAAGAGACGCAGGCCGTATGCTTCTCGATCGACGCGTGGATGCAGCAGCTTTATGCCGCCGATCGCCCCGATCCGCTGAGTCTTGCCTGGGTGGTGCCGAGAGTTCAGCGATGTGAAGCGCTGATCTGGAAAACCTGCGTGCCGGTGCTGCGCGGCGGCATCGACGTCGTTCTGGATCTGGGATTCATGACATTCGAGAACCGTCAACGCTTCAGGGTCCTTGCCGATGAAACCGGGCACCGGGTTGCCAATCACTTCGTCGATGCCGACAGGTCGCTGCGCAAGGAACGGGTCATGCAAAGAAACGACGCAAAGGGCGAGACTTACGCGTTCGAAGTGTCCGCCGCCATGTTCGACGTGATGGACGCCCTGTTCGAGCGACCATCGGCCATCGAGCTGAAGGAGTGCGCCTGTGTCTGATGCCCATGGCAACCACGCGGAAGAACGGCCGGCCGCCGTGGCGCTTTGCGTTCAGCTCTCGCGCACCTATTCGGAAGCCGTGAGACGCATCGACGGCAAGCTGTCCAACGTTCACGGCCTGAGTTTCGGCGACTTCACGATCCTGTATCACCTGAAGCATGCGCACGAATCGCGACTGCGACGCACCGACCTTGCCGAGCTGATTGGCGTGACCGCGTCGGCAGTGACGCGCTCCCTTATCCCGCTCGAAAAAATCGGCGTTGTCGATCGGCAAAGCGACGCCCGCGATGCACGAGTCGGCTACGCCTGCCTCACTGCCGCCGGGCATGAGCTGTTTGCGAGTGCGTGCGTGACGGCCGAGACGGCCTGTCAGGATGCCATCCGGGGCGTGCCTGCGTCGCTCGTGCCGCTGCTCAGTCAAGCGGCCGGCAGGATCGACAACCCCTAGGGTCTGTTTACATACGGAACGCACATGCGAATGCCCGAAATCGCGCGTAGGGCAAGGAGCAAGGAGCGCCGTTTGGCCGAGCCAAACAAGCGACGCGCGACGCCGCCATACGGGCGATTTCGGGCATTCCCCTGGAATGAATTTCAAGTTTGGGGTTGCCACGAGAACGGCCGCTCGCCGCGTTGTACTCCTTGCGAATACGTCCAGTATTCGCGGCGTCGCACGCCTCGCGAGCGGCCGTTCTCGTGGCAACGCATGTGCGTTCCGTATGTAAACAGACCCTAGCCAAGCGCTCGACGAGGACGGCGGCCCAGCCAGGCCCGCGAACGTCGCGAGCCCGGCCGCGCGCCGCTCAGCGCGGCATCGTCCGCAGCGACGACGGGCCGCCCGTCAGCGCGATCCGCTTGCCCGTATCACGCAGCTTGCCGCCGTTGACCGCGTACAGCGCAAGCTGCCGCTCGACGTTGAACTGCACGATCACGTGACGGCTGTCGGCCGTGAACACGACGCCTTGCGCGGCCTCGCCGCCGGTGGCCTCGCCGGCCTTGACGGCCTGACCGTCGCGGATCGCGAACAGCAGCACCTTGCCGAGCTTGTGGCGGCCCGGATTGTCGGGCGTCAGGTTCGAGCCGTCCATCGTCTGCACGGCGATCCACTTGCCGTCCGGCGAGATCGCGACACCCTCCGGCAGCGACGGCACCGTCAGGTACTGGACCGTGCGGAACGGCGTGCGCGACACGTCGATCAGCGCGATCGAATCGGCGTCGCCCGCGAGCTTGCCGGCATAGCCCGGCAGGCCGGCAAGCCCGACGTCGCTGACCACGGCCCAGCGGCCGTCGCTCGAGACGTCGACCGTATACGGCGCGACGCCGCTGCTCAGGCGCGTGCCGCTGTCGGTGACCTTGCCGTCGTCGACGTTCAGCACCGCGACGCCCTGCTCGTCGCGCAGCGCGACGAGCGCATGCGCGCCGTCGTGCGTGAAGCTGACGCCGGCCAGCCGCTTCTTGCCGATCTTCAGGTTGCCGTCGAGCGTCACGCGCGTGCCGTCGATGCGCAGCACCGACACGCCGCCGTCGACGTCCGTGACGAGCGCGAGTCGGCCCGAGCGGTCGATCGCGATGCCCTGCGGATGCGCGCCGAGCTCGATGCGCGTGACGGCGGGCGGCGACGCGTTGAGATCCACGACCTGCAGGAACGTATCGAAGACGAGCCGCTTCTCGGCCTGATCGTAGCGGGTCGGCGCGGCGACGAGCGCGACGCGCGCGTCGGGCGTGACCGCCGCCGCCTGCGGCGGCCCCTGGATGCCGTTCTCGACGTCGACCTGCAACGCCACCTTCGGCGGGAACGCGCTGGCGTCGAGGAGCGTCAGCGTGTCGGACGGCGGCGCCGCCAGATAGGTGTCGCGGCCCTCGACCCGCTGGTACTTGCCGTCGTTGGCCGACACGATCCAGTCGGCGGCGTGCGTGGTCAGCGAGGCGGCCGCGAGCGTGAGCCCGGCGAGCAGGCGGACGTGCCGCACACGTGAATGATTCGATTGCATGTTCTCTCCGTTTTTCGTTGTTTGAATGAGGCCGGCGCGGCGTGGCCACGTCGCGCCGGCAATGGTACCCGGTCGTCGCATTTCCCGAATCGAAGCGCCCGCGGGCGAGCACGCGGCCGCGCGCCCCGCCCCGCCTTGTTCAGGCACTTTTTTGCAGTAAAAAATATCTGTCGCGGAATCGTTTGCGCATCGGTCGCCGGCGTTCAGTTTATTCATCACATGCCGATATCTTGAATGCGTTCCGGATCGAAGCGGCGTCGCCCCGCCGCTGCGATCCGGAACGGCATCAGCCGACGTGACGGATAGGGGAAGGAAGAGTTGTGGCGACAGTTTTCGGGTGCATCGTACATAGGCACAATCTCTGGCTGGTGTTGCTTGCCGCACTGCTGTGCGGGGCCGGCTCGTGGGTCACCGCGCGCCTGTACCAGCGCACGGTGAGCACGACCGGCACGCAGCGGCTCGGCTGGCATGTGCTGACGGCCATCTCGGCCGGCGTCGCGATCTGGTGCACGCACTTCGTCGCGATGCTCGGCTTCGAGGCGGGCGCGCCCGTGCACTTCAACCTGCCGCTCACGCTGCTGTCGCTGCTCATCGCGGTCGGCGGCAGCACGATCGGCTTCGCGCTGACGACCTGCCGCACCGTGCGGGCCGCGCCCGCGCTCGGCGGCGCGATCGTCGGCGTGGCGATCGTGCTGATGCACTACACCGGCATGCTCGCGTGGCGGGTCGAGGGCATCGTGTCGTGGGACGTCGGCTACCTGGTCGCGTCGGTGCTGCTGTCGATGACCCTCGCGGCGCTCGCGCTGCACCTCGCGATGCGGCCGTCGCCGCACGCGGTCAACCAGATGGCCGGCGTGCTGTCGCTCGCGATCCTCGCGCTGCACTTCACGGGCATGTCCGCGCTGCGCATCACGCCGCTCATGCTCGACGGCGCGTGGACCGACGTGAGCGCGCTGCGCCCGCTCGCGCTGGCGGTCGCGGGCATGTCGCTCGTGATCGTCTGCACGGGGCTCGTGAGCTACGTGATCGACAGCAACGTGCGGGCCGAATCGCTCGCGCACCTGCGCCGGATGGCGCTGAGCGACATGCTGACGGGCCTGCCGAACCGGGCCAGCTTCAACGAGCGGCTGGACCTGGAAATCGTGCTCGCGCACGAGCGCGGCACGAAGCTCGCGCTGATCGGCATCGACCTGAACCGCTTCAAGGAAATCAACGACCTGCGCGGCCACCACGCCGGCGACGAGGTGCTGCGCATCCTCGCGCGGCGCATGACGAACCTGCTGCGCGACGGCGAATTCGTCGCCCGCATCGGCGGCGACGAATTCGCCGCGCTCTGCCGGATGGACGACGGCGCGCGCCTGATGGATCTGCTCGGGCGGCTCGAGCCGGCGCTCTACAAGCCGGTCAGGGTGGACGACTACGAAGTCGCGCCGGGCGCGAGCTTCGGCGTCGCCGTCTACCCGGACGACGCAGCCACCAAGGCGGCCCTCATCAACAACGCGGACCTCGCGATGTACCGCGCCAAGGGCAGCATCGCGCAGCCGATCTGCTTCTACGAGCCGGCGATGGACCTGATCGTCCGCGCGCGCCGCAGCCTCGCGGCCGACCTGCGCCGCGCGGTGGCCGACAACCAGCTGAGCATCCACTACCAGGTGCAGACCTCGCTCGCGACCGGCGAGATTCGCGGCTACGAGGCGCTGCTGCGCTGGCACCATGCGACGCTCGGGACCATTCCTCCCGCCGAGTTCATTCCGCTCGCCGAGGAAAACGGCGTCATCCTGGACATCGGCGCGTGGGTGCTGCGCGAAGCGTGCACGCGGGCGGCCACGTGGGAGCCGCCCTATGCCGTCGCGGTGAACGTGTCGGCCATGCAGTTCATGCACGCCGACCTGACGGCGCTCGTGGCGCAGGTGCTCGAGGAAACCCGCCTGCCGGCGTCGCGCCTGCAGCTGGAGCTGACCGAATCGACGATCTTCGCCGGCCGCGAGCGCGCGCTCGACACGCTGCGGCAGATCAAGGCGCTGGGCGTGAGCATCGCGCTCGACGACTTCGGCACCGGGTATTCGTCGCTCGACACGCTGCGCTCGTTCCCGTTCGACCGCATCAAGCTCGACCAGTCGTTCGTCGCGGACGCGGAAGCGAAACCGCAGGATCGCGCGATCATCCGGGCCGTGCTCGCGCTCGGCAAGAGCCTGGGCATTCCGATCCTGGCCGAAGGCATCGAGACGGAGAACCAGCTTTCACTGCTGGCCGAGGAAGGCTGCGACGAAGCGCAGGGCTTCCTGCTCGGCCGGCCCGCACCACTCAACGAGATTGTCGGCAGCGGGCAGATTGCGCTGACCGGCAGCGACAGCGCCCGCGCGCCGGCCCCCGTGCTGGAAATGGCTGCCATTTCCGACATGGAACCGGACCCGTGCGGGTACCCGACGACGCCGGACACGTCAACCTGAACCCGGGTTGCAGCAGGCAGGCTCACATGAAAACCCACTACGCACGGATGGCAAGACTGGCAAGCATCGCGGCACCGGCCCGGAACCCGGACCTGCTCGCGGCGCAATTCCGGGTATTCGCCGGCCAGCTCCCGGTGATGTACCTGATCCTCATCTCGAGCACCTGGAGCCTCGCCGTCACGCACCTGGGCAGCGCGCCGCTGTGGCTGACGGTCGCGATGCCGTGCGCGATGACGCTCGCGTCGCTCGTGCGGCTGCTGCACTGGCGCCACGCCCGGCTCCTGGACCCGACGCCGGAAACCGTGCTGCGCGCGCTCACGTTCACGAACTGGCTGGTGATCCCGATCGCGGTGACGTTCACCACGTGGGCGCTGCTGCTGTTCCCGTACGGCGACGCGTGGCAGAAGGCCCAGGTCGCGTTCTACATGGCGATCACGCTGATCGGCTGCATCTTCAGCCTGATGTACCTGCGCTCGGCCGCGCTCACCGTGGCCGTGATCGTCAACGTCGCGTTCATCGCGTTCTTCCTCTCGACGCGCCAGCCGACGCTCGTCGCGACCGCGGTCAACATGGCCTTCGTGTCGGCGGCGCTGATCGCCGTCATCTCGGTCAACTACCGGGGTTTTCTGGGCACCATCGAAGCCCAGGCCGAATCGCGGATGCGCGAGCAGGCGCAAACGCGGCTGATGCAGATGATCGACGACATGCCGGTGGCCGTGATGACGGCCGACCCGGAGACGTTCCGCATCAACTACCTGAACGCGACGTCGCGGAACCTGCTGCGCTCGATCGAGCACCTGCTGCCGATCCGCGCGAACGACGCGCTCGGCGCGCCGATCGACTTCTTCCACCCGCAGCCGCAGCACCAGCGCCGGCTGCTCGCCGATCCGGCGAACCTGCCGCATCGCGCCCGCGTCCGGCTCGGGCCGGAAGTGCTCGACCTCCAGGTCTCGGCCGTGCGCGACGCCGAGGGGCGCTACGTCGGCCCGATGCTGTCGTGGTCGATCGTCACGCAGCAGGCCGAGGCTGAGGCGCGCATCCACCAGCTCGCCCATCACGATTCGCTCACCGGCCTGCCGAACCGCGCGACGTTCCTCGCCGAATTCGACGCGAGCCTGCGCCGCTCGGACAAGGTGCTCGCGCTGCTGTTCATCGACCTCGACGGCTTCAAGCTCATCAACGACGCGCGCGGGCATTCGGCGGGCGACGAGGTGCTGCGCCAGGTCGCGGAACGCCTGCGCGGGCAGTGCCCCGAACCGGGCATGATGCTCGGGCGCATCGGCGGCGACGAGTTCGCGGTGCTGCTGCGCGACACCGATGCGGACGGCGCGATGGGGACGGCCGCGCGGCTCGTGGACACCCTCGTCGCGCCCTATGCGCCATCGCCCGACCGGCAGTTCCGCATCGGCGCGTCGATCGGCTGCGTGCTGGCGCCGCATCACGGCAACGACGCCGGGGTGCTGCTGTCGCGCGCGGACATGGCGCTCTACGCGGCCAAGAAAGCCGGCAAGGGCACGTACCGGATGTTCTCGCCGGACATGGAAACGAGCGCCCAGGAGCGGATCGCGCTCGAATCGAAGCTGCGGCTCGCGCTGGACGAGAACCATGGGCTGTACGTGTTCTACCAGCCGATCGTCGATGTCCGCACGCGTCGGATCACGACGCGCGAGGCGCTGCTGCGCTGGCATCACCCGCGCTCCGGCTGGATCTCGCCGGGCCGCTTCATTCCGGTGGCCGAGCGCGGCGGCCTGATCGACCGGCTCGGCCGCTTCGTGCTCGACCAGGCGTGCCGACAGGCGGCGCGCTGGCCGGACGGCGCGCGCGTCGCCGTCAACGTATCGGCGGGGCAGCTCGGCCACGGCACGATCGCGCCGGCCGTCGCGGCGGCGCTGGCCGGCGCGGGCCTCACGCCCGACCGGCTGGAAATCGAGGTGACGGAAACCGCGCTGCTGCACGACGAGGGCAAGGCCGTCGCGGACCTGCGCGCGCTGCGCGCGATGGGCGTGCGCGTCGCCCTCGACGACTTCGGCACCGGCTTCTCGTCGCTCGCGCACCTGCGCGCATTCCCGTTCGACAAGATCAAGATCGACGGCAGCTTCGTGCGCGATGCGGTCACGCGCCCGGACTGCGCCGCCGTCGTGTGCGCGGTGGCCGATCTCGGCAAGCGCCTCGGCGTGACGACCGTCGCGGAAGGCGTCGAGACGGAGGAGCAGCTCGCGACCATCACGGAAGCCGGCTGCCGCGAGGTGCAGGGCTTCCTGCTCGGCCATCCCGAACCGGGCGAGCGCGATGCGCCGGCCATCCGGTGGATCGAGCGGGCCGCGCTGGCCGCGAAGAAGCGGGCCTGAGCGGCGGCAGCCGCGCGCCGGCGGCGCACGGCCCCGTCAACCGCTTACTGCACCTGGAACTTCGGCGACGTCTCCAGCAGGCCGGCCATCTTGCAATCCGGCGACAGCTCCGTGAGGTTGAACGACAGTTGCGATTTCGGATCGCTCCACGCCGCCACGACCTTGGCCGGGCCGCAGGTGCCGAACTCCCACACCGTGACCTGCACGTTGTTGATCGTCAGCTGCGTCGCGCTGTCCGCCTGCCCCGTCCATGGCGACGCGCTCGACGCGCTGCCGGTGATGACTCCGCACAGGCCGCCGCCCGTGAACTGCGTCGACGTGATCGTCAGGATGCCGGACGACGTGATCGTGCCGTTGAACCTCGTCGTGCAGTACGTGTTGTTCGACCCCTTGATGAAGACCGTGAGGCCCAAAGCGGAGAACGGTTCGCCGTTGGGATTCATCGGCTGGCCGTCCGCGCGCGTGACGGTGACGGCGAATGCGGGCGCGGCAAGCGCGGATGACAATGCAAGCGCAGCAACTGCAGAGACGACTTTGCGAATCTTCATGGTACTGGCCTCATTTGACGAATGGCGGCAAGCCGCCGAATGTGCGGCGCGCGGGTCTCGCCGGGCGAGCACGACGCGCCGGTCGTCGCAAGGATCGACCGGCGCGAGCGGTCCGCGACGGCGCGCGGCCCCATCGACCGCTTACTGCACGCGGAACTTCGGCGACGTCGTCAGCGTGCCCCTCACCTTGCAATCCGGCGCCAGCAACGCGTTGATGAACGTCAGCGACGAGTTCTGATCGCTCCACTCCGACACGACCTTGCTCGGGCCGCAGGTACCGAGCACCCACACCGAGACCTTCGCGTTGTTGATCGTCAGCTGCGTCGCGCTGTCCGCCTGCCCCGTCCACGGCGACGTGCCCGACGCGCTGCCCGAGACGAGCCCGCACAGGCCGCCGCCCGTGAACTGCGTCGACGTGATCGTCACGATGCCGGACGACGTGATCGTGCCGTTGAACGTCGCCGTGCAGTTCGTGTTGATCGATCCCTTGCTGAGGGCCGTGATGCCCGATGCGGAGAACGGTTCGCCATTGGGGTTCATCGGCTGGCCATCCGCGCGCGTGACGGTGACGGCGAATGCGGGCGCGGCGAGCGCGGACGACAATGCAAGCGCAGCAACGACAGACACGACTTTGCGAATCTTCATGGTACTGGCCTCATTTGACGAATGGCGGCGAGCCGCCGAACGTGCGGCGCGCGGGCCTGGCCGGCCGTTGCGCCGCGGGAATCCGGACCGGATGACGTGAGGTTCAGGGCTTCCTGTTCGACCTGCCCGGGCCGGACGAGCACGATGCGCCGGATCGACCGGCGCGAGCGGGCCGCGGCGGCGCGCGGCCCCGTCAACCGCTTACTGGACGTGGAACTTCGGCGACGTCGTCAACGTGCCGTTCACCTTGCAATCCGGCGTCAGCACCGCGTTGTTGAACGTCAGCGACGAGTTCGGATCGCTCCACGCCAGCACGACCTTGCTCGGGCCGCAGGTGCCGAGCAGCGTCACGTTGACCTTCGCGTTGTTCACCGACAGCTGCGTCGCGCTGTCCGCCTGCCCCGTCCACGGCGACGTGCTCGACGCGCTGCCCGAGATGAGCCCGCACGTGCCGCCGCCCGTGAACTGCGTCGACGTGATCGTCACGATGCCGGACGACGTGATCGTGCCGTTGAACGTCGCGGTGCAGTTCGCGTTGATCCCTCCCTTGCTGAGGCCCGTGATGCCCGATGCGGAGAACGGTTCGCCGTTGGGATTCATCGGCTGGCCGTCCGCGCGCGTGACGGTAACGGCGAACGCGGGCGCGGCGAGCGCGGATGACAATGCAAGCGCAGCAACTGCAGAGACGACTTTGCGAATCTTCATGGTACTGGCCTCACTTGACGAATGGCGGCAAGCCGCCGAACTTGCGGCGCGCGGACCGGGCCGGTCCTTGCGCCGCGGGAATCCGGCACGGCGCCCGGCGGGCGCCGGCCGGATCAGAACTTGTAAGAGATGCCGACGAACGTGATCAGCGGGTCCGCGCTCACCTTCGAGCGCGAAGTCGCGAGTATCGAGCCGTCGGCCGCCTTGATGGTCGTCGTCGCATAGGTCTTGAGCGGCATGTACGACAGCGTCGCGGTCAGCCCCAGGTGCTTGGTGAGCGCGTAGCTCGCGCCGATGTTGTAGATCGGCGTGAACGACGACGACGACTTCGCCTCGACCGAGGTCGGCCCCGGCTTGCCCGCGCCCGCGGCAAGCACGCTGCCGAGGTTCTCGTTCACGTCGCGCACGAAGTTGCCGTTCAGCTGGATGTTCGTGAACCAGCTGTACGAGACGCCGACCCCGACGAACGGCCGGAAGCGTGCGGTCGGCTTGTTGAAGTAGTACTGCAGGATCACGGCCGGGCTCCATTGCCGCGCGTTCTTCACGGCCGGCTGGTTCGCGGCGGCGCCGAGATTGACGTTGCCGAGCGAGCCGCTCGGGCCGAACGGCCGGATCTCGCCGTGCCCCGTCAGCTTGAACTCCGGCGGAACGCCGAGCACCGACGTGACCGCGATGTGGTCGGTGAAGAAATGCGTGAGCGTCAGGCCGACCGTGTCCGCGTTGTTGACGGTGAGGCTCGTGCCCGGCGACGTGAACGCGCTCGGCAGCCGCAGCGGCCCGTTCATCGGCGAATCCACGACGTGGGTGGTCAGCGGGCCGCCCGAGCCTTGCGGCATCACGTGCAGCCAGCCGAGCGTCGCGACGTTGTCGCCCGCCTGCTGCGCAAACGCGAGCAATGGCGCCGTCGCGGCAACGCCGGCGGCAAACAGCTTCTTCATGAGATCTCCTCGCACGTTGCGTCTGCCGGCGTCACTGCACGAATGCGCCGATCGTGAAATACGGGTTGCCCGCGGCGCTCGTGTCGAGGAAGCCGAACACGCCGCCCGTGAACACGAACTTGCCGGTCGGCGGCCCCGACGCCGCATCCGCATGCACCGTCGTGACCACCCCCGGCACCTGCTGCGTGTAGTCGAGATTCAGCGCGCGCGTGAGCGCCGCCTGCGACGCGTTGAACGGATCGAGCAGCGTCGCCTGCGCGCCGACGAGCGCGGTCGCCCGATAGTCGAGCCGGCTGTCGACGCCGGTGTACTCGCCGTTCTGCGAGCCCAGGACGATCGCGCTGCGCGGGCCCAGGATCGAAATGCCCGATTCGTCGTCGGCGGACGGCGCGCCCTGCGTCAGGTCCGCGTTCGCCGCGCCCGTGCGGATCAGGATCGGCACGAGCTGGTTGCGCAGCTTGCCGACGATCAGGTTCGCGCGCCCCGCCTTCGCCGGATCCACGGCGGCCAGCGTCGCCGGAACCTGCGGCAGGTAGTTGGCCGACTGGAAGGCCGGCACGTCCGCGCGCAGCGTGAAGTTCTGGTTGACCGCGGCGGACGACGCGAGCGGCGCGCCGTCGTTCTTCACGCCGAGGTTGTCGGTCTCGACGTAGCTGCCGTCGGCGTGGATCGTCACCGACTGGTCGATCGCGACCTGCGTGAAGTTCTGCGACGGCACCTGGTGATAGCCGAGCTGGTTGTACGTGCCCGCGATCTTCGACAGGTCCGTCTCGACCTGCGCGAAGCTGATGAACGGGTAGGTCGGGAACGTCGTCTTCGGAATCCGGCCGACGCCGATCACGCCGTCGAACTGGATCGTCGCGCCCGGAATCGCGCCGCCCAGCACGCCCTCGCCGAGGAACATGCGCGCCGGCCGCGCGGGATCGAGGCTCGCGTTGTTCAGGCGGAACGTGCACTGGTTCAGCTTCTGCGTCGGCAGCCCGGTCTCGTCGGACAGCGTGCCGGTCATCACGTTGTACGGCGCGACGGCGCGCGTCGGCTGCACGGTGCCCGTCGTCGCCGGCACCGGCGACGCGAGATAGGTGATCTGGTAGGTCATCTTCACCGTGTCGAGCTGCACCTTCACGAGCTCGCCGGAACCGGAGCCGCCGATGAACGCGGTGTTGTAGTCGATCTGCTGCGGGCACAGGCGCACGACCGGCGCCGGCGGCGGGTCGCCGTCGCCGCCGCATGCCGCGAGCACCGGCGCGCATGCGGCGGCCGCCATCCAATGGGAGATTTTCATAGGAATCCTGTTTATGTTGACGAAGGCGGCGGCCTGCGCCGCCTCGCCTGACGAACGATTACTGGACGAACGCGCCGACCGTGAAGAACGGGTTGACCTGGCTGTCGTTCATGACCATCGCGTAGACGTTGCCGATCTTCACCGCCCAGCCGGTATCGCCGTTGCGGATGATCGCGACGTTGCCGTCCGCGTTTCGCGCGTTGAAGTCGCGCGTCGCCGTCACCTTGATCTTGCCCGGCGTCGCCTGCGAATAGTCGAGCGCGAACTGGCCGGTCACCCCGGATGTCTGCGGATTGATGAACGCCGCCGTCGCGCCCTGGAACAGCGTCGACGTGTAGTTCGCGGCGATCGACGAGATGGCGGTGCCGTCCGAGCAGTTGCCGGCGGACGGTTCGAAGAACCCGGCGCTGTAGGCGCCCGGCAGGTTCGGGTGCGGCTGCGAGCTGTCGAATGCGGGGCCGCTCTGCGCGGGTCCGCCCGTCGCGCCGTTGTTGGTGACGACGCCGCATGCGGACGCGCTCGTCGCGCCGATGAAGCCGCCCTGCATCGCGTTCGCCGGCAACGCGGTCGCGGGCGCCAGCACCGAGATGCCGACCTCGGGGTCCGCGACCGAGCCGAACGGATTGCCGGGCGCCGCAAACGCGTAGCCGACGCGGATCACGACCGGCACGCGCACGCCGTTCAGCTTGCCGACGATCATGATGCCCTTCGCCTGCGTCGGCGTGAACGCCACGGTCGGCTGCGTCTGCCCGGCGCCCGGGTACGCGCCCCCCGCCGAGCGGCTGACGAACACGTTGTCGGGCGAGCCGTCCGCATTCGTGCGCAGCGTCCACGGCGTGCCCGTCGTCTGGCACGAGTAGTCGCTGCCGGCCGTGATCGTGCACGAGCCGTCCGCGTTCAGCGTCTGGTTCCAGTTCACGACGTCCGGCTGCCAGCCTTGCGGCTGCGTGCTCTGGAACGTGGTGCCGGACGGCTGCAGGTGGATGCCGAGCTCGTTGTAGTTGCCGGCGACCTTCGAGAAGTCGGTTTCGGTCTCAATGAAGCCGATGAACGGATAGAAGTCGAACGAGCGCGACGGCACGACGCCGATCGTCACGCCCGGGATCAGCTCGATGCCGGCGAACGCGATCGTCGCGCCGGGAATGCCGCCGCCCACGACGCCGTTGCCGACGAACAGCATCGGCGGATCGGTGCGATTGATCGTCACCGCATACGCGCCGTCGCTCGTCGCGCCGCTGTCGAGCACGAACGCGCAGCGGTTCTGCTCGGCCGTCGGCAGGTTGGTCGGACGGTGGAACGCGCCGCTGATCGTGAGGCCCGCGCGCGTCGAGTTGATCTGCCCGGCCGACGTCGGCACCGACGATTCGATGAACTGCATCTGATAGGTCTGCTTGGTCGTGTCGAAGCGCACCTTCACGTATTCGCCGCTGCCCGCGCCGCCGGTGTAGGTCGTCGTGTAGTCGAGCGCGTCCGGACAGAGCTTCGCGACGACGGGCGGCTGCGTCGCGGGCCCGCTCGGCGGGCAGGTGCTGCCCGAGCATTGCGAAACGTTGATCGGCGCCGGATCGTCGCCGCCACCGCAACCGGCGATGAACGGCGCGGCCAGCATCGCGCAGGACAACAAGGCAGACAGCCCAGGCTTGAAACGCATCAGCCCCTCCTAATGATGAATGTGTGTCTCGTCGGCGCGGGCTCGTCGGCCCGTCGCCATTGATGCCGGCCGCCGTCGACCGAGCGACGTGTCGGCGACTGCCGGATGGCGCCCCGGCCGCCAAGGGCCGTGAGCGTGCATGCGCGGCCCTCGCGCGCCGGTCATGCGGCGGCGCGCGAGAGCGGAAATCGTGGCGGTGGAATGCGCCGGCTAGAAACCGGTTGCGCGGGATGGCGGTGCGTTGCGTGCGCGGCCCTGTCG
Organism: Burkholderia ubonensis subsp. mesacidophila; assembly: GCF_002097715.1. NCBI lineage: Bacteria > Pseudomonadati > Pseudomonadota > Betaproteobacteria > Burkholderiales > Burkholderiaceae > Burkholderia > Burkholderia ubonensis. The sequence goes on from NZ_CP020739.1 coordinate 553,397, forward strand.
GGCGGTCCGCGCGGAATGGTGTTGCGTCGTCTGCCCCCAGCCTCGGTGTCTCATCTCGGTCTCCGTTGGTTCGCGGCGCTCGTGACGGCGCCGCGTTATTTGCGTGAAACTATGATCCGACGAATGCGGCATGTAAATTGATACCGAATTCCAAACATTGCATCACACGAGAGGCTACCGGCACAAAGGGCGTTCACGATTTTTCAAACAGCATACAGATGTGTATCGAACCGTCGGCAGAGGTGCATTTCCGCTATGAAGGATAATGCGGCGCTCGAACGCGCCCGCCGTTCTCCGTCGCACGACTTTGCATGTGATGGCAATTTCGAACACAGTCCGCCGGACTGTGCACACGAACGGTTTTTCGGTCGAAACCGCGCTGAGCCACGAAAAACCGTTCGATCGCATGGTTTTTTCGAATTTTGAAGCAGATCTCATCAAAACTCGCCGATCGAACAGTTTTGGCTTGATTTTCGCGGCTTGGATGCAATACTGTGTGATCGTACAGTTTCTTATTTTGCCGCGACGAAACGCACCGGCGCCGCGCCAACTGCCCGGCCCGCCGTTTCCATCGCTGGAGTCCGTCGACATGCGTTACACGATCGAACAAGCGTCCGACCTCGGCGGCGTGATCCGCGCCGCCCGGAAAGTGCAGAACCTGCGCCAGGACGATGCCGCCGGCAGCGTCGGCGTCAGCGAGTCGTTCATGGTCAAGGCCGAGCGCGGGGCGGACACCGTCCAGTGGGGCAAGGTGTTCCAGATCCTGCAGGGGCTCGGCGTGCGGGTCGTCGTCGACATTCCCGACGCGAACGACGAACTCCTCCGCAACCAGTCGGCCAAGGCGAGCCATCGCGCGAGCATCAGGGAACGCCGCGCCGCCGAGCAACTGTTGCTGCGCACCGATGCCGCTTCACCGGCCGAATCGGCCGACGCGGCGCGCCTGCTGAAAGCCGCCAGACTGCTCGTCGCCGACGCCGACGCGGAAACGGCGGCGGAATCCGCCGCCACGCCCCCGCGCGCGAGGCGTGGATCGCAACCGTCCGGCCCGAGCGCCGCGTCCCGCGCGCTGGACGTCGCCCGCCGCGTGCTGGCCGACGCGCACGCGCCCCGCCCGCCGCGCGGCAACCCCGCCGAACCAGGAGACGCGGAATGACGGGGCGCACACTCGTCGCGTCGATCGACGGCCAGCGCATCGGCACGCTGCACGAGCACCAGAACCTGTGGGCGTTCGAGTACGCGCGGTCGTGGCTCGACCATCCCGCCCGCTTCGCGCTGAGCCCTCACCTGCCGCTGCAGGCGGACGTGCTGCGCGACGGCGCGACCACGCGCCCGGTGCAGTGGTATTTCGACAACCTGCTGCCCGAGGAAACCGTGCGCGCGCTGCTCGCGAGCGATGCGGGACTGCCCGACATCGCCGACGCATTTGCATTGCTCGCGCACTACGGCCGCGAATCGGCCGGCTCGGTGACGCTGCGCGCGCCCGACGATCGCGCGGACCCTGACACGCGCCTGCGGCCGCTCGGCGACGCGGAACTCGACGCGCGCATCCGCGCGCTGCCGACGGTCCCGCTCACGCATGACGCGCCGAAGAAGATGTCGCTCGCAGGCGCGCAGCACAAGCTCCCGGTCGTGCTGCGCGACGGGCAGCTGTTCGAGCCGAGCGGCCAGGCGGTCTCGACCCACATCCTGAAGCCGAATCACCCGCACGCGCACGACTACCCGCATTCGGTCGTCAACGAATGGTTCGTGATGACGCTCGCGCGCCGCGTCGGCCTCGACGTGCCCGACATCGAGCGCCGCTACGTGCCGGCGCCCGTGTACGTGATCAGCCGCTTCGATCGCGACGTGACGGAAGACGCAGTCGAACGGCGTCACGCGATCGACGGCTGCCAGGTGCTCAACCTGGCCGCGACGATGAAGTACAGCGGCTGGTCGCTCGACGCGCTCGCGGCGCTGGCGAACGCATGCCGCGCGCCCGCACCCGCGCGGCTGCGCATCTTCCGCTGGCTCGTGTTCTGCATCGTGGTCGGCAACGGCGATTCGCACCTGAAGAACCTGAGCTTCCTCGTCGCCGACAGCGGCCTGGCGCTGTCGCCGCACTACGACCTGCTGTGCGACGGCGTGTACGAAACCGCGACCTACAGCCCGAAAAGCCGCTGGCCGGATCTCGCCGAATTCACGCGGCCGGTGGCCGGCGTGCGGCGCTACGCGGACTTCACGCGCGACGTGCTCGAGCAGGCCGGCGCCGCGCTCGGGCTGACGCGCGCGACCGCGCTGCGCCACGTCGATGAATTGCTGCAGCGCATTCCCGCCGAGGCCGATGCGCTGCTGCGCGAAGTCGGCCGGGACAACGACGCGATGATCGCGGCGCGTCCCGAACTGACGGCGACGCTCGGCGGCGAAGTCCACCTGTTGCGCGCGATCCGCCATATCGTCATCCACGAGATGGTCGCGCGGTTGCGGGCCCGCTGACGCACGTCACCGCCCGAACCGACGCACGGACCAATTGGGGCCGTTGACGGCAACGCGACCATACAAACGTGCCGCCGTCGCGCTCAATCGGTTCCGTACCTGATCGATCTCGGACCGTACAGCAGCCCGTTCGGCGGCCCCGCGGACAACAGCCGCTTGCTGGTCAGCCCGGCCACGTCATGCGCCTCGTCCGTCAGCGAATGCGCGACCTGCTTGACGGCCGCCTGCACGAGTGCCCCGACGATCCCGAGTCCGTTGACGCTCATGTTGTTGCCGACCTCCTTGCCGGTCGCCCGGCCCTCTCCCTGCCACAACACGTCACCGGTCTTCAGGTCGACGAGCTTCGCCGACGCCGCCACGATCGTTGTGCTGTCCACCACTTGGTACACGGATCCGTACTGCGTGACCTTCGAATACAGCGCGGCATCCGCGCCGAAGATCTCGCGCAGCTTGACCGGCGACGCACCCTGGATCTCGGCGGCGTTGGCCAGGCCGTTCTGCTTGAACGTCTCGGCCATCACCGCCACCGGCACCACGTAATAGCCGGCCTCGGCGAGCGGCAGCGTCATCTGCGACAGCATCCCGTAGGTCGCCGCGACGTCGTTGGTTTCGTTGACCGGCGGCAGCACGAGGATCGAACGCGGCTGGCTCTTCTTGAACGCCGTGTAGTCGGCGTGCTTCACCGGCTGCGCGCAGGCGCTCAGCAGCGCGACGATCGACAGCACGGACAGCAGCTTGAATGAAATGGTCTTGAACATGGCGTACGCGTCACTGTTGGGTGGTTTTCTGCGGAGCGGATTTCTTTTTCATCAGGAAATCCATGTAAGCGGACGATTCCGGAAACAGCTGCTTCTCCGCCTGCAGTTCCTGTTCGGCCTGCTGTTCGCTGCCGACGCTCGCGTACAGCATCCCGAGATGCGCGTGGAAGCCCGGCGGCGGCGTGTTGCCCTTCGCCCGGATCTGCTGCAGCGCCTTTTCGAGCGCGTCGATCTGCTCCTGCGGCGACGTCTTGCCCTTGAAGTACTCGTACACCTGCGGCTGGTAGCCGTTCCATTGATAGAGCGGCGGCGTGGTCGGCGCCGCGCAGCCCGCGAGCAGCAATGCGGCGGCCGTTGCCGGCAGCCAGATACCCCGTTTCATGGTCATTTCTCTTCTTGTTGATGTGGTGAATCGGTGAAGCCGTGACGCTTACTTCGCCGGCTTCAGCGCGCCGGCGTCGACGTGGTCGACGAGATGGTTGACGGCCTCCTGGATCGCGAGGTCGAGCACCTTGCCGTTGAGCGTCGAGTCGTAGCTCGCGGTGCCGCCGAAGCCGATGATTTCGCGGTTGGACAGGCTGAATTCGCCCGCGCCCTGGCTCGATGCGATCACTTCCGACGTCGTCGTGTCGACGATGTTCAGGTTGACCTTCGCGTACGCGACCTGCGTCTTGCCGTTGCCGAGGATGCCGAACAGCTGGTGATCGCCGACGTCCTTGCGGCCGAATTCGGTCACGTCGCCCGTCACCACGTAGTTCGCGCCCTTCACCGCCTGCGCCTTCTTCATGAAGCCGGCTTCCTGCTTGATCTCCTCGAGGTTCTCGCGATCGAGCACGTTGAAGCGGCGGCTCTGCTGCAGGCGCGTGACGAGGATCGTCTTCGCCTGGCCGCCGAGGCGGTCGATGCCGTCCGAGAAGATGCCGCGCATATAGCTCGAACGGTTGTCGAACTTGCCGACCGCGATCGCGACCGGCTTGCCCGTGTACGGGCGCTGCGCGCTGCTGACGACCGGCACGTCGAGCGTGCGCGACGATTCGGTCGCGCAGCCGCCCAACCCCACCACGGCCGCGGCCATGACAGCCGGGAAATATCGTTTATATCTCCACACTTCAAATCCTCCCTGACAAAAAATCCAAAAAAAGCCTTTGGGGTTTCAACGTCTTCAAACCATCAGAATTGCGCCGTCAACTGAAATCCGACCGTAACGCGCGCGGTCTCGAACTCCGACGGCTTGTAGACCGGCGTGCCGGCGAACATGTCGTACCCGTAAGCGCCGAAACGCGTCGCCATGCTCCCCTTCACGCCGATCACCGCGCCCGCGAGCTGCGTGCCGACCAGCGCGACCGGCTGCGGGCCCCACACGCGGCCGTAGTCCAGCCCCGCATAGATCGCCTGCCTCGTCCGCCCGACCGGCATCTGCAATTCATTGCGCCAGTAGAAGCCGCGCGCGGCCGCCAGCATCGTTTCGCCGTCGAAGCCGCGCACCGTGTAGCGGCTGCCGATCGTCAGGTCGTCGATGTAATACAGCGTGTTGCCCGTGTATTGCCCGTGGAAGGTCGTCACGTAGCGAAACGGTTGCCGTGCGATCGCGAACGGCATCGACAGGTTCGCGTCGAGGACCGCCATCTTGTAGCGATATGTCGGGCCGCCGCCCTGGGCAAGGGAGTCGTCCTGCGCGCCGAACCAGTCGACGCCCTGACGATAGGCGAGCGTGCCGTCGAGTTGCGCGCCGCCGAAGTAGTGGCGATCGGTCAGGCCGATTTCGACGAACGTGTTGTTGCGGCGTTGCTGCGGGATCTCGGTGTCTTCGATGAAGCTCCGGCCGAAGCGGCGCGACAGCCGGAGCTGCATGCCGAACACGTCGTTCTGGCTGCGCGCGAGCACGCGATGCAGCTTCAGGTCGACCGTTTTCGAATTGCCGCTCGCGACGAAGGTCTGGTTCACGCCGGCGATCTGCTGGTAGTAACTGTTCGTGTATGCGGACAGCGTGGCGGTCCAGTAGCCCCACGGGATCGAGTAGAAGCCGTTCCAGCCGTGCGAGCCGAGCCGCTTGTCGCCGAGTTCGAGATCCTGGCTCACGCCGAGGTTGAAGATGTCGTTCAGGCCGAGCGGATTGTCGATGCCGAGCGACAGGTTGCCTTGCAGCTTGCCGGTCGCGCGCGTGCCGGAGTTGTCGATCGACGCGACGACCGTCCACGGTTTCGCACGCTTGACGTCGAGGACGACGTCGCTTTCGCCCGGCACGTCGGCCGGGACGATCTGCATCGACACGTCCTGGCTCGATACGCGCTTCATCTGTTCGAGACCTTGCTCGAGGGCCCGCAGGTTAAGGAGGTCGCCATCGCGAGTCGGGAATGCGGATTTCCAGGTGCCGCGCGGTCTTTCGTCGGCGAAATGTACGCGGCGGATCACGCCGGGGATCAGGGCGAGGTTCAGCGTGCCGGTGGACAGATCCTGCTCGGGAAGCAACACGCGCGTCGTGATATAGCCGCGCGCCAGAATCGCTTGCGACAGCCCCTTGACGAGCACGTCGATCCCTTGCTTGCCCACGCATGCCCCAACGTAGTGTTCAAGCCATTCGCGGGCAAACGCGAAGCGATCCTGCGGCAGCGTCGACGCGCCTTGCGCCTTTACTGCATCGGACACTGCGCCGGGAACGTCGAGAGCAAAGCGATCGATACGGAAGCAAGACGATTCCTCGGGCAACACGGGGTACGCTTCGACGCGCGGCACCTCCGAGCGCAATGACGGAGCGTGTACCACTGCGTTGCGCTGCTGCGCTTCGTGTTGCTGCTGAACCTGTCGGTTTTGTTCAGCGTTGGCGCGGGCTGCCGCGGCTTCCTCGGCTGGGGTTGGCCGCTGCTGCTGCGCGTGGAGCGCGAGTGATACCAAGGCGAGCGGTAGTGCCACCAGCCTGAAAGAGGTCTTCATAATGATTTTTCGTCGCAATCTCTTAGCGGCGCATTCGAATACCAATCCTATTTCCGCGCCGGCCGATTTATTAATTTTCGAGGCACTTATTATCGATCGTTCTTTTCCCGAAGGTATCGCATGAGGCCAAACACGCAAAATACCAATCCCATGATCGAACCACGAAGCATCACAAAACGGATGTCTTCGCGGCTCCACTGGTAATTTCCGTGATAAAAGACCTCAGCCATGAGCACAACTACTATCTTGATAATCGCAACGCAAGCGATCGACACGACTAAGGAAAGCGCAAAGAATGAAAGTAGACGAATCATCTCCTTTGCTCCGTTTGGTTCTTTATCCCATTCGCCGCTGCACCTGCCGCTTCAGTTCCGAAGCTCCCGGCCATTGATGCACCTACGGCAGACCAGTTGTTAGGTCCAAATATATTCAACCCCGATGACCCAGCCCACTGTCCAACACTTGACCATGCCGAATTTCCGTTAAGTGTCGGTCGCGAAAGATTATTGAAGCTCGAACCAATAAACTTGCCCGCCCCATAACCGGCTACCGAAGCGATCGCACCGGCCACTGTACCGAACGCAACACTTTCATTTTTCCCGTTCAGGACATTATTGAGCGCAGTCATCGTCGCTCCGCCAATCGCATTCACGCCCACGTTCCACAGCAATCCCCCATACGAACCCGCTGCGCCCGTACCGAATGCTCCCGCCACGCCGATCGGATCAATACTGCCGTTCTGGATATACTGCGAGCCCGCGTTGATACCGGCCGTGATCGCCCCGGTCCCAACCGGCGACGCCAGCGCCCCCGAACCCAACACCCCGCCCGTACTAAATATCGGCGCTCCCGGCAACGCCGCTATCGGGCCACCTACCGCTATCGTCACCGCACCCGCCGCCGCACCCAACGTCCCCTTCGCATACGCGTCGCGATACGCCTGCTCCCGGCTCACCGAATCCGTGATGGCCTGCCCTCCCGGTACATTCATCCCTACGCCGTTTGGATAGTACTTCGCGTACATCTCCACATTCGCCTTCTGCTCCGGCGTCGCATAGAACATGTACCCCGGGCCGCTATTGCCATCGGCCGTCAGCATGCCGTGAGCCTGACTCAGGAAGTCACTCGCGCGTTGATTCCAGGTACCCGATGAGCCATTCTGCACTTGCAAATTCGCCTGCGTCGTGAGTTCGTTATGCGCCTGCTCGAGTGTCAAACCGTATTTCTTCGCGTACGCCGATTCACTTTCGTTGATCCATTTCTTCTCTTCCGGATGCAACTGCCGATTGAACCGATCGACGTCGTGTCCCGAGAACGCGCCAGCGTTGCCGCCCACGAGGCCACCTGCACCGGTCGCCAGCGCATTCGCCACGATGTTGCCCAGCGCCTGATTCATATTGGCGTTGCCGGTCGGATCACTACCCGCGATCGCACTGCTCAGTTCATTGAGCTTGCCCGCCGCGATCGACACAATCGCCGCGCCAGCCGCACCACCGACCGCATTCCCGCCAGCAAGCCCCGTCACCAGCGCCGCGCCCGCACCCTGCATCAGCGCACGATTCGCACCACCCTCCTTCCACGCGTCGACGCCTGTCTGGTCGCCATTGGCGACAGCCTCCTTCACCATCTTGTCGGCGTAGTCCCCAATCCGCCGCGACACCACCTCACCTGCCGCGCTCGCCGCCGACATCATGTCCGACTGCCTGTCCAGCAGGTTCTGCATGTCCGGCAGCTTCGATACGGTTCCGTTCGTGTTCGTCGTATCCCGGTTCAGGCTCGCCATGTCCTGCTTTTGATTCGCTGAATCCGTAATCTTGACCGTGCCCACGCTCACGCCGCTCTTCGTTGTCGCGCTATCGCTGCCGCTCTCGTGCTGCCCCAGCATCGGCGACGCACCGCCTGTGTTCTTGCCCGACGCGCTGCCATGCGTGCTGTAGTTCATCCCGCCGTCGCCGGTCGTCGCACCTGCGCTGAAGCCGCTCGAGCTCGCATCGTAGTGCGACTGATTCTGGATGTCCGAGAAGGAGAGTGAGCCCGTCGCCAGCGTGTTCTTCGACGCATCCGCATCGCTCGCGATCACCGCCCCCTTCAGATCGGTATTGCCCGTGACGTTGATGTTGAACCCGCCGTCTCCCGCCTGAATCCCCGCTTGCTCGTTCACGCCCGCATAGCTGCCCGTCGCGTTGCCCTTGCTCTGGCTGAAACTCCCGCTAGCGCCGCCTTGGCTGACGCTGACTCCGACGCCCGAACTCGACTGATGCGCGGCGCTCGTCAACGTATCCTGCACGCTGGCGATGTTCAGGTTCCCGCCCACATCGGCATTCACCTGATTCCCGCTGACGTTCGACCCGATGATGTTCGTGTCGCCGCCCGACAGGATCGTCACGCTGTTCGCGGCGTTCACATGGCTGTTGTTCTGCGTCGCGAGATCGCTGTTGCCGTCGCCGTTGGCCTTCGACATCGCCGCCGATACGCCGAAGCCACCCGTGCCGACCGACACGCCCACGCTCGCGCTCTTCGATTCGTTCGTGCTGCGTGTCGAATCGGTATCGGTCGTATTGATGATGTTGACCTGATGCTTCGCCGCCAGAATCACGTCGTTCGCGCTTACGTTCGAACCCGCGATCGTCACGTTGCCGCTGGCCAGCTGGCCGTTCCCGGTCGCCACGTACGCGGCCGTACCGCCCGCGCTCACGTTCGAGCCTCGGTTCGTCACGCTGCTCTCGGTGAACGCGCTTTTGCTGTGACTGCTGCCGAGACTGACCTCGACCTTGAATTGGGGCGTCTTGCCCATCGCCAGATCGTTGACAAGGCCGCCTGCGGCAAGGTTCGCATCCCATGCGGCGCTGGCCGCCGCCATTCCATGCAATGCCGAGGCCCGGCCGTCCTGACTCTTGCTCGCCGCGCGCGACTGGTCGACCGCATTCGACACCGCGTCGATCACCGGCGCCTTCAACGCCAGCGTCAGGCCGCTCTTCGAGATTTCCTGCGTCTGGCCGCGATGACTCACGTTCTGCGCCGCATCGATCGTCACGTTCGCGCCCGTGCCGCTGATGTTCTGCGCGGCGATCAGGTCGCTGCCGGTCACGTGCAGGTCGTTGCCCGCGTTGATGCTCAGGTTGCCGTTCAGCGAGCCGATCGTGCTGCCATTGTTCGTGATCTCATTCGACTGGCTGGTCGTCTTCAGCGAACTGCGGCCAACCGACACCGACAGCCCGCCGCCCGACATCAACCCCGATTCCTTCTTCTCGTAGTAGCTGGACGATTGCAGCGTATCCTGCGTCGTCGTGATCGTCGCGTTGCGCGCCGCGTTCAGCGTCACGTCGTTCGTCCCGACCACCGTGCTGCCCTGGATTTCGAGATCCTTGCCGCTCGCGATCGTCACGCCGTCGGCTGACACCAGGCTGCCCCGGCTCAGCGTCATCGTCTGGTCAATCCCGCTTGCAACCTTCGATCCGCTCACCACGCCGCTGCGACTATGCGTCTCGTGTGCGTTCAGTTCGTGCGTCTCGGTCGCCGCGCCGATATTCACGTCGCCGGCCGCCGCGAGCGTCGCGTTGCCTTTCTCCAGACTGATCGTGCTGCCGATCACGTTCAGATCCTTGCCCGCCACGATTGCGACGCTGTCACCACCGGTCAGCATCGTGCCCGTCAGCTTTTGATCCGACGTGTGGTAGGTCTCCGTATAGCTGCGGCTCCCCTCGTTGCCGGCGCTGCTGCTGTTCACCGTCGACGTTGCGCTCGCGGCCCCAAGCGTCACGGTGCCGCCTGCCGCGATCGCGCCGCCACCACCAAGATCGATCTGCGCGCCGTGTGCCGTCAGATCACTGCCGACCGCGATCGCCGACGCGCCGCCGACCTTCACACTGCTGCCCACCGCACTGCGGATGTCGGTATCCGACACACCGTTCGAACGCTGGACCACTTTCTTCTCGCCTACTTCCAGCGCGCCGAGCGTCCAGTCGCCGCTGATTTGCATCCCCAAGTTGCCGCCTACCGACAACGCACCGGCGTTCTGCCGGAAGTCGCCGCCTGTCCCGATTGCCGCGTCGCCCGCGACGTCGATGTGGGCTGTCGACCCGAGCGTCGTCGTCACGCGCGTGGCGCCATCAGCATTGACTTGTTTCTGCGTCTGCGTAGCAGTATCGAGAAGCAGATTGCCGCCAGTCTGTAATTGCAGGCTGCCCGCCTTCACGTTCGCCGACGTCAGATCGACGTCGCCCCGTGTCGTCAGCGCCATGTGGCCGCCGCTTTGCAGCATGCCGTGGCGGTTGTCGATCTGCTTGCCGTCGATCGACATGTTGCCCGAAGCCCTGATCGTGCCGCTGTTCGTGAACGACTGCACGTCCTTCAGGTCGATGTTGCCGGCCGAGATCAGCGGCCCGTTGCTCATGTCCTGCTGATCGGCCTTCGCCAGATAGACGACGGGCACGAGCACCGACTGCCCATCGACGACGCGCGTTTCCATCAGCACCACGTTGCCCGTCAGTTGCGACACCTGTTCGACGGACAATCCAATCCCGAGCGGCAAGTCGAGCGATTTCGCCAGTGCCGCGCCGGCTCCGAGCAGCGATTCATACAGCGCCTGCACGTCCGTGTACGGCCCGAGCACCGCCTTGCCTGTCAGCGCCGTGATCTGGTTGCGCACGAGCCACTGTTCGTAGAAGCCGTCGCCGAGCCGCCGTTCCGTTTGGTCCGGATTCAGTCCGAGCTGTTGCAGGTAGTAGTCGCTCGACATGAAACGCCGCTGGCTCGTGAACGCAGGATTCGTCTCGATCACGTAGCGAGCGTTCGGCGCCGGATTCGGATGGAACAACCCGCCCTGCGGAATCGTCAGGTGCTTCAGCACGTCAACTGCCGTTGCGCTCGCGATGACCTTGTCGATGCCGCCGCCCACCGCGCCAATGTCGACGCCCGGCGGCAACCCGATCGGTGGAATGGTCGCGTTCCCGGCCGGATTGTGGATGCTCACGCCCGGACCGCTCAGCGTGCCGTTCGATACGAAGCGCGATGCGTAGTCCGGCAGTCCATGGCGTTTCAGGTCCGCCGGCCCGTTGCATCCCGCATCGTTGCAGAACGAATAGCTCCAGAACTTGCTCCCGTCGTAATTGCGGTACCAGTAGCGTCCCGTGTAGGTCACCTCGACGCGCGGGGCGTCCTGGCCCCTCCAACTGTCGTTGTCGAGCGTGCCGGGCATCGCGATGTCGCCGGCCGCCGCCACCGCGCTCCAGTAGTTCTGCAGCGTGCCGACCGACGACGCGTCCAGCGTCCCGCCGGAAACGATCTGCGCCTGCGGGCTGAACCGCGCGATCACATTGGCCCGCGCCTTCCCCGTATAGGTCGTGTACTGGTACGTGCTGTTGTACTCGCCACCGTGCGGCGGTTCGATGTACACGCCGCCGATGCTGTCCGGGTCCTTCACCCCGACCTGTCCGGTCCGGCCGCTCAGGCTGATGCCCAGGCTTTCGAGCAGCGCCGGATCGACCTGATCGGTCCACGCCGTCTTCATCTCGCGCCGGGTGTTCGTCACGAGGTCCGCGTGCAGCGCCATGTCGCCGTCCGACTGGATCAGCCCCGACCGGTTGAAGATGCGCGCCGCGTTCGTGTAATGACCGCTCGCGTCCTTGCCGCCCGCCAGCACCATGCGGCCGAGGCCGTAAATTGCGGTCAGCGCGGGGGTATCGGTCGCCGTCGTGTCGTCGCGGTTCTCGATGTTCTGCGACAGCAATTCGAGCAGGCCGTTGCTGTCCGACGCGCCGATCAGCGCAGTCGGGCCGACATTCTCCAGCTTCGAAGCGGCTGCGAGCGACACGCTGCCGCCCACCAACGTGCCGGTGTTCGCGAGCGTGTTCGAGTTCGTGCGCAACAGGCCACCCGCCGCCATCGCGCCTTGGTTGACGATGCCCCGCGCGTCGACGCTCAGATTGTTCCCGCTCATCAACCCGCCGGTGTTGCTGAACGTGCCGGGCAGCGTGAATGCGAGGTCGTGCCCTGCGTCGAACCGGTAGTCGGGCGTATTCGCAAAGTCGCCTTGCAGGTGCATCGTCAGGTTGCTTGCCGCGCTATATGCGCCGCCTCCGGACAGCGTGCCGGCCGTTACCGAAAGATTGCGCGTGGCGCCAATCTGACCGTCTGCATTGGAGATCGCACCCGTCGTCGCGATGTCGACGTCGCCGCCAGTGCCGGCGATGCTGGCGACCCGGCCGCCATCGTTGTTGACGCCACCCGCACGAATCCGGACATTCGCTCCGCTCAGCCTGCCGTCTTGTGTGTTGGTCAGCGTGCCCGCGTCGAGCGTCATGTCTCCGTTGGCCGTCAACGTGCCCCGCGTGTTGTTCAGTTCACCTGCGATCCGAGCTGAAACCGAGCCCAGCGCCTCAAGCGTGCCGCCCGCATTGTCGAGCGCGTCGGCCGACAACGCGATCCCGCCGCGGCTTGCGATCGTCCCGCCCACGTTCGTCAGCGTGCCGGCTGCCAGCGCAAGCTTGAGCGTGCCGGTTCCGGCATGGACGATCTTGCCGCCTGCGTTGTTCAGCATCGAGGGCACCAACGTCAGGTCCACGCCGTTCGTCTGGATCGTGCCGCCGTTCGAGTTGTCCAGCGTGCCGCTCACGTCGAGCGCGGTGGCCTGATCGCCGTACTGGGTCAGCTTACCGTGCGCATTTTGCAGATTCGCGGCCTTCACGTTCAGCCGGTCGGCTGCGATCGCGCCTTCACGGTTGTCAAGCAACGCAGTCGCGACCTGCAACGTCTGCATCGCCGTCACGCTCCCGCGATTGACGACTGAGCCGGCTTGCACCGATACGTCGCCGTTGCCGCCGATCACGCCGCCTTGCGCGCCCGTCGCAGTTGTGCGGCCTGCATTCGTCAGTTGGCCGGTTGTCGTGAGCGACAGCCCGTCGCTGTTCAGTGACACGATGCGACCCGCGGTGTTGTCGAGCGATGTGCCTGATATCGACAGGGCACCGTCGCTCTGGATCGTGCCCTCGTTGTTCATGACGTCGCCCGCGGTCAATTCCAGTGCGCCGTTGGTCACGAGCATGCCGCCCTGATTCGCGACCTGCCCCGACGTGTCGATCGTCAGCGGCCCGCCGGCGGAAATCCGGCCGCGCCGATTCAACAGGCTGCCAGCGCGCATCGTCGTGCCGGCCTGACTCGACAGCGTGCCATGGTCGTTGCGCAGCGTACCGGATGCATCGGCATGAATCTCGCCTTGCGCGCTCGTTGTCGCGTCGCTGAGATCGACGTCGCCCGCTTCGGCGCGCAGTGTCACGCTTGCCATCGCGGCCGTTTTAGCGCCGGACAGATCGATGCTGCCGCCGGTCAACGCAACGTCGCCGCCGGCGACGTTCTGGCCCGTCGCCAGCAGTCGGCCGGAAGCACTGACACGCAGGTCGCCACGGCCACTGACCGCGCCATCCTGATTCACGCCGGCACCGAGCGAACCGCTCGATGCAACCGTTCCGGCCGACAGGCTCAGATTTCGCTGCGCGGTCAGCGCGCCGCTGTTCGACAACGTGCCGCCGGTCGTGACCGATACGTTCTGCTGACCGTAGGTCTTGCCGCTGTTCCGGATGCCGTCCTGCGCGGACAGGCTCAGATTGCCGCTCGCATTCGTCCTGCCCGTCAGCACGAGCTGGCCGTTCGCGTGCAGCGTCAGATCGCCTGCTTGCGCCGCGAGCACGCCGGCATTGCTCACGCCGACGCCGTGTTCCGTGCCGACCAAGTGGATTCTGTCCGCATACATCCCGCCCAGTTGGCTGACGTCGATCGATACGCCCGGCGCGGGACCATCGCCCTGAATCGCGGTCGCGTCGAGCGTGCGATGATCGACCCGATTCGCGCCGGTCAAGACGTTCAGGGTCGTGGCGTACATCGCAGCGTTCACCTGAACGGCGCGTGAGATCAAATCGACCTGATCGACGTTCGACGCGTTGAGACCGGCACCCTGAACCGCAATCAGGCCGCGGTTGACGTGGTAGCCCGCGAGCGAACCATCCGCGCCGTAGTACGGCAGGCCGGTCGTCAGGGTCGCGCGGCTCGTGTTGATGAAGCCCCCGCCGTCCACGACGATGCCGGCAGGGTTCGCCAGCACGACTTCGGCCCGGTTGCCGGCAATCTCGACATGGCCGCGCAACCGGGATGCCGCCGTGCTGTTAACCTGGTTGACGATGATCCGTGCCGCCTGCCCTGGCCCGAAGTTAGGATTGCCATTGATCATCCCGCCTTGCTGCGTCTGGACCATCGTCGGCGAGTTGTTCAGGATCGCGCCGGGTTTCTGGACATCGAACTGGTTATACGTATTGACCGAAACGCCCGCTCCGCTCGGCGCGGCAATGTTGACTTGCGGGAGACCGTTTGGCGTCTGGATCACGTGCGTCGGCGTACCGGGCGTCGGCGCGATTTGCGCGGGCGCGATCCCCGGCGCCGCGCCAAGCAGCGTCGCAGCCGCCGCCGCAATGCCGCGCAACCTGCCACGCCGACGTGCGCGCGTTGCGCCGCCGGCCGACTTCCCCGCAGCGATTGCCGTCTCCGCAACCGCCACCGCCATTCCCCGGAGTCCGGAGTACACCAGACGGTAGGTCTCTCTGTTCATCGCTCTTGTACTGCTGCTTGATCGAGCTGTGAACCGTAACCCCGGACACCGAACGGAATGCGCTATGAATTGAAGGGTGTTTCGTAAACTACACGGAAAAAGCAAAATCTAACTTGTCTGATTGACGATCCTCCAATACCAGGCGATGCATGAAGGCGAATGTGATGACCGACTTGTTTGCGCGGATTCTACGAGGATCAAAACCAGGCACTCGCAGAAAGTATGCACGGCGGAATCTAATTCGAACTTCAAGGCACGCGTTGACGAAATTGCTTTGTTGAAGTCGCCAATAAAGTTGTCACCGCCGCGGCGCCGCGCAGGTGTCAAATGAAGATCGCGCGCAATCGCCAGCTGAGCGAACGGCAGGGCGCGGCGCTCGCACGGATGGCGGCGAGTCCCGTCGAGGCGCCGCAGCCCGAGCACGCGCTCGATGGCCAAGTCGTACCCCAACTCGTTGCGCGGCTCGCGGCCACCGACGTCGCGACGTTTGCCGACCTGCTCGCGCTGCTCCGCGAGCGGCGTCGGCGCTGGTATCGCACGGTGCTGGGATATGAGCAAGGTAAGCGCAAATTCCTGTCATAAGCTTTGAAGTTGTGAAATCTCTCGCGCTTATGCTTCAAATGCCGTTAGCCGGCGACCTACTACTCAAAATCCAGTGAGCTAAACACCTGATCGAACTGCCGAGCTCGCTGCACCTCGTCGCTATGCAGATAGGTCGACGTCGTCGAGATCGATAAATGGCGCAGATTGTCGCGCACCATGATCAATTCGGCGCCCCGGGGCCAGCGCACGTGACGCGTGGGCGCGCAGCGCCGCCTTGGATACCGCCGCGCCAAACACGCACGGCGGCAACCGACCGCTCCCGGCACCCTGGCGGGGGAAAGCGCCGCCAGGGTGGCTCGCACGCACGCTCATGCGGTCTTCGTCGCCTCCGCCCCGCTATCGCCGCGCAGTTCCTTGCGATACCGGTCGAGATTGGCGATCTTGTTCCTTGCCGCTACTTCATACTCCTCAGCAATTACCCGCAACCTTGCAGCGGCGGTTTCGAGATAAGACCTGAGTTCGTCGCCCGTGATGTATCTCCCGGTCAATTTGTTCAGCTTCGTCCAGCCGGAGCTGAAACACGCGTTGAATTTCTCCGACACGACGTAGGTGGCGTGCCATTCACCGGCCTGCTTCAGGAAGAACGCATCCGTGAACTCGATCAAATTGGCGAGGCTGCTCGCGCCAATCTTTTTCTTCTCTGCCGCCGTTCCCAGCAATTCGATGCCCAGGTCAGCCTCCCTCGAGATCTGGTCCATGAAGTCCGCGAACGACTTGAAGAAGAAAGCGATCTCGACGACGATCTCCTTGGTACGCTTCAGCGCGCTCAGGCTGATGTTCAGCGACCTGATCGCAAGCTGGATGGTTTCCTCCTCCGTGCGCTTGCCCGTCAACAACGCATTGATCTTGACGAGTTCCGCCGCCTGCGTGCGTCGCTCCTTCTCATAAGACTCGGCTTTATCGAGCATCTTCATCTGGATCTCTCGCAGGCTGGCCGCACTGTCCTTCTGTTCCTGCGAGAGTTCACCCAGGCCCTGCGACAAGGCATCCAGCGATGCCTGCAGCGCAGCCAGGCTGGCGGCCAGCTTGTCGGACTTCGCCTGATTCTTCTCCAACTCGCTTTTCGCCTTCTTCAGCCGGCCCTTGATTTCCCTGACGGCCCCACTGTCACTTTCTTTGTCGACATCCTCTCCGGGTTGTGCTTCGTCCAGGTCGGTGTCACCGCTCTCGGCAACGCCCTCCGCCTCACGCAGCGATTTGCGCACGGCGACGATCTGAGTCTGCGCCTCCTTGACCTTCGCGTCGGCTTTCTCGCGATCCGCCTTTGCCCTGGATATGTCTTCCCGGGTCTTGATGGCTTCCTTCGTGTTATCCGCGACCTTGGGTCCAGTCGTCTCGCCAGACGTAATGCGCGCAGCGCTCCCGAGAGCCGATCCCATGGAACCGCCGGAGAAGGCCATCGCAACGGCCGGAATGACCGAGGAAACCATCTGAGCCCCGACTTTGACGATCTGCATGATGAATGCGCGTTCCTCCGCCGTATTGGCTCGCGCCTCGTAGTCCCGTGCCAGTTTGTCGAATCGAATGACATCCTCCTGCAGGTCTTTGACGAGGGAGTCCAGACGTTCCCGCTCCGCATTCGTCTCGCGAATCTCCTTTTCGATCTTGTCCTTATTCTTCAAGCGTCGACCGAGCACCACCTCGCTGTTCGACGTCGCTTCGGTCGTTTGGAGAATGATGTCGTCGTAGTCCTTCGCGATCAGATTGAGTTTCGCGTTGAGATCCAAGGCCTTCCCGCGGACCTTCTTGACCACGTCGAGCAAATCGCTGCCGGCAAATGCCTTCACCGCGGCGGCCACGTCACTGTCGTCCTTGGCGTCGCCCCAGTCCGGCAAGGTGTTCTTCAACAACAACAGAACGTGATCGGCCGTCCGCATCGCCTCGTCCATCGTGCGCTGGCTCTTCTGCTGTGCCTGGATCAGATTGTCCATGATTCCGCTGATCTTGACGCGGATGTCCCCCTCTTCCTGAGGCGTGGTGTTGTACGCGATATAGAGAAGATCAATCGCGTTGTCGGTGTCTCTTTTCGCGCGTTCGACGTCATACGCACCTTCTATCTTGTTGACGTAACACGAGACTATTCGAGCGTCGCGTGCCGGAAATTGCCAGGTGCCCGCCGCGCGAATAGCAGCAACCTCGTCTTCGATCGCCCTGTTGATCTGCTCGGCCCGGTTTGTGAAATTAGTCGGATTTGCCACAACGTTCTCCTTTCGAATTGACTGCAATGATTAACATCGTCTTCAATGTACGGCACAGCGATTCACTACATTCAATGGCAAGTCTGATTTAGCACCTGCAACGATTGCATTCAGCGTCGCATACGATGCATAAAATTTCCTCTCGATATCGTCTGCCATTCTTGCACTTCGAGCACGGCCATCACCCACATCGACTTCCATCGCCTCCTTGAGTTGATCTTTAAATTCATCAGCCATTTTCATCAGCTGCTGACTGACTTCGTTGAGGCGATAAATCATCTCCGCCACTCTGGAGATCCCGCGTTCGACTTCCTTCTTGGAAGCCAACGCAACCTCCTGCTTTTTCTGCTCCAGGTCCAGGGTCACCCTGCTCTGATCCATTCTTTGCCGGGCCGCATTCAGGTTCACTTCGGCAGCGCTGACTCTTTTTTCCGCCGCGGCAATATTGCCGCTTAATTTATTGTCTTCACCTATCTTATAAATCGCGCAACCCAGCCCCCCGCCACCCAACGTTGCCGCCAAACTCACACATGCCGAATATTTTTTTTGCGGCCTCCAGCCTATCGCGCTCTGCCTTATTCAATGCAGCCCTGGCATCGCCCAGCGCCGCGGATGCAGAATTATGTTCACCGACATAGCCGTCATATTCCGCCTTGTATCTTGCAATATCCGATTCCAAGGCCGATATTTTCCTAATGCTTTCGCCAAGATCAGCCTGCCACCCATCCCTGTCCTTGATCAAATCCATCTTGTAGCTCGACAGGCATGCCGCTTGGCTATCCACTTTCAAATGCGTGGCTTTTGCGCGGTCTATCATGACCTGGTAAGCAGCCACTTCGTTCTGCGTTGACGAATGGTTCGGTGCTGGCTCCACAGCCACGGATGACGTTGTAAAAAACCAAATCGCATAGCAAATCAATTTCGAAACGCGCTCGATCGACATGATGCCTCCAGCCATTTTAGATTCCCCATATCCCACCACAGGATTACGTAATCTCCATACGGAGATCGCGCGCCTCGGATCAGCATCACCCATGTCAAATTCAGGCAAAAGTGGTGCTCATCCACGAATCCGCGTCAGGTTCGTATCGTTGAAATTCAGCGAATTGGCCTAAGGGCGGCCACCCTCGTAAGGATTATCCGGCACTTTGGCACCACAGGATAAAATCGCCCTCTTCAATTGATTGATCAAATTTTTATGCGCATCGTTCGTCTTATCAAAGCAGTGTGACGTATATCGACGAGCATCAAGACAGCTCAGATTCATTTTTGCAAATTTTTGACGATCCACATTTCCTGTCTTTCCGGAACAATTGATCGGCACCAAGTTGTCCGAACACTCAATTACCTGTTTGGTATGCCTGTTATTGCACTCATCCACAGTACATCGACCAGTCACGGCCTTACTGCATTGCGCGTTCGCGCCTTCCACGCCAAGGAAAATTGCACCCACGAAAATAAAAACCGATATCGTCCTTATTTTTTTCATCACGATCTCCGATTTGATAAATCCATGACCATCAACACTTCGCATTTTTGTATCCAATGCCCAATAAATCGAGAGGAATAAGTCATTTTCTCGGCCTATAACGTTGGCACAATCCATCTCATGCATTTTTATTTTCAATAGGAAAATTGGTCACCGAAACCGAAACAATGCGCGGATGGTAGGGCAGGCACCTGAAACGCCGGGCAGGAAGTGATGGAAGTGTCGACGGGCCCGGAGCGTCGCCGACATTGGACATCGGATCAAAAGCTGGCGATGGTTCGCGAGAGTTTCGAACCGGGGAAATCCGTATCGATGGTCGCGCGCCAGCACGGCGTGAATCCGCATCAGTTCAACCTACCCCCAACGACTACGAAGTGCAGCGAGCCCGGCAATTCGTTCAGGCGTTTGCTACACGCGACCGCGAGCGGTAGCTCGCTTATGTCGATTCACGAACAAGTGCACGCATTCCCATAACTTCAGAGCTTATGACTGGAATTTGCGCGTACCTTATTCATGCCCCGTGCCGCACTTCTGCCCACCCGGCACGCACCCGGCAAACCACAGTCCGTGACGGCGCGACGAGGATGGAGTGGGATTAAATCCAATTGGAAGAGGAGGGTCGCCATGCGCACCACCCAGCAAATGAGCATCACGCTCCCGAACGAGATGGCCGACGGCGTGCGGCAGCGGGTCGCCAGCGGTGCCTATGCGACCGAGTCGGAAGTGATCCGCGACGCGTTGCGCGCGCTCGCTGCACGCGACCGGGCAGTCGATGCGTGGCTGCGCGAGACCGGCGTGCCGGCGGCCGACGCGCTCGACGCGGATCCGTCGCGCGCGCTGTTGGTGGCCGACGTCCGCGCGCCGCTCGCCAAACGGCGCGCGTCGTCGCGTTGAGCGCCCCGAGCTACCGCGTCGTCTTCTCCCCGGAGGCGCACGACCAACTGGCCGCGCTCGAGGACGCGATCGCCGCCGGCGCGCCGCGCACCCCGGCCGAGTACGTCGACGCGATTGTCACTTTCTGCGAGCAGCTCGCGCGCTTCCCCGCCCACGGCGTGCCGCGCGATGACCTGCTCAATGGCCTGCGCGTCACGCATTACCGCAGTCGCACCGTGATCGCGTATCGGATCAGCGGCGACCAGGTCGCGATCCTCGGCGTCTACTATGGCGGCCAGGATTACGTCGCGGATTTCCGCGCCAGTTTCGACGATTGATCCGCCGGCGCAAGCTCGCGAAGTACCTTACGCGGCTCGTGGGAGAAAAGTGAACTGCTTACGGTGATTGGTGGACCCGGTAAGACATCGACGGCTTCTTGCCAGCCGCGCCACTCCGTTCTCGCCCCCGGCCGATCGTCCACCTGGACTTTGCAAGTGCAAAGGTGACGGCGTTGGTCACACACGCAATGCGGACCTGTCAATCACGACGCGCCGGCGCGCGAGACTTCCTCAGCGGTCGACTCAATACAAATCCGACACCAGCAAAATTGCGCCAGATACAATTATGCGAAATTTAGGTCGCAAGCTCGTACGCGTTTGCACAGTGCCCGTGTCCGCATTTTGCGGAATTTTAATCCCAAGCCCTCGGCGGAAATCGTTGGTCGCGCGTGCTCCGCGACCCCTAGCTACGATCTACGACAGATACTCCCCAGAACCCTGTCGCGTGCCAATCCTCCGCGATCAGCCCTGATGCGCGCGTGACCTCGCGCATACACGGGCGCGATACGACAGGACTGCGACGGCCTCGCCGTCAATCAAACGCCAAAGAATGCCAACCCCGCCATCACGATGCCAATCGCGGCCACGCCGATCGACAGGCCCTGCATCCATGACCGCCGCGTGAGAATCGTGATCGCCGCAAGTGCGATCGAGATCTGGATGACGGTCGTCGCCTGCGACCATCGATGGTGCCGGTGCATCCGCTCCTCGCTCGCCGCGTTGTTCTTTTCGACTTCCTTTTCGAGCGCCTCGGCACGTGCCCGGATCGGTTCCTTGTCGGTGCGGTATCGCGCGGCGTCCGCCTCGAACCGCTTCCGCTGCGGCGACGTCTCCGGGCTCAACGCCGCACCGAGTTCGGCGAGGTTCTGCTTATTGCCCTTCGCCTGATAGTAGGCCCATTGGTTCGCAGCCTCGGTTTTCCGGATCGCAGCGTCATTCTTGTACAGCAGCGCGAGGCTCTCGTCGGCACCGCTCTGATAGGCAGATATCGCGCCGAAACAGGCAAGCACGGCCGTCAGCACCGCGATGCGCGACGTACCTTGATCGCCACCGTGAGCCGCGTGATGTTCCACCGCATGGTCGTGAGGGCCATGAACTTCGTATTCGTCAGACATCCGGGGTATCCGCGTGATACGCGTTTTGTCGGGATAATGCGGCGATTATCCGGCACTAGGGCGAATTCGAGCAACGCCCGAGCCCACTATCCGCTCGACATTCGATGCCCCAGGCACCGAACAAGCGTGCGTCACAGCGGTGCCCCCAATTTGCGCGCCACTCAGATAAAAGAAAACTCACTTGCCAAATTGGCTACAAGAAACGTCTTGTATGTTTAAACCAGATCAGCGCGATATCACCGGCCTCGGGCATGCCCGGCTCGAACCCGGATTGCATCGTCGTCGGGATCGCATCGCTTGACACCACCTTCAAATCCGCGTCGGCGCCCGAGCCGTCGAGACGGCCCGCCAGCGTCGAACGCATGCACTCGGCCGTCAGGATCAACGCCGGGTGGCAATCCGTCATCACGCCGGGCATCGGTGCGAAGCGCTTCGCGTTTTTTCCCGGTGGGTAGTTCGGGACCGCGATCATGCCCGCCCGCAAGCACGCATGAAAAGACGCAATGAATTCTAGCCCCGGCTGGAACACCAGCAGCACGCGGCTGCCACGACGGGCGATCGCCGCCCATCTGGCGGCGATCGCATCGACGCGGGAAGCCGGCTCGGCGAACGAAACCGTCGCTTCCTCGTTGTCGTTCACGAAACTGAACACTGGCCGATGCAGGGATCGGGATCAATGCAAATCGAGGCAGTCGATGATGGTCGATTGCAAGCCGACCCGGGGAATTTTCCCGTCCGCCGGATTCATATGCGACATGGCCTCGCTCGTTCGGTTGATGATTAATTTCGCAAACTTGATTAATTTCGGCGATCATGCTGCCCGTCGCCATTGACGTGCGCCGTCAGCGCGCACGGCCGCGCACCCCGTCCGCCAGATGGGCCGCGAGGCCTGCGATCGTCGGATAGTCCCAGACGATCGTCGCGTCGACGTCGATCCCGAGCCAGTCCTCCAGCTCCGCGCTCAGGCCGACCGCCATCACGGACGTCAGCCCATAGGCTTCCATCACCCTGTCCGGCTCGATCGCCGCGGCTTCGCAGCCCGTCGCCGCCGCGATCCGTGCGATCAGCCACCGTTCGATCGCGTCCGCCGCGGGAACGGGCGGCATGGTGGTCGTGCTCATGGTTCCTCCCGGCGGTCGCGTCCCGCCTCGATCGATACCGGCGCGCGCCGCAGCGCATCGGGCAGCGCGAGCATGCGCGCGCGCAGCTCGCCATAGCGCGTTTTCCCGCTCGTCGTCTTGACGATCGCACCCGGCAGGCTCAGCCGCACGTGGTCGATCGGCAACTCGCACGCCTGCGCGGCGAGCACCCGCGCGCTGCGGGCGATCGAGTGGAGCTCGGCGTCGGCGGCCACGCTTGGCCGCAGGATCAGCCGGCGCTGCGCGGTCGCGAGTTCGAGGATCGCGACGGTGCGCTCGCGCTCGCCCGGCTCGGCCAGCGCGAACACGGCGGCGTCGCGGATCTCGGCGAGCCCGCCGCGCAGCGTGTCCTCGACGTCGTGCGGATACAGGTTGCGTCCGTTGACGATCATCATCTCCTTCAGCCGGCCGGTGACGAACAGGCCGCCGTCCAGCAGAAAACCGAGGTCGCCCGTGCGCAGCCACGGGCCCGCGTCCGGCCCGGGGCCGGCGATCGCGGCGCCGAAGGTCGCGGCGGTCGCGTCGGGTGCGTCGTGGTAGCCGTCGGCGACGTGCGGGCCGGCGATCCAGATTTCGCCGACGATGCCGTCGGGACACCGCTGCCGCGTGGCCGGATCGACGACGGCGAGCCGCGCGCCGACGGGCGGCGCGCCGCAGCACACGGCCGCCGCGCTCGCCTCGCCCGGCCCCGGCGGCTCGGCGCGGCCGGCCGCCAGCCCGGCGGACGAGATCTGCCGGACTTGCGCGCCCCGGCCGGACTCGGCGCCCGCCGCGAGCAGCGTCGCTTCGGCCATCCCGTAGCACGGATAGGACGCGCGCGCGCGAAAGCCGGCGGGACCGAAGCGGTCGGCGAACGCGGCGAGCGTCGCGGCGCGCACGGGCTCAGCGCCGCTGAACGCGACGCGCCAGCTCGACAGATCGAGCCCCGCCATGTGTTCCGGCGCGATCCGCTCGACACACAGCCGGTAGGCGAAGTCCGGCCCGCCCGCCGACACGCCGCGCCATTGCGCGATCGCCCGCAGCCAGCGCAGCGGCCGCTTCAGAAACGTCGTCGGCGCCATCGCGACGCAGTCCGCGCCGTTGTGGAGCGGCTGCAGCATGCCGCCGATCAGCCCCATGTCGTGGTAGTGCGGCATCCAGGTCACGTTCGTCGACGCGCCGTCCAGCGACATCGCCTGCGCAATCATGCGCTCGTTCGCGAGCAGGTTCCGGTGACGCACGACGACGCCCTTCGGCCGGTTCGTCGAGCCCGACGTGTATTGCAGAAACGCGATGTCGTGCGCATCGGGCCGCGGCGGCGCGCCACGGCCGGCGCCGTCGGCCTGCGTGTCGTCGGCGAACAGCACGTCGAGCCGCGCGAGCCATGCGGATTCCGCAAGCACCTGGCCGATCGGCTCGGCCTGCGCCCGATCGGCGAGCACCAGCCCGACGCCCGCGTTCTGCGCGATGGCCTCGAGCGTCGCGGCCGAACGCCCTGGGCGCGGCAACGGCGCCGGAATCGCGATCACGCGCGCGGCCAGGCAGCCCAGGAACGCCGCGAGAAAATCCGGCCCCGGCGGAAACAGCAGCAGCGCCATCCTCGGCGCATGGCGCTCGCGCGCGAAGCGCCGGTCGAGGCCGGCCGCGATCGCGTCGGCGCGGTGGACGAGGCCCGCGTAGTCGAGCTGCACGGCGGGCGCGCCCTCCTGCTCCGGCAGGTAGGTAAAGGCGTTGCGGCACGGCTGCCGGTCCGCATGCCCGCGCACGACGTCGACCATCGTTTCCGCGCGGGGCGCCCCGACATGGATGCGGGCGGACGTCGTCATGCGCGCACCGCTTCGGCGGGCTGGCGGATCAGCGCCGCCATCGCCTCCACGGCGTCGACGCGGCGCGCGTGGTCATGCCACAGATGCAGCAGGATGACCTCGTCCGCGTGAAAGCGCTCGGCGAGCGCGCTTACCTGCTCGCGGCATGCGTCGTGGGTGCCGGACAGCACGACGCGCACGTCGTCCTTCAGCCAGCCTTCGACCAGACGGCGCTGGGCCGCGGCGGCGGCGGCCGTGTCCGCGCTGATGCAGCTCACAGCCACCGCGACGCGGCCGTCGGGCCGCCGCTCGCGATACGCGGCCGGCACCGCGGGATCCTGCCGGCTGCCCTTGTGGAACAGCGAATACGCGTAATGCGCGCCGCGGGCGGCGGCCGTCGCCGCGCTTCCCGGGCCGGAGCCCATGACCCATACGGGCGGCGCGTCGACGAACGGCGGCGTCGCGCCGCACGCGAATCGGTGCCCGTCGGGAAAACGGCCGTGCAGATAGTCGAGCAGCGCGCCGAGGCGCGCGTCGAAGCTCGCCATCAACGCGCCGACATCCGGGTCCGCCCGTTCGGCGAGCGCGGCCAGCGCGACGGGATCGAGCGGCACCGCCGCGCACACACCGAGATCGACGCGGCCGGGCGTCAGCGCCGCGAGCGCGCGAAAGCTCTCCGCGAGCAGCAGCGGATTGCGCACGGGGAGCAGCACGGCCGCCGTGCCCACGCGCAGCGCGCGCGTGCGCTGCGCAAGAGCCGCGACCATCACTTCCGGCGCGGCCCAGCAGAAATGGGCTTCGTGATGCTCGGACAGCCAGAGCCGATGGTAGCCGAGCCGGTCGAGCCGGTCCGCGAGATCGAGGCTGTCGGCCAGCACGGCAGGGCCGACGCGGCCGGGGGCCACGATCCCGAAATCGAGGACCGACTGAGCCGGCCGGGAAGGAACGAAGGTCGGCATCGTCAATTCGGCGTCTCCCACGGTGCGGTTGTGGTTGCGGCATGAGGAAAGGGCATCCCGTCGTCGAATTCGTCCGTGTCGGCGACCTCCCGCGACGGGTCGGGGTCGATCGCGCTGTAGGTGTTCCAGAACAGCACCCGCCGTCGCTGCAGGCCCCCGCCCGCGAGCAGCGCGAGCGTCTTCGCCGTGTAGGTCGCCTCGGTGCGGAACGCGCCGAGTTGCGCGACGTCGGCGCGCGCGCGTTCCGCAACGACGCCGGCCCGTCCGTAGCCCGGCGCCGCATGCGCGTTCACCCACAGCAGCTCGCCCCAGCGCGCGGGCGCCGACAGGCCATGGCGGCGCAGCAGCCGCTCGGTCTGCCTCGCCATGCGCAGCAGCTTCGCCGGGCCGGTGACGATCATCGGCACCATCCGCACGGCGACGACCCGCACCGCGATGCCGCCGAGCGCGAAGCCGAGATAGACGCCCGCCGCCGTCGCGCAGGTGCCGGTGGGCACGACCACGTCGTCCGGGGCCGGCATGCTGCCCGCCCGGATCGCCTGCACGACTTCGAGCGCGCCCTCGACTGCGCTCATCACGCCGAGCGGATGATTCGCGCCGGGCGGAATCCAGAACGGGCGGCCCGCGCCGAGCCGCGTGAGCCGCGCGCGCAGCAGCGTCGCCGGCACCGCGGCGAAGCTGCCGCAGCGCATCACTTCCATCCCGAACGCCGGCAGCAGCCGGCGGTTCAGCTCGACTTCGGGCACGTCGGGCTGCGGCGTCATGACGCCGCGCGTGAGAAAGCCCGTCTGCCGGCCGAACACGGCGGTCGCGAGCATCTGATGGCTGCCGTACGGCCCCATCGTGACGACGCCGTCCGCGCCCTCCATGCGCGCCTTGCCGAGCAGGAACTCGAGCGCGCGGACCTTGCTGCCGCCGTACAGCGGATTCGTGAGATCGTCGCGCTTGATCCACAGGCCGGCCTGCCCCCAGCGGCGCGCGAGCGCCGGCTCCTCGGTCACGGGCGTCGGCTGCATCAGCAGATCCAGCGGTCTCACCAGCGCGTCGAGCTCGGGGACCAGTTCGGGCAGCAGGCGCACGCGGCTCATCGATGTCCTCCCGACGCGTCGGCGCCAAGGACGAGCCGCGTCAATTCGTTCACGAGCGCGTCGGCGGCAGGCCGCGCGCCCAGGATGCCGGCGATCCGCGGATCGGCCCCGCCGAGCCGCTGCACGCGCGCGGCGAGGTCCGGCAGCAGCCGGTTGAGCACCATGACCATCGCGAGCGACGGATTCCGGTATTCCGCCTCGACGTCCGGCGTGTCGCCGAGCAGGAACTGCCGGCAGGTCTTCGCGAGATCCGCGATCGCCGCAAGCAGCGTCTCCAGGAGTCGCCGGTCGTCGGCGACGTCGGCCGCGCGGCACACCGAGCCCAGATCCACGAGCCCGCCGTCGATCACCGCGTTCTTCATCTCGAGGCAATGGCCGACGCCGATGCTCTCGACGCTCCCGGGCAGGAAGCCGAGCACGAGCATCCTCGCGAGCAGCTCGAGCCAGCCGTCGATCGCGGCGGCCGGATCGGTCAGCGCGGACAGCCGCGCGATCCAGCCGGCCTCCGTCCGGGCGGCGATCAGCTGCGGCAAATGGGCGACGCGATGCGGGACGCCCGGGTAGTGGTAGACGACCGCGCCCAGGCCGTCGGCGGCGACGCGCTCGACCGTGCGCTGCGCGCGCGCCGTCAGCAGCGGCAGCAGGCGCGCGAGATGCGCGTGCGCCGCCGCGTCGGGCCAGCGGATCGCGACGAGCGGCAACGGCACGCGCGCGATGCCGCCGAAGCGCGCGAGGTGCGCGCATTGCACGGCGGCGGCGGCCTGCACGTCTTCCAGTGCCTCGTCGACCGACATCGCGAGCGGAATCTTCTGCTCGTTCAACGGAAAATGCTCGAGCGCGGAGAACAGCGAGCGGCCGCGCCCAGGGAACTCGACCCGGTGCGCGCTCAGCATCTGCAAATGCGCGGCGGCGTCGGCCGCGAGAATCTCGCTGCCCTTGATCGCCAGCACGCCGTCGGCGCGGCGCAGGTAGAACGCGCGCAAATGCCGGTACGGGCGCACGGCGGCGGCGTCGTCGAACGGCGCGATCCGGTCGGCCACGGGCACGCCGGCGCGCAGCCCGGCGAGCGCGTCGGCGAGCGCAGGACGCCCGGCGAGCAGCGCCGGCGCGGCGTCGGCGGCATTCCAGAGGATCGCCGCCGGCGCATGGCGCGTCACGATCGCGGTGACGTCACTCATGGGCCGCTCCCCTCGCGCGCCCCAGTTGGCGCAAGCGCTCGAGCCCCGCGCGGCGCAGGCTCTGGCGCCCCACTTCCGCGCGCTGCGCCTCCCCCGCGTTCAGCAGCCGCGCGAGATCGGCGGCGCCGACGGCGGGATCCTGCGCGACGAGATCGAGCACGGCCTGCAGGTCGGCGGCGATGCCCGTCGCCGTCGCGGCGTCGAACAGGTCGGTCGCGTATTCGAGCGTGCCCGCGAGCCCGTCGGGCCGCTCGGCCAACGTCGCGAGCAGGTCGTACTTCGCGGTGCCCGTGTCGATCTCGAGCGGCTCGACGCGCAAGTGGCGACTCGACAGCGCCACGAACGGCGTGTTCTGCAGAACGAACTTCACCTGGAACAGCGGCATTCGCCCGGGCTCGCGCGGCGGGTTCAACGTGCGCACCAGCGTGTCGAACGGCACGTCCTGGTGGAAGAAGCCGTCGAGCACGCGCCGGCGCACCGCGCGCAGCACGTCGCGGAAACTGTCGCAGCCGGCCAGGTCGATTCGCAGCACGAGCTGATTCACGAAGAAGCCGATCAGCCGCTCCGCCGCCGGATGCGTGCGTCCCGCGAGATCGGTGCCGACCGCTAGGTCGTCCTGCCCGCTGCGGTGCCGCAGCACCGCAAGGAAGGCGGCGAGCCCGACCATGAACAACGTGCAGCTCTCGCGGCGCGCCAGATCCGCGAGCGCCAGCGAAGCCGCGGCCGGCATCCTGAAGCGCACCACCGCGCCGGCGAAGCGCTGCCGCGGCGAGCGCGGTCGGTCGGTCGGCAGGTTCAGGTGCGGCAGTCCGGCGAGGGTCGCGCGCCAGTAGTCCAGCTGCCGTTCGAGTTCGCCGCCCGCGAGCCGCGCCGCCTGCCACGCGCTCAGGTCCGCGTACTGCGCCTCCAGCGGCGGCAGCGCCGGCTCGGCGCCTTCGACGAGCGCGTCGTATGCGCCGAGCAGCTCCTGCGCGAAGATGCCGACCGACCAGCCGTCGGCCGCCGCGTGATCCATCAGGATCAGCGCCAGCGCGCAGTCCGCGCGCGTCTGCGCGAGCAGCACCCGGAACGGCAGCTCGCGCGCCAGATCGAACGGCTGCAGCGTCGCGGCGCGCGCCAGTGCGACCGCGTCGGCTTCCGGGTCGACGGAGCCGGTCAGGTCGGCGACCCGGATCGGCAACGGCAGCCCGGCGCCGACGGGCGCCTGCGCGGGCCGTCCGTCGACTTCGACGATGTGGCTGCGCAGGATCTCGTGGCGCTCGACCACTGTCGCGACGGCCCGCTCGAGCGCCGCGCGGTCGACGCGCCCGTTCAGCCAGGCCGCGAGCACGATCGTATAGAAGGGGCTGTCGGGCTCCAGCCGATGGAGAAACCACAGCCGCTCCTGCGCGGGCGACAGCGGCAGCGGGCCGTCGCGCGACAGCAACGGCAGCGCCGCGTCGCCGTCTCGTGCATCGTGCCGGCCGTCCGTGCGCGGGTCGCGCCCGACGATCGCCGCGCTCAGCTCGCGCACGGTCGGATGCCTGTACAGCAGCGCGAGCGGCACGTCCCGGTGCAGCGCCACGCGCAGCCGCGCGATGACCGACGTCGCGCGCAACGAATGCCCGCCGAGCGCGAAGAAGTCCTGATCGACCGGCACCGTGGTCAGGCCGAGCACGTCGGCCCAGATGCCGGCCACCAGCGCCTCGAGCTGGTGCGCCGCCGCGCCGGCCTGCGCGCGCGCGGCGGGCGGCGCGGGCAGCGCGCGCCGGTCGACCTTGCCGTTCGCGCTGACGGGCAGCGCGTCCAGCACCATCAGGTGCGCAGGCACCATCGGCGGCGGCAGCAAGCCGCGCAGATGCGCGATCAGGTCCGCGGGCTGCGCGCGCGCACCCGGCCGCGGCACCGCGTACGCGACGAGCGCCCGATCCTCGGGGCCGTCCGCCGGCCCGCCGCCACCGTCCGCGCGCAGCACGGCCACCGCGTCCAGCACGTCCGGATGGCGGGCCAGCGCCGCCTCGATCTCGCCCAGTTCGACGCGGAAGCCGCGAATCTTCACCTGATGATCGTCGCGGCCCAGGAATTCCATGGTGCCGTCGTCCCAGAAGCGCGCGCGGTCGCCGGTGCGGTACATGCGCGCGCCCGGGCGGTCGCAGTGCGGATCCGCGATGAAGCGCTCGGCCGTCAGCGCCGGCTGTCCGGCGTAGCCGTCGCACAGGCATTCGCCGCCGATGTACAGATCGCCCGGCATGCCGGGGGGCACGGGGCGCAGCCGCCGGTCGAGGATGTAGTAGCGCGCGTTCTGGATCGGCCGGCCGTACGGAATGCTTCGCCAGCCCGGCTCGACGCGGCCCACGACGTGATAGTTCGACCAGATCGTCGCCTCCGTCGCGCCGCCGAGCGCGACGACGGTCGCGCCGCGAAAGCTGCGGCGCATGCTGTCCGGCAGCGACAGCGGGATCCAGTCGCCGCTGCAAAACACGAGCCGCAGGCGGCTGCCCCGGACGCGCTCCGGCAGCAGCGGATGGAGCTGCCAGAGCGCCGCCGGCGCGCTGTCCCAGAAGGTCACGGGCTCGTCAACGAGGATCCGGGCGAGCCGCTCCGGGTCCTGCACATCGTCGTCGTCGGCCATTCGGATCGATCCGCCCGCCGCGAGCATGCCGAAGATGTCGTAGACGGAAAGATCGAACGCGGGCGACGTGACGAACAGCATCCGGTCCGACGGGCCGACCGCGAACGTGCGATTGACCCAGTCGATCAGGTTGACGGCCGGCCGGTGCCGGACCATCACGCCCTTCGGCTTGCCCGTCGATCCCGACGTGAAGATCACGTAGGCGAGATCGTCGGCGGCGCCGCGATCCTCGCGCGGCCCGTCCGCACCCGCGGTGCGGACGACGTCCTCCGCGACGAGCACCGCCGCCCGGCGTCCGTCCAGGTGATCCGCGGTCTCCCCGCTGATCGACGAAGACGTCACGATATGGCCGATCGACAGCGTATCCAGCATGTCGCCCACCCTGGCCGGCGGTAGATTGCGGGGCAGCGGCACGTATGCGCGGCCGGAGCGCAGGACGCCGAGCAGCGCCGCGACGAGGTGCCGGTCGCGCAGCATGCGCACCGCGACGGGCGCGCCCGAGGGGGCGCCCGCCGCATCCAGCGCGTCGGCGACGGCCCGGCTGAGCCGGTCCAGCTCGCGGTAGGAGACCGTGCCCGCGCGGTCCGTTAGCGCGGGCGCATCCGGCGCTTGCGCCGCCCGGCGCGCGAACAGCCCATGCAGCGTGGCCGTCCGGTCGTATGGCACGTCGGTCGCGTTCCAGTCGTGCAGGATGTGCCGCTGCGCATCGGCCGTCAGCAGCGCGAGACCCGCGAGATCCGCCCGCTCGTCGGCGCGCGCGATGCCGTCGAGCACGACCCGCAGCTGATCCAGCATGCGCCGGCCCTCTTCAATCGCGATCCGCGTGCGATCGACGATGAGCCGCAACGCCAGCCCGTCGGACCGCGGCTCCGCGATCAGCGTCAGCGGATAGTTCGCCCGCTCCTCGACGCGCGCGTGCACGAGTCGCAGCGGCGCGTCGGCGGGCGCGGGCGCGACCGGATAGTTCTCGTAGACGACGAGGCTGTCGAACAGCGGCACGCCGGCGGGCAGGCCCGACGCGCGCTGGATCTCGGAGAGGGACGCGTGCTCGTGCGGCTGCGTGCGCGCGAGCCGCTCCTGCACGTCGCGCAACCAGCCGCCGAGGTCGCCCTGCGCCGGCACGGGCACGCGCAGCGGGACCGTGTTGATGCAGAGCCCGACGAGCCGATCCGCGTCGTCGACGGTCGCCGAACGCCCGGCCACCGTGATCCCGTAGACGACTTCCGGCACGTCGGCGCGGCGCGCGAGCAGCCACGCCCACGCGGCGAACACCGGCGTGGCGGGCGACACGCGATGCCGCCGCGCCGCGTTGTCGAGCGCGCGGCGCGCGTGTGCGTCCAGCCGCAGGTCGCACGGCGCGTAGTCGCCGCTCGTCGCGGCGTCGCGCCGGACGTCGCCGACCAGCGGCGTCGGCTGCTCGAACCCGGCGAGCGTCGCGCGCCAGAACGCGTCGTCGCGCGGCCGGTCCGCGCGAGCCAGGCGCTCGACGAACGCCGCATAGCGCGGCGCGGCGGGCAGCGCCGCCGTTCGCCGCTGCACGCGCGCCGTGTAGAGCGCCAGCAATTCGTCCATCAGGACGCCCGTCGACCATCCGTCGAGAATCAGATGATGGTGGCTCACGATCATCAGATGGCGCGCCGCCGCCCGGCGCACGAGCGTCACGCGCAGGAGCGGCGCCTTCGCGAGGTCGAAGCGCCGCTCGCGGTCCGCGCGCAGATGAGCGTCCAGGCGCGCGTCGCAGGCCGCGTCGTCCAGCGCGGACCAGTCGAGCCATTCGAGCGGAACCTGCGCGCCGCGCAGCACGACCTGCCGCGGCGCGTCATGGCGCTCCCAGAGGAACGCGGTGCGCAGGCTCTGGTGCCGCTCGCCCAGGCCCGCCCACGCGGCGGCGAACGCGTCCGCGTCGAGCGTCCCGTCGAACCCGGCGACGAGCTGCTGGAAAAACACGGCCGACGCCGGGTCGAGCAGGCTGTGAAACAGCATGCCGTGCTGCATCGGCGTGAGCGGCAGCACGGCTTCGATCGCGGGCGCGGCGGATCGCGCGTCGGCCGCGGACGGCAAGAGGTGCGGCGAAGAAGCGCTCGTCGTCATCGTTCGGTTCGCCTCCATCAATGTCCCAGCAAGGTGAAGAAAACCTGCTCGCCGATCGCCTCGATGCGATCGGCCGCCTGCAGCGCGTGACGGATCTCCGCGCCGACGAGCGCCGCGGCCGGCTCGCCGACGATCGACAGGTGATGCGCGGGGATGTCGCGACAGCTGACGGCCGCGACGCGCGCCCAGCCCAGATCGGGCGAATCGCTGCGCTGCCGTGCGGCGGCGTCACGGACGGCCTCGGGCAGCGGCTGCGTCGCGCGCAGCAGCAGCACGCGGCGCGGATAGGGGCCGGGGCGATAGCGGCGCACGGCGGCGGTGTTGCGGCGGAACACGTCGAACAGCCGCCGGATCCGCTCGGGCGGCGCGTCGGGCGGCAGCGAGCCGGCCGCGACGGCCAGCTCGCGCAGCCGCTCCAGCGCGGCCGCCGTATCGAGGCTCGCCAGATCCGGCGTGTCGGCCCCCGCGGTGAACGCGAGCAGCCGGGCGATCGACTGGATCAGCGCGGCGTCGGTGCGCGGGCCGGTGTCGGCGTCCGTCGCCGCAATGCTGTCGATCAGCGCGAGCAGGCCGACCTCCTCCCGCTGCGCGAGCAGTTGCCGCGCCATCTCGAACGCGACGACGCCGCCCGACGACCAGCCCGCCAGGTAGTAAGGGCCGTCTCCCGCGAGCGGGCGGATGTGCGCGATATGGAGCGCGGCCAGTTCCTCGACGCTGTCGTAGTCCGCGACGCCTTCGAGGCCCGGGTCCTGCAGCGCGTAGACCGGCCGCGCCGGGCCAAGCCGCCGCGCGAGGTCGCGGTAGCAGAGCACGTTGCCGCCCGTCGGATGCACGAGAAACACCGGCCGCTCGCCTTCGATCCCGCGATTGACGCGCACGACCACCGGGTCCGACGGCGCGCGCTGCCGCACGAGCGCCGCCTGGGCCGCCACGGTCGGCGCCTCGAACAGCGACGCGAGCGGCAGGTCGCAGCCGAACTCGCGCTTGATTTCCGCCATCAGCCGCACGGCCAGCAGCGAATGGCCGCCGAGATCGAAGAACGTGCGATCGACGCCGATCGGCTGAACGTCGAGCACCCCTTCCCACACGCGTTCGAGCCTGAGCTCGACCGGATCGCGCGGCGCGCCTCCTTCGGGCGACGCGTCGGCGCATCCGGCCAGCGCCGCGCGGTCGATCTTGCCGCTGGCGTTCAGCGGCAGCGCATCGAGCCGCCGGCACTGGCCGGGAATCATGTAGTCCGGCAGCTGCGTGGCGAGCCAGTCGCGCAATTGCGCCGGCGCCACGTTGCGGCCCGCGCGGCAGTCGTACGCGCAGACCAGCCGGGCGATGCCGTTCGCATCCAGGTCGATGCGCGCCGCCGCATTTGCGACGTCCGGATGCCGCGCGATCGTCACTTCCACTTCGCCGAGCTCGACCCGGTAGCCGCGCAGTTTCACCTGGTCGTCCGCACGGCCGAAAAACTCGAGTCGTCCGTCCGGACGCCACGCGCCCTGGTCGCCGCTCCGGTAGACGCGCGGCGCGAGCGGATCGACAGGATCGGCGACGAAGCGCTCGGCGCTCAGCTCGGGGCGGTGCAGATAGCCGCGCGCGGGCGCGGCGCCGCCGATAAGAATCTCGCCGCGCATGCCGACGGGCACCGGACGTCCGCGCGGATCGACGACGTACAGCCGGACGTTGTCGATCGGGCGTCCGACCGGCACGGGGTCGTCGGCCGGATCGACCCGTTCCGCGCAGATCTGGATCGTCGTCTCGGTCGGGCCGTACAGGTTGACGAGCGCCGCGCGATGCACGGCGGCGAAGCGCCGCGCCAGCTCCGGCGTCAACGCTTCGCCGCCGCAGAACACGCGACGCAGGCCACCGCAGGCGGCGAAGCCCGGCTGGTCGACGAGCACGCGCAACAGGCTCGGAACCAGCTGCAGCACGGTGATGCGCGCCCGCGCGAGCGTTTCGACGAGCGCGGGCACGTCGCGCTCGAGGCCGGGCGGCGCCATCACGAGCCGCGCGCCTCGCATCAGCGGCAGGAAGAATTCCCAGACCGACGCGTCGAATCCGGCCGCGGTCTTTTGCAGCACCGCATCGTCCGCATCCAGCGGGAACGCGCGCGTCATCCACGCCATGTGGTTCGCGAGCGATCCGTGCGTCACCACCACGCCTTTCGGCCGCCCGGTCGACCCGGACGTGTACAGGATGTACGCGGCCTGCTTCGGGCCGGGGATCGGCAGTGCGCCGGCGGCGGCATCCGCATCGGCTCCGTCGGGCGCGTCCGGATCGATGCACTCGAGCGCGAGATCCTTCGGCAGACCATCCGCCGCGTCCGGCCGCGTCAGCACGATCCGCGCGCGGCTGTCTTCGAGCATGTAGCGCCGGCGCTCGGCGGGCAACTCGGGCGGCATCGGCAGGTACGCGCCGCCGGCGCGCAACACGGCGAGCATCGCTGTCACGAGCGCGAGGCCGCGCGGCAGATGGAGCACGACGGGCGTCTCCGCCGCGACGCCTGCCGCCGCCAGGCGCGCCGCCAGCGCGCGGACCGAGCGCTCGAGCGCCGCGGCCGTGACGCGCACGCGGCCGTCCTGCACGGCGAGCCGATCCGGCAGCGCGGCGGCCGTGGCCGCCACGGCCAGATGCACCGGCGTCCAGCGGCCGTGCTCCACCCGCGCGCCCTGGAAATCCGCCGTGACGAGGCGCCGCTCCGCCGCGCCCAGCAGATCCGGCTCGTCGTATCGCGCGTCCGGGTTCGCGAGCACCGCGCCGAGCAGCGTCGCGAACTGTTCCGCCAGCCGCGTCATTGCGCCGTCGTCGCGCACCGCGTCGGCATGGTGGTCGAGATCCGCGCGCAATGCGCCGTCCCGCGCGACGAGCACCGTCAGCTTGAGCAGCGCGGGCTCGCCCGCCGTCGTCACGTCGACGACGCGCAGCGGCGCGTCGTCCGGCATCCCGGCCGTCAGCACCTCGATCTGGAACGGTGCGAAATGAGCGTCGTCCGGCGGGGCGAGATGATGGCGCAGGTCGGCCGCCTTCAGCCGGGCGTCGGCGGCAGCCTTCGCGAGCGTCGCGAACGTGCCGTCGTGCGCGGACAACGCCGCGGACAGCGCGAGCGGCACCGGCGCCGCGAGCGGGCCGAGCGCCGTGGCGAGCTCGTCGAACGGACGCCCGTCGGCGACGATCGCGACCGGCTGCGCGTCGCCGCCCGACAGGCGGCGCAGCAATACCGCCCAGACGGCGGTCAACAGGTCGGCCGGCATCACGCCGACGCGCGCGCAGATCGTCCTGACGCGCGCCCCCGTGTCCGCCGGAAGCGGGCAGGCGTGCCGCGCGTGGCGATACGGGGCCGCGCCGCCGCCGCGCAGCGCCGGCAGCGCCGGCCATGGCCCGTCGACGGACTGCAGCGTCCCCGCCGGCCAGCGCCACGCGCCATCTTCCGCGAGCAGATCGTGCTGCCATTGCGCGAGATCGAAGAACTGCAGCGGCGCGTCGCCGTCCGCGTCGACGCCGTCCAGCAACGCGGCGAGCAAGGCGCCGAGGCGCAGCATCGTCGGGCCGTCGGCGCATAGCGCCGGCAGCGACAGCGTCAGGCCTTGCGCGTCCATCGACGCCTGCAGCGGCGACGCGCCGGCATCCGGCGCGGCGCCGGCGTCCAGGCGCAGGCGCGCGTCGCCCGACGCGGTCTGCAGCGGCAAGCGCATCTCGGGCAAGCGCGGGAAGCACGCACGCAGGATCTCGTGGCGGCCGATCAGCGCGTTCAGCGCCGCGTCGACCGCCTCGCGCCGCGGCGGCGCGGCGGTCCACACGAAACGGGCGGTCACCCGCTGCGCCGCCGGCGCCCGCCCGGCGTCCACCAGCATGCAGTGGCGCTGCTGCGCGGGCGACAGCCGGAAGCCGTTCAGCGCGGTCTCGCTCGTCGTGCTCATGCGAGGCGCTCCTTCAGCGCCGCCATCGCGGCCGCGTCCAGCTCCACCGCGTCGCCCATCGCGGCCAGCACCCGGCGCTCGCCGGTGAACGGCGCGCGGCCGTGCGCGACCAGCATGTTGTCCGCGATCAGAAAATCGCCCTGCTGCCACGGGAACGCGACCGTCTCGCGCGCATACGCGTCGCGCAGGTGGGCGGCAACGTCGTCGGGGATCGTCGCGCCGTCGCCGTAACAGGTGTTGTACGGCAGGCTGTCGATCCCGAAATCGGCCTCGAAGCGGCTGCGCACCGGCTCGTGCAGGCTCGAGCTGTGCCAGAACGCGACGTGGTTGAACCACAGTGCGTCGCCCGTGAGCGGATGCGCGTGGATCGCCGGCCGGACCTGCCGCGTGCGCAGCCAGCCATTCGGCAGCCACTGCCACGACACGTCCATCGCGCGCAGGTAGCGCTCGAGCGCGTCGACCGTCCCGACCGCGTACGCGTGCTCCCAGCTCGGCCCCATCCCGGAGCCGAAACAGCGCGCGAGCTGCCAGCCGCGGCGGCGGAATTCGTCGCGCACCGCGGGGTCGATGCGGGCGAGCACGCGCCGCACGTCGGCGAGCGGCGTCTCGCCGCCCGTCGCCGACGGCGTCATGCAGCCGAAGAAGATCCGCCCGGGCCAGGTCTTCACGTACGACAGCTCGTTGTGCAGCGCGATCGCGTATTCCTGCGGAAAGTAGGTCGACGTGTAGATGCCCTGCCCGAGATGCTCGCGCGGCGTCGCCTTTTCGATGTAGCTCATCAGGCTCACGCCGGTCGCCGCGACCGTGCGCCGGAACGCCGCTTCGTCGGCGATGCCGAAGCCGCGGAACAGGATCGCGCCGTGCCGCGGCAGCCAGCCCGCGAGCGTGTCGCCGTGTCGCTCGAGCCACGCGGCGGCATCCACGCCCGCCAGCGCCGGCTCGACCAGCAGCGGCAGCGCGCCGTCCGCGAACAGCGGGCGGGTCAGGACCATGCTGTCCGCCGTCACGTTGATCGTCTGGCGCCGGGCCAGCTTCAGGGGCGTCGATGGAGAGGAAGGTGACATGTCGGTCGTTCTCGTGGGCGTGTGCTCATCGGTGGGCAGCCAGCGC
The DNA here is from genome assembly GCF_002097715.1 of Burkholderia ubonensis subsp. mesacidophila. Classification (NCBI taxonomy): domain Bacteria; kingdom Pseudomonadati; phylum Pseudomonadota; class Betaproteobacteria; order Burkholderiales; family Burkholderiaceae; genus Burkholderia; species Burkholderia ubonensis. Next base: position 590,638 of record NZ_CP020739.1, read on the forward strand.
GGCAAGGTCGTCGGCGTCCAGCTGGCCGGACGGATCGGGTGCCGGCACGGGCGCCGCCGCATCGGCGGGCCGGCGCGCGAGACGCACCAGCCAGGCCGCGAACCCGGCGGCCAGCGCGTCGATCGCCGCGGCGTCGAAGCGTGCGTCGTCGTAGATGAATTCCAGCCGCAGCCGGCCGTCGATCAGCATCGCCTCGACGGCGAGCGCGTGCGGCTGCGGCAGGCCGGGGGCGCGCTCCGCCCCGCGCAGCGGGCAGCCCGGCCGCCACGAGACCAGCCGGAACGGCGCGTCCACGATGCCCGTCAGCTGGCCGAGCCAGTTCAGGCTGACCTCGGGCCGGTGGCCGGCCGCCAGCGCGTTGCGCGCATCGTCGGGGCCGAGATGGCGCAGCGCGCCGTAGTCCGCGCCGCGGTTCGGGATCGCCAGTCGCTGCGCGCGCACCGCCGCGAGCGCGCCCGCTTCCGGCACGCCGGTCAGGTCGAACCAGGCCGGATGGCGCGCCGTGAACCAGCCGACCGTGCGCGCGGGCTCGGGCTCGCCTTCCGGCGGCGTGCGCCCGTGACCCTCCAGCTCGACGTACAGCAACGGCTCGCCGGTGCGGCCACCGAGCGCGAGCGTCAGCGCGGCGAGCAGCAGGTCCTCGACCCCCGCGCCGGCGTGCGCGGCCGGGCTGGCCACGACGTCGCGCGTGTCGTCGTCGGACAGCGTCAGCCCAGTGGACGCCGGCGCGCCGGTTCCGCCGCTGCCCGTCTGCAACGGCAGCGCCGGCGGCGGCAGGCCCGTGCTCAGCGCCCAGTACTCGACCTGCGCGAGCGCGTCCGGCGATGCGGCGCGCGCGGCGAGCGTGTGCGCCCATTGCCGCAGCGACGGCGTCTTCGGGCCGAGCGGCGCGTCGGGATCGCGCAGCAGACGGGCGAGATCGTCGAGCAGGATCGCGCAGGACACCGCGTCCGCTATCCAGTGGTGCATGACGATCAGCAGCCGCGGCAACGCGCCGGGCGCCCCGTCCAGCCAGCCGAGCACGAGCGGCGACGCGGCCGGATCGGCAAGCGCCTGCAGGCCGGTCAGTGCGTCGCGGGTCGCGTGGCCGGCCGGAAGGCGGTGCAGCGGCGGCGGCTCGACCGCGCCGTAAACCTGCACGGCCTCGCCCGCGTCGATGCCCGCGCGGATGCGCAGCCCGTCGTGCTGACGAAGCAGGCGAACCCATGCGTCGACCACCCGCTCCGGCGTCACTGCGGCGTCCAGCTCGAGCAGCAGCGACAGATTCGCGTGCGGGCGCAGGCCCGCGCCGAGCGCCAGCCAGCGGTGCTGCGCGGGCAGCAGCGGCACGGGCCCGGCCAGCACGCCCTGCTCGGCTTCCGTGTCGACAGCACGGACCCACGGCGCCAGCGCCGCGATCGTCGGGTGACGATAGAGGTCGCTCGCCTGCAGGCGCAAGCCGTCCCGATGCAGCCGCGCCACCATCCGGATGCCGAGGATGCTGTCGCCGCCGAGTGCGAAGAATTCGTCGTGCACGCCGATGTCGGTCCGGCCGAACAGCTCCCGCCAGACCGCGACGAGCGCCGCCTCGATGCGGCCGGTCGCGCCTGCGCCCGCTTGCGGCCCGGGCCCGGCTTCGCCCGCATGCCAGTCTGGCGCGGGCAGCGCGTGGCGGTCGAGCTTGCCGTTCGCAGTCAGCGGCAGGCGGCTGCAGCGCACGATCTGCGCGGGCCGCATGGGGTCGGGCAGGCGATCGCGCAGCGCGCGTGCGAGCGACGCCGGATCGGCGTGCGCGCCGTCGCCGGCCACGTACGCGACGAGCACCTTGCCGCGCACCGGATGATCGGCGGCGACGACCGCGGCCGACGCGACGCCCGGCAGCGCTTCGAGCGCCGCCGCCACCTCGCCCGGCTCGACCCGGTATCCGCGAATCTTCACCTGGTCGTCGGTCCGGCCGAGGATCGTCAGCGTGCCGTCGGCGTTCACGCGCGCGAGGTCGCCCGTCGCATAGAGCGGCCCGTCGATGCCGCTTGACGGCTGCGGCCGGAAGCGCGCGGCGGTGTCGTCCGGACAGCCCGGATAGCCGAGCGCGACTTGCGGCCCGCCGACGTGCAGCTGCGCGGGCACGCCCGCCGGCGCCGGCCGGCCGGCATCGTCCAGAAGGACGATCCCCGCGCCGGCGAGTGGCGCGTCGAGGCGCCACGCGTGCGCGTCGCGCGCCCACTCGCCCATCGCGACGCCGACGGTTGCCTCGGTTGGCCCGTAGTGGTTCATCACGCGCAGCGTCGGCGGCGCGATTTCCAGGAGCCGGCTCAGCAAGCCGGGCCGCGCCGGTTCGCCGCCCAGCACGAGCAGCCGGCCGGGCAGCAGCGACGGATCGGGCGAGCCGGCCAGCAGCGCCTCCAGATGCGACGGCACGATCTTCAGCAGATCGACCGGGCGCCTGCGGTGGGCGGCGGCAAGCAGCAGCGGATCGCGCGCCGCCGCGTCGGACTGGATGCACAGGCAGCCGCCGTCGAACAGCGCGGGCAGCGTCGCCGTCAGGCCGAGATCGGCCGCGACGGTCGAAACCAGCCCGCATGACAGGCCGGACGCCTCCCCGATCCTCGCGAGCAGGCCCTGCAGATACCATTCGACCGCCCGGTGCGGAACGGCGACCGGCTTCGGCTGCCCGGTGGAGCCGGACGTGAAGAGCACATAGGCGACGTCGTCCGGATTCGGCACCGGCCAGGCGCGCGGCGCATCGCCACGATCCGCTTGTGGCAGTGACGGGCATGCGAGCGTCGCGCAGCCATGCACGGCCGCGTCGACGGGCGCGGCCGCATCGTGCAGCACGAGCGCGCAACCGGCACCGCGCAGCATGTCCGCGACGCGCCCGGCGGGCGTCGCGGGCTCGATCGGCACCCATGCGCGGGCCGCCTTCCAGCACGCGAGCATCGCGACGGGCAGCGCCTCCGTCCGCGACAGCAGCAGTGCGACGGGGCCAGGCGCCACGCGGGCCCCGTCGATCGCGCCGGCGACGGCGTCGGACCAGCGGTCGAGCGCGGCGCGGGTCAAGCGCGTATCGCCGTCGACCGCCACCACCGCCGCCTCGGGCGCGCGTTCGAGATGGCGGCGCCAACGTGCCGCGAGCGGCTCGGCGCGCCGGCCGCCCGCGGCGACCGTCGCCCAGCGGGCGACGTGTCCGGCGCCGTCGTGCAACGGCCGATCGGCGCCGTCAGCGAGGCTGCCGAGCAGCGCCAGGTATTCGTCGGCGAGCCGTTGCGCGCGATCGCCGTCGAACAGGGCTTCGTCGTAGTCGAGCTCGACCGTCAGCCCGTCGCCGCCGTCGACCACGTTGCAGGCGAGATCGAAGCGGCCCGCGCCGACCGTCAACGGGCGCAGGCGCGCGCCGACGGCCGCGCCGAAGTCGACCCGCGGCGGCACGCGGTCGAGGTTGAACGTCACCGGCACGAGCAGCGGCCGCGCCGGGTCCCGCGTCAACGCGAGATCGTCGACGATGTGCGCGAATGGATAGTCGGCGTGCTCGAGCGCATTCATCAACGCGGAGCGGGTGCGTGCGAGCAGCGCCGCGGTACCGTCGGCGGCGTCGGCATGCAGCCGGATCGGCAGCAGGTGCGTGCAGTAGCCGACGAGGCGCTCCGCGCCCTCTCCCGCCGCCGCGCGTCCGGCGAACGGTACGCCGATCACCATGTCGGCCGCGCCGTGCCGCGTCAGCAGCCACGCGAAGCCCGTCAGCAGGACGGCGAGCAGCGACGCCCGCTCGGCCGTCGCGCGTTCCCGCAGCGCGCGGGTGGACGCCGCATCGACGCGCCGCACCGCACGCCCTCCGTGGAACGCGCGCAACGGCGGGCGCGGCGCGGCGATGTCGATATCGAGACCGGCGGGCGCGTCGGCGAGCCGTGCGCGCCACCAGTCGCGCGCAGCCGCCCAGCGGCCATCGCGCCCGGCCTCCCGATGCGCGTCCAGCAAGCGGCGCAGCGACGCCGCGCGCGGCAGCGGCGCGCCGCCATGGCACGCCGCGATATCGGCCGCCAGCACCTGCAGCGAGAAGCCGTCGACCGCCGCGTGATGGCCGAGCAGCAGCAGCGCGTACGCACCGTTCTCGAGCGCGAACAGCGTCGCCCGCAGCAACGGCGGCGCCGCCAGATCGAACGGCACGGCCATCCGCCGCCGCACCTCGGCGTCGAGTTGCGCCGCATCGATCGCGCAGGTCGCCAGCTGCAGCCGTCCCGGCGCAGTCAGGCGCAGCGTGCCGGACACGGGATCCATCGCCGCCCACAACCCGTCGTGCCGGGCGGCCGCCTCCTCGACCGCCCGGCGCAGCCGATCCGCGTCGAGCGGCCCGTCCAGATCCAGCAGCAGCGGCAACGCGTACGCGACGGCGCCCGCCGGGTCCATTTCCGCGAGCGCCGCCAGCTGGCGTTGCGCGCGAATCATCGGCAGCGCGTCGCGCTCGCCGCGGGCCGCCGTCCCGGACGCGTCCGGCACGGGTTCGTCGCGGCCTTCGTCCAGGATGCCGCCGTCGCGCAGCGCGGCGACGGTGTCGGCGACCGCCGCCGCCAGGCGGTCGCAGTCCGCGTCCGTATGCGCGGCGGACAGGAAGCAGGTCCGCCCCTCCCACACGTAGATGCCGCGCAGCAGCAGGTGATAAAAGAACAGATCGAGATTGCGCGCGAACACGAACCGGAACACGGAGCCGAAGCGCGCGACCCCGATCGGCGTGCCCGCGAGCGCCTGCTCGAGCCGCGCGTGCAGGCGTGCCGCCCGGTCGTTCAGCCCGACGTACAGCGCGTCCCCCCGTCGCTCGATCTCCGTCAGCACGGCGATGCACGCGTCGATCGACAGCGGATTCTTGTTGAAGGTCCCGGCGAACAGCGTTGTCTCGGCGGCGGGCGCGCTGTCGTCGCCGTAGCGCCACGCGCCGCCGTCCACCGCCGCCATCACGTCCGCGCGGCCGGCGAGCGCACCGATCGGCAATCCGCCGCCGAGGATCTTGCCGTACGCGACCAGGTCCGCCTTCACGCCGAAGTACGCCTGCGCGCCGCCCGCCGCGATCCGGAAGCCGGTGATCAGTTCGTCGAAGATCAGCAATACGCCCGCCTGCTCCGTCAGCGCGCGCAGGCGATGCAGGAACGCCGCCGGCTGCAGGTCCGGCCGCCGGCTCTGCACGGGCTCGACCAGCACCGCCGCCACCTGCCCGAGCTGCGCGGCGAGCGTGTCAAGGCTCGCTTCGTCGCCGTATTCGAGCACCAGCGTGTCGGCGACCGCGCCCGGCGCCACGCCGGGCACGGCGGGCACACTGCCTGCCGCGGGATCGGCCGGATCGGCCGCCTCGGCGAGGACGCCATCGAAATGGCCGTGATATGCGCCGCGAAAGATCACGACCCGCTCCCGCCCGGTGACCGTGCGGGCCAGCCGCAACGCGACCATCACCGCCTCGGTGCCCGAGTTGACGAAGGCGACCCGGTCCTGCCCGGACAGCCGCGCGATGATGGCGGCCGCCTCGCCCGCGCGATCCGACTGCGGACCGAGACGCAGCCCGCGCGACAGGCTCTCACGCAGCGCGGCCGCGACGAAATCCGGCGCATGCCCGAACAGCTGCACGCCGAAGCCCATCGAGATGTCGAGGTAGCGGTTGCCGTCGACGTCCTCGAACGTCGCACCCGCCGCCGAGCGGCAGACGATCGGATACAGCATCTCCTTGATCGACGGACGAAAGCCGGCGCTTGCGCGGCTGTCGGCCATCACGTCGCGATAACGCTCGGCGAGTGCGCGGGAGCCCGCCGTGCGATGCGTGTAGTCGCGGATCAGCTTGTCGAGGTGGGCGCGCCGGCGCGGCGACAGCGCCTCGCGAGCCGTGTCGGCGCGACGCGTGGGGCCGGCCGCGCGGGCCGCAACGTCGGCTCCGGCCAGGTCGGCTGCATCGGCCGTTCCCGTGGCGGGCGGCTTCGTGCGGACGTCCTCGGCCTGTCGGCCCTCGATCAGCGCCAGTTGCCGGCGCATCAGGTCCAGCTGCTCGCGCACCACCTGCGCGACGAAATCGGCCGGCGCCGACGCGGCCGGCGCCGGTTCGCGCGGCGCTTCCGCCGGTGGCGGCGCCAACGCGGCGAGATGCGCGGCCAGTGCATCCATCGTCGACAGTTCGTCGAAGAACGCGCGCACCGGAATGCGCACGCCGAAGGCGGCTTCGATCTTCTTCGCGGCCGTGAGCAGGACGAGGCTGTCCGCGCCCATCTCGACGAAGGGCGCCGCCGGATCGATGCGGTCCGGCGACGTTTCGAGCACCTCCGCGAGCGTGCTGCGCAGCCGCGCGCCGATATCGGCCGTGCGATCGTGCGACGCCGCGTGTTGCGCGGCTGTGGCCACGGCGAGCGATGACGGCAGCGGCGGCGCGTGCGCGTCGCTCGCCGCGATCGCGCCGGACGACGCCGTCATCCCCGCGACGACGGTGCCGTCCGCGAGCAGCGGGAACGACGCGTCGTCGAACGGATAGAGCGGCAGATCGGCGTGCGTGCGGCCGGGCCCGTCGATCGCGCGCCAGTTCGGCGTCACGCCGCCGACCCACAGCGCGCCCAGCGCGCCGAGCAGCGCCTCGCGATCGCACGTCCCGCGCGTCAGCGACGGCACGACCTTCAGCGCCGGCGCGGACAACGGCGCGAGCCTGCTCAGCAGCGCCGACGGCCCGATCTCGAGCCCGAGCGCGACGCCCTGCCCGGATACCGCCCGAACGCCGTCCGCGAAGCGCACGGGCTCGCGCAGATGGCGCACCCAGAATTCGGCATCCAGCACCGTCCCGGCCGGCAACACTGCGCCCGTCCGGTTGCAGATCATCGGCAAGCGCAGCGCTTGCAGCGGCACTTGCGCGAGCGCCGCGCGAAACGCGTCGAGCACCGGGTCCATCGCGGGCGAATGGAACGCGGCCGACACCGGCAGCGGCCGCGCGGCGATTCCTGCCGCCGCCAGTCGCCGCACCGTTTCCGCGAGCGCGTCCGCGTCGCCTGCTACCGACAGCTGCTCGGGCCCGTTGTCGACCGCGATGACCGCGCCGGGCGCGAGATGCGGCGTCACCGCGGCGGGCGCGGCGGCAACCGCGACCATGCCGCCCGGCCGCGCCAGGGTTGCCGTCAGCCGCCCGCGCAGCGCGACGAGACGCATCGCCGCATCGAACGGCAGCGCGCCGGCCGCGACCGCCGCCGCGAAGTCGCCCAGGCTGTGGCCGATCACGATGTCGGGCTCAACGCCCCAGGCCGCCCAGTGCCGGGTCAGGCCGACCTGCAGCGCGACCATCAGCGGCTGGGTCGCCTCGGTCCGGCCGATCTCGTCGCCGCCGCGTTCGAGCCAGTGCACGATCGGCAGGCCGGTGATCGACGATGCTTGCTCGAGCGTGCTGCGTAGCGCGCTGTCGCCGTCGAGCAGCCCCGCGGCCATGCCCGGAAACTGCGCGCCCTGGCCCGCATAGAAGAACGCGAGCGGCGGGCGGCGCCGGGGCGCCGCTCCGCGCGCAACCGCGCCGTCCTGGGCGCCCGTGGCCGCACGCTCCAGCGCGGCGGCCAGGGCGTCCGCATCCGAAGCGACCACGGCGAAGCGCTGCTTCAGCGGGCTGCGCGCGACGTGCGACGCAACGGCGAGACGGGCCGCGCCGGCCCGATCGCCGCGCACGCGCTCGGCGCTCGCGGCGGCGAGCCGGTTCAGCGCGGCGTCGCTCGCCGCCGACAGCACGAGCACGTGCGGCCATCGCGTCCCGGCGTGCGCGTCGCGCCGCTCGGCAAGCTCGGACGGCGGAGCGGCGGCGATCAGATGGCAATTCGCGCCGCCGAAGCCGAACGAGCTGACCGCGCCGGTCGCCGGCCGCCCGCGGTCGGGCAGCGGCGCGAGCGCGGTGGGCACCGCAAGATTCAGCGCCTGGAAATCGATGTGCGGATTAGGCGCGTCGAAGCCGAGGCTCGCGGGAATCTCGCGATGCCGCAGGCTGAGCGCCAGCTTGATGAGCCCCGCGACGCCCGCCGCCGCCTCCAGATGCCCGATGTTGCTCTTGACCGAGCCGACGGGAAGCGGCTCCGCGCGCCCGTCGATCGCGCCCAGCACGCGGCCGAGCGCCCGTGCCTCGATCGGATCGCCGAGCAGCGTGCCCGTGCCGTGCGCTTCGACGACGTCGACCTGTTCCGGCGCGATGCCGGCCGCGTCGATCGCCTGCCGGATCAGCGCCTCCTGCGCCCGCGCGCTCGGCGCCGTGATGCCGTTCGACTGGCCGTTGTGATTGACGGCGGAACCGAGCACGAGCGCGACGATCCGGTCGCCGTCGCGGCACGCGTCCGACAGACGCTTCAGCACGACGGCGCCCGCGCCCTCGCCGCGCCCATAGCCGTCGGCGGACGCGGCGAAGGGCTTGCAGCGCCCGTCGGCGGCGAGCATGCGCGCGCGCGAAAAGGCGACCGACGCATCGGGACGCAGCATCAGCGACACGCCGCCCGCGATCGCGAGCTCGCATTCGCGCGAGCGCAGCGCCGCGCAGGCCAGATGGACCGCGATCAGCGAGGACGAGCACGCGGTGTCGACGACGAGGCTCGGCCCCATGAATCCGAGCAGATACGACAGGCGATTGGCGAGCACACTCGTCGCGTGCCCCGTCGCGGTCGACGCGCCGATGGCCGCGAGGTTCGCATGCGAGCCGCCGAATTCGCCGTTGCTGGCGCCGAGAAAGACGCCGACGGATTGCCCGCTCAATCCCCAGCCGGGCATGCCGGCGTCCTCGAGCGCCCACCATGCGGTCTTCAGCATCAGCCGCTGGCGCGGGTCCATTTCGCGCGCATCGCGTTGCGACAGCCCGAAGAACTCGGGATCGAACCGGTCCGCCTCGTCGATCGTCGCGGCGCGGCGCGTCAGGATGCGGCCGCGCGCGTCCGCGTCCGGATCGTGCAGCGCGGCCGCGTCCCAGCGCTCGGGCGGCACGTCGCGCACCGCGACGCGGCCCGCGCGCAGCAGGTCGAGAAAGGCCGCGATCCCGACGGCGCCCGGGAAGACGCAGCCCATCCCGACAATCGCGATCGGTTCAGCCCGAGACTGGTTGTCCGTGTTCATCGGCGGCCTCGGCTTCAGCGCTGGTCGTGAACGTCGTGACCGATCTGGCGGAGGATCGAGGTCTCGGTCTCCTGAAGCGTGTCGTGAATGCCGGCCCAGATCCGTTCGCCGTCGTCGGCGTGCGATCCGGAAGCGATGCGGCTCTGCAGGCGGCCGATCAGTTCGAGATCGGCCATGCGCTCGCCGAGCGCGAAGCCGTGCACGCGGGTTGCGCCGGCGAACGTGCCGTAAAGCGCGAACGGGCCGTTCGTCATCACGGCGGCGGCCTCTCGCGCGCGCTCGAGGAACCGGCCCGCGCGCGCGGGATCGACCTTGATGTTCAGGTAATACAGATATTCGGCCGGTGCGTCGCGCGGCGGCACGGGCGACAGGCCCAGATCGATCCGGTTGAGGACCGACGTGCTCATGTCCAGCACGCAGTTCTGGAATTCGCCCAGCCTGATCGCGCCTTCGTCGCCGTAGACGTCGGCCATGACCTTGTCGAGCGAGACCATCTCGTCCATCGCGCCGAGCGAATCGAGCGGAACGATGATGTACACCGCGAGCGACGGGCCCGCGACGGTTGCGTAGGCGCTCCACTCGAGCCTCGCCGGATGCTGGCGATACGCGAAGGCAACGTGGCGGGCCAGTTCCTTGAACGCCTCGTATTTTTCGCGCCGGATGGTCGCACGAACGAACAGGCAAAGCGGGGCTGGAAACGTCCAGATCAAGGGCGGACTCGCATGGGCTCGTGAGTGGAATGCGAAGGACGCGGCGCCGTTGCGACGCGCCCTTCGCGCGCGATCACTGCTGTTGCTGCGAATGCTGCGGGAACCTTACTTCTCGATCTTCAGCAGGACCGCGCCGCTCCAGTCAGCGCCGCCGTTCGCGACGTGGACGTTCAGGCAGTTGGTCGACTCGACCCACTCGAGCGTGGTGACCGAACTTCCAAGATCGGCGCCGTCGGCCCGCAACGTGCCGTTCGGATCGGCCAGGAGTTTGGAGCGATAACCGGGATCTTTAACAGCTCTGCCCAATGCGGAAACGATGTCGTCGTATAGCATGTCAACCACCTCACTGTGTGAATGGGAAAAACCTCGACTTCGGAATGACTCCGGCGAGAATTCATCATGCAAACGCGAGAAAATTCCCGCCGAACCTGACACCCGCACATCCAGACGCGATCAACTTCACAATTAAAATGAATCAACCGCTTATTGACATTTCGCTCAACAATGGGCCGCCTGCTTGAATTTCTCATTATCGGAGCAGGCGAAATACCACTGCCAGCGCAGCGAGATTAGCACAACAGTAGACGCTCCCGAAAATCCAGCAGGAACATTTTTTCGTTAATTCCGATTTTCTTAATGTTCGAGGCCATCGCATCGATAATCGCTTCATTGTTCCGAATCGATTGATGCGCCAGTTGAAAATGCCGACCACCATTTCGGCGTTCGTCATCTTAATTAAATGCCTAAATTATTGAAAATCCTTCTTTCAACCGTCGGCGGCTCATTCGTGATCGTCGGGATCGCTTGCGTTTCAGACCTGAAACGTTTCTTACGTTTTGCAGACGTCCCGCTGACATCTCCAGGAGAAAACGTCCGGCGCATCAACGATTTGAAAGCGTTGGCACGCTAATAGCTATATACGCCGTACAAGTCGAGCGTCGCGCTGTCGCGCTCGCGTCGCAGCGTGCCGCTCCCCCCTTCGCGGCCTGCGTTGCGGCGCCGCCGCAGCGCGGCGCGCCGGCTTGTGCAGGCGCACCATGCGTCATTCCGAAAATCCGGAGCGCGTCGACCGCCTTCAGGTTCGTTTATTTACATACGATCGAGCGACAAAGCGCAAACATGATCGGCGGGCGGACAGTATTCGGCGAGCCGTTTCCGGGCGCTGTCGTAGTCGTTTTGTTGTTCGGGTGTCAAATTCCCGATCCCTTTTCTTTCGTAAGCCTGCGTCAAGCCGAAATACGCCCAGCCGTTGCCTTTGAAATTCGTGTACAGGTCACGATTCGGGTCGTCGCCGCCGAGTGACGCGTGGAGCGCGTCGATCGCGTTGTCGTATCGGCCGAGGTCGATCAGAAGCGCGGCGAGGGTCTGTCTGACCGGCACCATCCAGTATGGCGGCTCGTCATAGTTCATCGCGTCCTGCTGCCTGACCGAGCGTTCGAGAACGCGTACGCCGCTTTGCGCGTCGCCTTTCATCTGGTCGATCCGCGCGTGCGCGACCGATTGCATGATCTGCGCTGCCTGGTGACCCATCACTTCTTCGCGCCGCTCGTTCCTGAAAGCGATCACGTCCTTCTCGAGCTGCGCATACGCACTTCGTGCGCCGCGTTCATCACGTTTGCGGACGTATGCAAGCACTTGTGCGTAGTCCCAGGAAATGCGTACATAGCGCCAGTCCTTTTCCTTCCCGTCAGGCGGCGGCTGCTGGATGATCTCGTCCGGCGACATGAAATACGGCAGCGATTGGTAATAGACGCCACGATAACGGTCGGTCCGGAACGTCACGCCCTTGCCTTCCGAACTCCGGAGGCGATCGGCGGCCCAGTTCATGTCCTCGACGTTGCCGGTCATGATCGCCGAAGCAAGCGCGAAATGGATGTTGTGCCGGTAGTAGCCCCAGCGGTAACGGTCGCCGTCCGGGTGATCGATGCCGCCCGTGAGCCTGGCGTCGACCTTGCTGAAATAGGCTTCGTCACTCGCCGTTGCATTCCGGTTCGCTTCGAACGATTTGAGGTGGTCGCCGGTGCGGTAATAGATGTGCGACGGCATATGGACCAGGTGGCCCGCACCGGGCGCGAGGTCGGCCAGCTTGTTCGCATAAGGCGTCACGGCGTTCGGCTCCGTCGACCCCTCGCGAATATGAATGTACCAATGGACGAGTCCCATGTGATCGGCGTGGTCCTTCAGCCCGCCTTCGACCGCATCGACTGCCGGCGGAATGGCCGGGTAAGCCGCGTTCCCCTGATGGTCCCAGTATTCCCAGGGCTTGAGGTTCATCACGGCATCCGCATACTGGGTCTGGATGTCGGGATCATCCGGGTAGCGGTGGGCCAGCGCGGTCATCGCGTCGGCATAGTCCTTGTTGCGCCGGGTCTGGCGCTCATGCTCGCCGGGAATCTGCTGATGCGCTTCATAGCGTGGCAGCGCCGCCTCGACAAGCGCGCGCTCCTTCCGATCCGCATCACGGATACGCAGCGCGTCCTTGAGCATCTGTTGCGCGATCCGGCGGTCCTGTTCCGGCTGATCGAGCTGATTGATGTTCACGCCCAGCGACATCGCGATCCCCCATCGGCACATGACGCAGTCGGGGTCTCGCTTGAGCGCGGCCCTGTACGCGCGGTACGCCTCGCGAAAGTTGAACGCACAGTAGAAGCGCAAGCCTTGATCGAAAAAAGCTTGCGTCTCCGGGTTTGCCGTCTTGATTGGTTTCGTCAGCGTCCCGATTTGGAAATCCGTCGGCGGCTCGGGATCGTTGGCCGCGATGTCCGACAGCGAGACCGAGGCCTTGCTGCCGGGCAGCGCGCTCATCATGTGCTCGCTTTCCATGCCCTGCATGCTGTGAACCGCCGCGCCATGCACGGCGCCGCTGGATGCGGACATCGCGCAAGGCGCGCTCAGCAGCGCCACCAGGCCGATCGCCCCGGACAGGCAGGCTTGCCTCAAGCCGCTTCGATGATTGCCGTCGCCGCAGGAACGCGAGCGATTGTCGGTTGCTCCCATTGCATGCTCTCCCCGCGCGCCATGGGAGGCGCGTCGCGTGTTCAGAACACCGCTTTCAAGCGTTGATATGTTCGACGCATATGCATAGTCGACCGATGTGAATCGCGACGCCGCCGGGAAGCGCATGTCGAGGACGTATCGACACGCAGAAAAACTCTTCCACGGGCACGGTCGCGTTCTGCAGCAGCGCGGCGTGCGACGTGATGTCGAGGGAGTAGAGCAGCCCCTCGCTCGAATCGTCCGAGCTTGCCCGCCTGAGTCCGAACAAGCCGACGCTGGCCAGATAGGTGTCCTGGGGGTGGCCGGCATGGGCTGAGCTTTGGGTCCGCAGAAATGCTTGCAACACGGTCGCGTCGTGCGTGCCGCGGACGTGCTCCAGCATCAGGTAGAAACGGAACAGGGATGCGTCGCCGGCGTGGGCGGCCTGCTCGGATGCCAGTGCGACGACGGCCGGGCTGTCGATGCGTAGCTGGACCACCACGCCGTCGCCTTGCACGAGGATTGGCGCGTCGCTCGATGCAATCACACGCAGCGAGCGAAGCGAGCCTGTCACGTTGGTTGGGTCGGTCATACGAGTCCATGTTCCCGAGCTTGGCGTTCAGGGCGTTGCCCCCGTTGACGCAGCACGCGCAACTTGACGTGCACGATTTCGCGGCGCAGCCAAAGGCCGGCCGTGGGAAGCCCCCTGAGCCGCCATGCGGGCATCCTCGGTGGGTCCAGCCGCTCGCAAAACGCCAGCGCCGAAACGACGGCCATCGCCGCCAGTTGCCATCCAGGCAGCAGGACCGTCGCCAACATCAGCGCCCAGCAAGTGCCGACGCACCACAGCCCGTGCCGCAGCCCGAGCCGAAGGGCATCGACATCGGCCTTCAGCCCGAAAGGCGACAGCGGACGGTGCGCGTGACAGCGATTGAGGCACCGCTGCTTGAACGGCGAGACGTGCCAAACGCAAGCGACTAGCGCTGCCAACGCGGCCGGACCGTACGAATTCGCCATCGCGTCTCTCACGGCCGTTTCAAGCGCCGTCATCGCCAGGCCCGCCATTACCCAGACGGCCATGAAGCCCAGCAAGAACAGTGAAACGGCACGCCAGCGTCGGCTGGCAAAGGTGCTGACACGAATGTGCACGATGGCAGGCAGCGTCATCGGGCCCATCATGGCCACGATCATCAACAGCCAACCGCGGCTGGCCGACAGCATCCAGCCTGCGGTCAGCCACGTGGCTCGTTGCGTCGAACTGCACAACGCGTCCGACAGCCCCCCTTGCCCAAACCCGAGCGACGACGCGGCAATGGCGATCCAGGCAGCAGCGCTTGCTCCAAGAACACCGAACTGCACGTGGGCAAGCTCACGCCGATTGAGGATCACGACGCGCCCCGCTCAATCGGGCTGCCGATAGACGCTCACCCGGCCTACCTCGATCGTGCCTTTCGGAGGCAGCGCGCGTCGCGCCAGCAGGGTAACGGTGATGTTTCCGCTCGGCAGCTGGTCTTCCAGATACAGTTGGTCCAGCAAGCGAGAGATGTCCAGGACGTAGGTCAAGCCGTCCCCGCCATGCGCACCATCCGCCGTGCTTGCGCGCCGCAGGCCGAACAGCGCGATCGCGCCGGCCTGATGCGCGCGCAGAAGCGCCGGACTGCTGGCATCGGCGGGCAGGTTGACATAGACGCCCAGCACGGTCGAATCCAGCGTGCCGCGCACGTTCTCCAGCTGGAGGTACACCCGATCGGGCGGCGCCGAGAGCGACGCTTGCGCGAGACTCTTGATCACGCGCGCCTGGACATCCGCGTCCAATCGCACACTGATGGGCCCGGTGCCGGCTCCCGAGATCTGAACGGCGCCGACGCTGGCGCCCAGCAGCTCGGCAGGCGCTTGCGTCGCCCTCGGGCTGGGCGCGCGGTGCGCTACCGTGGCCGGGAGGCCGGCGACGCCCAACTTCTGCAGTCTCAGCAGCAGCGGCGCCGTCGCGGCCTGGACGGCCGTGGCAAGGTCCTGGTAGGTGTAGTCCAATGTGGCAAGGCTGGTCACGTCCCGGGGGACGAACTGCCAGCTTTCGCCGCCCGGCATCGGGACCACGAACAACTTCACGGGGCCTTTGAGCCAGTCCGTGTCCTCGGGGTTGGCGTTGCCCGCCGCGTTCCACGAAGCCCACATACGGTCGATGTTGCAGTGATGAAGGTAGAAGATCGGGTCCAGTCCCGCCGTGCCGGGGTCGGCCATCAAGCCGAAATCGGTGTCGCTGATCTCGCCCCCCGTGTACACATGGACCAGGTCGTGCGGATTGTGTTCCATGTTTCCGTGGTGGCGGCCCGAATGGGAAAACTTGGTAACCGGACCACCGAATCCCGGCAGCGGGGTTGACTGATCCGACCCGGTGTAGAGGTCGTTGGTCATGCAGGCTTGCGTCACGTCCTCGTTGGGCATGCCGGAACCCTGCTCGTTCGCCGGCCCCCGCGTGTCCGTGGGGATGTAGATGTCGCCGTTTCCATCCGGCCCATACCGCATCGCCACATACAGAGGATTGGGCGTGGTTCCGTCGGGCATCGTCTGCTGGGCGAAAGCCGGCGGCATCTGCGCGTCGGCGCCGTGCGCTCCGCCAAAGTAGTTCCAGTAAGGGAGCGCCCAGGTTGCGGGGCCGCCCAGGCTCACGATGTCGGCGCGCAACTGAGCCTCGAGCGCCAGCAGATATCCGCGGTGCCATGGCAGGAAGTACCAGGTGCCATGCTGGCACTGATTCCAGTACCGCTCCCGGGTCGCCAGGTCCGGCACCGGCGTGGTCGGCACGCTCGGCGGGCTTTTGATCTGGCTCCATCTCGGATAGGTGTCCGGAGGAATCTTCCTGGTCGTATCGGGCGTGATGTACTCGCCATGAATGGCGGCGAAGAACCACCAGCTGGCCGGGTCGTCCAGCGCTCGCTCCATCATCTTCCCGACGCCCCTCGCGTACCAGAGGAGATCCTCATTGTTGAAATCACCGCCCGCATTCCAGGCGTCCTTGCGAACAAAGCTGGCCATTTAAAGGTCTCCTTAATAATTTGCACTCGATCCGCGAGCTTGAAACGTCGACGCAGGTTTCGTCCGGTTGCTTTCTCTTTATCGACGAAATCGCCGTCCGGCGCGCATGAACGGCTTCGCGATGCGCGGAGGGATTCCGTAAGTGAAATCCCTTGCGGACGGAACTCGAGTCTAGGATAAGCGTCGACGGCTTTTATTCAGACAAATACGCATTGAAATTCGCGTTGCTTTTGCTATAAAGCTAGCCCGGGTTCTGCGATCGCAGATTGGATTGCGCGAGAGCGGAGAAATGCGAGACTCGCCTCGAATCGATAAGCGGTCGGCATATTCCATCTCCCCGATACATCCCCCCGCATCGGTCGGCTCCGGCTCGCAGCGCGCACGCTGCCGGCGTACGCCTGCGCGGCGCTGGCCGCGTTCTCTGCACTGAATGAGCTTCACCGTGACTTTCACGATACCGAGCACGGAGGTCGAGAGCGATGCGCGCTATGGGGCAAGCGCTCGTTGCATAAACTGCTTGATCATTGCCTCCACAACAGTTTGATCTGCTATTGAAAACAAGGGATCATGGATTCTGCTTGTCGTGCAAAGCAACTTATATATTCTTGCCCCGCTCTCTGGAGAAACCTTCACCACCACGGCCTCGTCCGAATCCGGGTTTATCGTGGCAACGGGCTGCTTGTTCTCGTCAAGTAGCATGCCATAGCCAACCTCTGCCCGGGCCGCCCCCTTGCCGCAGGCTACTTTCGCAAGCGCCATCGATTGCTGAAAGGTGAGCCCCTCGAGCGTGATCGGCTGTTGGAAGATCGTGCGCACCCAAAGTGAATGTCCGCCGAGCCTCGTCTGGAGCAGACGATGAAGTCGGATTTATGCAGTCCGTCACGGGAAAACCCGATTTTTTTCCAAAATTCCTAGTATCTGGATCGGACATATTCGTCGGGTCGTTCCCGACGTAAGCGCCCCCGTTCAGGTCATCCTTGTACTCGATCGGATCGGTCTGGAAGAAACGTCCGAACCGCGGCGCCGGCGTACCATTCGTCTCGCCAAACAACCCATATACCTGACCGCTCGTCATCGCACCGCTTCCGGGAACGGCAGCGCCTACCGCGCGCTCTGCTGCCGCTGGATTTCCTTCGCCTTCATCTGCAAGTAGTCCTGCCGGTCCATCTCGTGGAGCTGCCGCGCGTACTGCTCGGTCGCATCGAACCAGCGCGCGAGACGCTGGTCGAGCGGCTTGTCGAGCGTCCCGAGGTACGCGTCGATCGCGAGGTAATAGCGCATCGTGTTGCGCTCCAGCAGCCCGCGCACGCCGCCGATGTACGCGGGCGGCGATGCGGCGGGCGCGCCGGCGACGGTGAAGCCGACCTTGTCGCGTCCGATGGTGCCCAGATAGGCCTTCATCGCCATGCGGCCCATCGTGCCGAAGCCATACGCGTACGTCAGATGCAGGAACGTGCGGGTATCGCCGACCGGGATCGCTTCCAGCGCGATGCGATAGTCCTTCGTGCTCATCGGCCCGCTGTCGGCATCGAGATTGACCTGGAAATAGCCCGGGGTCGCGGGCGACGCACGGTAACGGAACGTCAGGCGATAGGTGTCGTCCAGCTTCTGCTCGACCTTCCTGCCGAGGTTGACGTCGAGCGTCGCGCCGTCGCTGTTCGACGATGCGCGGCAATACTTGACGTTGAGGTGCAGGATCAGGACGTCGCACCAGTTGGCCGGCCCCCGAACGGGGTCGTTGAGCCTGCCGTCGACCACGCCGAACGGATAGTCGACGACGGCGTAGATGTCGCCCCGCAGCGCCGACTTCCCCTCCGACGATTCGAGGGTCAGCGGACGACGGAACGGGTTGTGCTTCAGTTGCTCCGACAGGTCGTGATAGCGGTCGAGCAGCGTCGCGGCGGCGTCCGCGCCGAACGACAGCGCGCTCCAGCACAGACACCATGCGGCGAGGATGGCGTGGCATCCCGGCCGGAACAGTCGGAACGGCCCGTTTACTTCGGTATTTTCAGCGGTCGACATGTGCGTGCTCCGACCGGCGGCGCCGGTCATGAACAAGCTTACCCCTTTTGCATCAGCGCTTGCGCGGCTTCGGCGGCGGCAGCTGCGCGGCCGTGATCTGGATCAGCCGGGACAACCATTCGTGCTCATCCCAGCGCTCGCCCGAAATGACGAAACACGGCTTCGCGCCCGGATACGGCGGGCCTTCGTCGCATTCACCGAGAAAGGCCTTGCCGTCGGGCGTCGGCTTGACGAACAGCTGATCGTCGCAGACGAGCGCCACCATCTTTCCGTCGCAATAGATGCCGTATTCGCCGAACATCTTCCGCGCCGACACGGCGCCGGCCGCCGCGATCTGTTCGACGATGAAATCCACGGTGCTTTGGCTCGATGCCATGCGTTTCCTCGAAACAAGTCAGGTTGATGCGACGCACGATGCGCTTGCGCCCCCGTCACTTTTCCGCCGAGAACGCGTCCGACAGCTGACGCGCCCGTTTCACGTCGTCGCCGTGCAGGTAGATCGACGTGGTCGAGATCGACGCGTGACGCAGATTATCGCGCACGGTCGTCAGCTCGGCGCCGCGCGCGAGCGCGTGGGTCGCGTGCGTGTGGCGCATCCAGTGCGGGCTGGCTTGCCGCAGCTTCGCGGCGAGCGCCGGGTTGTCCGCGTCGACGAGGCCGGCCGTCTGCCCGAAGAAGCGCTGCAGCACTTTCCAAAGCCGCACGCTGGTGATCGCGGCGTCGCCGTCCTCGGTCAGGCTCGGGATCAGCGGCGTATCGGGCCGCCAGCGGCTCGGCGTGACCGGCAGGCGGCGCGCGACCAGATGGCGGTCGAGCGCCGCCCGGGCCAGCGGCGGCAACGCGACCCTGGCCGCCTTGCGCCCCTTCCCGACGACCTTGATCCACGGATCGCCGTGCGCATCGGTCTCGATGTCGCCGAGCGTCGCGCCGACCAGCTCGCTCGCGCGCAACCCCGTCGCATAGCCGAAGTCCAGGATGAAACGCAGCCGCTGCGCCGCCGCCGGCTCCCAGCCGTACGACCATTCGAGCCCGTCGGCAATCGTCCTGACGAGCAGCCACTCCCCTTCGGTAAACGCATGCGACGTGTCGAGCACAATCGACCGGCGCGTATCGCGCACCTTGACGCCGGCGAACGGATTCGCGAGCAGATAGCGCTGCTCGATCAGCCAGCGGAACAGCGCGCCCAGCACGGACAGCGTGTACGCGGCCGAGCGCGCCGACAGGCCGCCGGAGAACGGGCGCCAGTCGGCCGCGCCGCGCGGCCGGACCGGCCCGATCCAGCGTTCGGCCGGCGTCGGGCGGCGCAGGAACGCGCGGTACGCGACCGCGTCCTCGGTGGTCAGCGACGACAGTGCGCGGCCGCGCTCGACGATCGCCCACAGGATCAGCCGCTCCGCTTCCTTCCGGTACGCGCGCCGGGTCGCCGTCGATTCGTGCAGCGACAGCCACGCCTGCACCGCCTGGTAGTCGTTGTCCGCGTCGAGCGTGCAGGTGGCGCGCGGCGCGCGGAAGGTCCCGGCCGACCCGTCGACTTCGTGCGGCAACCGGAGCTGTTCCCACGGGACGATGCCGCTCGGCGGCGACACCGCGACGAGCGCCCGCGCGCGCGCCGTCAGTTCCGGATGCGCGGCGAAGAATGCCTCGATGCGGCGTGCGCTGGTCAGGCCGAGCCCGGGAACCGCCTTCCACCACTGGCGACGGCGCGGAATCCGCACGGTGAGATCGGCCAGCGTCGCAATGCCATGCGCCCGCAGCGCAGCGACCGCCCGGGCGGGCAGCCAGTCGTCGACCGCATCGCCGATGTGCGGCGACGGCGCGCGCGCATGCCGCAGGATCTCGATCGCTTCGGCGACCGCTTTTGCTTCCCGTAAACGCTCACCTTCGGGGTGCGCCAGCACGTCCGCGAGATCGGGCCGGCGCGCTGATTGCGCGGCGCGCACGAGGCGGCGGCGAATGCCGCCGAGCACACCGCGCGCCGAGCGCCGTGCGCCCAGCCGGTCCGGCAGGTAGCGTTCCACCGCGTGACGGACGGTCATCCCGGCATACCACGCGCGCAGCGCGGCAAGCTCGTCGGCATCGGGAAAGCCGGCGGGAGCGGGTTCGGTCGGGCGTGGCGGGAACGGGAGCGGGTTCATTCCGTCAGTGTGGCATAAAAATGATCGCATTAAGATAACTTTCATTATCTTGATGAATCGATTTTCATCCAAAACATACCCACACGAAAATACGCGTCACATCGGCGCTGTCGCGCGATCCGGTTCCTGCCGGCATTTTCGATCCGGATGCCCGGATTTCCGGGCTCAAGGCATCGGATACCGACTGCCGGATGCGTCAGAATGAATCACCCGCGCAAAGCAGGCGCGTCACGAATCAACCGACCGCCAAGGCAGGCGACACATGAAACCGGGCGCTTCGATCGGAATCCTCTGGGCAGCGTTGTGCGCCGCCATCGGCTCGACATGGGTGGAACTGCTGTTGTGGTGGCTCCACGGCGACGACGCCATTCGGAACCTGTATCGCGACGCGCGCCTCACGGCCGCCATCGTCATGGGCCGACGCGTGCTTGGGCCGCCCGCCGGCTTCGAGCCGCTCGTCATGGGCATGGCGACGCTCGTGCATTTTTCTCTCTCGCTCGCCTACACCGCCGTGCTGGCGGTGGCGATTCGCCGTCTGTCGCTTCGGCCTGCGCTGCTCGTGGGGGCCGTGTTCGGGCTTCTTCTCTACGTAATCAACCTGTACGGTTTCACCGGAATCTTCCCGTGGTTCATTCCGGTTCGCGGCGCCATCACGCTGGCGGCCCATCTGACATTCGGGATCATGGCGGCGGCAACCTACCGGCTTGCCGGATGGTCGACACGGCGTCGGTTGTGACGGGGCCCCGGACGAGGACCGAATGGTCCTGCGCCGGGCGCGTTTGTTACCTTGTTACCACTGGTACGAGACACCTCCGCCGTATGTGCTGCCCTGCCCGCTCATGCCGACGCCGAGCTTCGCCTTCAGGTTGTCGGAGAATCGGACGGACACACCGATTGCCGATGCCGAATAGCCTTGATAGCTGCCTGCCCCGATCCCGACCGCAATCGTCTTGCCGGGATCGACTTCCGGGATCATCGTCAATGCGGTGGCGGCCGCCACGCCCGAATAGGCACGGCGAGCAGCTTGATTGACGCTCGATTGCACGTCCCTGAGCTGATTCATGTTCGCCGCGTCGGTGCCGTCAATCCCCGGTGCGACGTTCGTGAGCCGACGTTCATGGCCCGGCGAACCGAATGACACCGTGTTCGGCTCGGACGCTACCGAGTTCGCGCCGATCGCCACCGCATTCGGCGCCGATGCCGTCGAATGGGCGCCCAGCGCGGTCGCGTTCGTACCGGACGCGATCGCCCCCTGGCCGAATGCCGACGACCCGTCTCCCGGCGCGCTCGCGCCCTGCCCCACCGCCGTGGAACCCCTTCCGGACGCACTCGACGCCTGCCCCAGCGCCGTCGAGTTATCGCCCGATGCATTCGACGCCTGACCGAGCGCGGTTGCGTTGGCTCCCGATGCCGACGCCGCGCCACCCACCGCCGTGCTGTTGGCACCCGACGCGTTCGCCGCCGGCCCCACCGATACACCACCCAAGCTGTTGGCGTGGATTCCGCCGCCGGATATCGCGGTCGACAGCGACGCGAGACTGTCGTTCGTCGTGCTCAACCCGGTTGAAAGCGACGCGATCCCGCTCTGCGACGTGCTCAAACCGGTCGAAAGCGACGAAATGTTGCTGCTCGTCGTGCTCAGCCCGGTCGACAGGGAACTCACGCTGCTCCGCGTCGAACTCAGCCCGGTCGACAAGGAACTCAGGCCGCTTTGCGTCGTCGACAGTGCACTTGCCGTCGAAGTTGACAGCGATGCCAGCGCCTGGGTGACGGCGTTCATCTGCGACCCGTTCACCGCGTCGGTCGACGTCGCGGAAATCCGCCCCGCCGCGACGTTGATGATCTGGCGTTCGGCCCCCGGTGCGCCGACGCTCACCACGCTTGTCGGCAGACCACCCGCGAACGAATACGTCTGACCGGCAATGGGGGCGCTGCCGACCGGACTTGCAATCGCGGTAACGCTGCCCGAGCCCAGCGCGACATCATTTGCATTGCTTGCGATTGCATTGGCGCCCAACGCGATCGCGCCCCCTGCTGCCGCCGTGGAGGTATTGCCGAGGGCCAGCGAGCCCGTTCCCGTCGCAACGTTCGCGTTGCCGAGCGCCACGGCGCCCTGGCCGTTCGCCGAGTTGTTCGCGCCCAATGCGACCGCGCCGGTGCCCGTTGCGACGTTCGGATCGCCGATCGCCACCGCTCCGTCCCCGCTCGCCGTATTTGCAACGCCGATCGACACCGATTGCCCGCCTGTCGCGACCGCGGTTCGGCCGATCGCCACCGCGCCGCCTGTCGACGCGTTCGCGTTATCGCCCATGGCAATGCTGCTCGCGCCCGAGGCTGTGGCCGCCGGGCCGACGGCGATCGCGTTCGTCCCGAGCGCCTGGCTGTCAGGCTGCGTCGAGTTGGTGTGGAAGTACTTCGTTCCGCCGCCGTTGACTGCGGTCGACAGCGAACTCAACCCGGTGGACAGCGAAGAGATGTTGCTGCTTGCGGTGCTCAGGCCCGTCGAGGTCGAGGTCGACAGTGATGCGACTGAGCTGGTCGTTGACGAGAGACCCGTCGACAGCGAATTGATGCCGGTCGACGTGGAAGTCGACAGTGATGCGATCGAGCTGGTTGCTGAGCTGATGCCCGTCGAGGTCGAGGTGGACAGCGACACCACCGCGCTGTTGGTCGACGACAAGCCAGTGGACAGCGAATTGACACCGCTTTGCGCCGTGCTGATGCCGGTCGATGTCGAAGTCGACAGCGATGTGATCGAACTGTTCGCCGAACTGATGCCCGTCGAGGCCGACGTGGACAGCGACGCGACCGAGCTGTTGGTCGACGACAAGCCAGTGGACAGCGAATTGACACCGCTTTGCGCCGTGCTGATTCCGGTCGAGGCCGACGTAGACAGCGATGCAACCGAGCTGTTGGTTGACGACAGACCCGTCGACAACGAACCGATGCCGGTCGACGTCGAGGTCGACAACGACGCGATCGAACTGTTCGCCGAACTGATGCCTGTCGAAGCCGACGTGGACAGCGATGCAACCGCGCTATTGGTTGACGACAGGCCGGTGGACAGCGAATTGACGCCGCTTTGTGCGGTGCTGATGCCGGTCGACGTGGACGTCGACAATGACCCGATCGAACTGTTCGCCGAACTGATGCCTGTCGAAGCCGACGTGGACAGCGAAGCGACCGAGCTGTTGGTCGACGACAAGCCAGTGGACAGCGAGTTGACGCCACTTTGCGCCGTGCTGATGCCTGTCGACGTGGACGTCGACAACGACGAGATTGAGCTGTTCGCCGAGCTGATGCCCGTCGAGGCCGACGTGGACAACGATGCAACCGAACTGTTGGTCGACGAGAGACCGGTGGACAGCGAGTTGACGCCACTTTGCGCCGTGCTGATACCGGTCGACGTGGACGTCGACAACGACGAGATCGAGCTGTTCGCCGAACTGATGCCCGTCGAGGCCGACGTGGACAACGATGCAACCGAACTGTTGGTCGACGAGAGACCGGTGGACAGCGAGTTGACGCCACTTTGCGCCGTGCTGATACCGGTCGACGTGGACGTCGACAACGACGAGATCGAGCTGTTCGCCGAACTGATGCCCGTCGAGGCCGACGTGGACAACGATGCAACCGAACTATTGGTCGACGAGAGACCGGTGGACAGCGAATTGACACCGCTTTGCGCCGTGCTGATGCCGGTCGACGTGGACGTCGACAACGACGAGATCGAGCTGTTCGCCGAGCTGATGCCCGTCGAGGCCGACGTGGACAGCGATGCAACCGAACTGTTGGTCGACGAGAGACCGGTGGACAGCGAGTTGACGCCACTTTGCGCCGTGCTGATGCCGGTCGAGGTGGAAGTCGACAGCGACGCAACCGCGCTATTGGTCGACGACAGACCTGTCGACAGCGACGATATCGAAGTCGTAGCCGAGTCGAGCTTCGACGCAACCGCGTACAGCTGGCTGCCGTTGATCGCTTCGGTACTGGCAGCCGTGACCTGACCGGCTGCGACGTTGGTGATCTGGCGTTCCGCACCCGGCGTGCCGACGCTCACGACCCCCACGGGCGCGCTGCCGGCGAATGCGCCGAATGTAGTCGCGCCGACCACCGCGCTGCTAGTCGGGTTGGCCACGGCCGTTGCCGAGTTCGCGCCGAGCGCGACCGAGTCGTTGGTCGAGGCGGCCGCGCCCTTGCCGATCGCAACGGCGTCGGCGCCCGTCGCGACGCTGTCCGCGCCCGTCGAATTCGCGTGGACGTACTTGATGCCGTTCGCGTTGATGTTGTCGATCGCCGAGCCGACGCTATTGTTTGTCGTCGTCGTGCCGTTCGCGTTGTACGTCGTGTACGACGGCGCGGAGATCGCGCCCGTCGCCGGGTTGTACGCCGCGCCGCCGCCGAGCGCCGCAGCAGTGCTGCTGCCGAGGTTGTTGGTCGTGGTCGTGATCGTCGACAGGCCCGTCGACAGCGAGCTGATGCCGGTCGACGTAGAAGTCGACAACGAGGCGATCGAGCTATTGGCCGAACTGATACCGGTCGAGGCCGAGGTGGACAACGACGCTACTGAACTGTTGGTCGACGACAGGCCGGTCGACAGCGAGTTGACACCGCTTTGTGCCGTGCTGATGCCGGTCGACGTGGACGACGACAACGATGTGATCGAGCTGTTCGCCGAGCTGATGCCCGTCGAGGCCGAGGTGGACAGCGATGCAACCGAGCTGTTGGTCGATGACAGACCGGTGGACAGCGAATTGACGCCGCTTTGTGCCGTACTGATGCCGGTCGATGTGGAAGTCGACAGCGAAGCAGCCGTGCTATTGGTCGACGACAAGCCGGTCGACAGCGAATTGACACCACTTTGTGCCGTACTGATGCCGGTTGACGTGGAAGACGACAACGAGGCGATCGAGCTGTTCGCCGAGCTGATGCCCGTCGAGGCCGAGGTGGACAGCGATGCGACCGAGCTGTTGGTCGATGACAGACCGGTCGACAGCGAATTGACACCGCTTTGTGCCGTGCTGATTCCGGTCGAGGTGGAAGTCGACAGCGAAGCAACCGTGCTATTGGTCGACGACAAGCCGGTCGACAGCGAATTGACACCACTTTGTGCCGTGCTGATGCCGGTCGACGTGGAAGTCGACAACGACGCGATCGAGCCATTCGCCGAACTGATGCCTGTCGAAGCCGAGGTGGACAACGACGTAACTGAACTGTTGGTCGACGACAAGCCAGTGGACAGCGAATTGACACCGCTTTGCACAGTACTGATGCCCGTCGACGTGGATGATGACAGCGATGTGATCGAGCTGTTTGTAGAGCTGATGCCCGTCGACGTCGAAGTCGACAGCGAAGCAACCGAACTATTGGTCGACGACAGGCCGGTGGACAGCGAATTGACACCGCTTTGCGCCGTACTGATGCCGGTCGACGTGGAAGATGACAGCGACGTGATCGAGCTGTTGGCCGAACTGATGCCTGTCGAAGCCGACGTGGACAACGAAGCGACCGAGCTATTGGTCGACGACAGGCCGGTGGACAGCGAGTTGACACCGCTTTGTGCCGTACTGATGCCCGTCGACGTCGAAGTCGACAGTGACGCAATCGAGCTGTTCGCCGAACTGATGCCCGTCGAAGCCGACGTGGACAGCGATGCAACGGAACTATTGGTCGACGACAAACCGGTCGACGTAGAAGTCGAAAGCGTATTGATCGCCTGAACGGTTGCAAAAAGCTGCGAGCCGTTCACTGCGTCGGTGCTCGACGCCGTCAGGCTTCCGGCCGCAACGTTCGTGATCTGCCGCTCGGCTCCCGCGGCGCCGACGCTCACGACGCTGGCCGGCGCAGTGCCGGCGAACGTATAGGACGCTCCACCGATCGTTGCGCCCGGCGTCGCATTGGGCGCCGCGGTCACGGAGCTCGAACCCAGCGACACGTCATTCGCGTTATACGCCACTGCGCCGGCGCCGAGCGCCACACCGCCGTTGGCCACCGCGGTCGACGCATTGCCAAGCGCAATCGCGCCCGTGCCGGTTGCCATGTTCGAATTGCCGAGCGCGACCGCGCCCTGCCCGTTCGCCACGTTGTTGGCGCCGATCGCAACCGCCCCGGTCCCGGTTGCCGTGTTGGGATCGCCGATCGCAACCGCACCGTTGCCGCTCGCCGTCTGCTGGCTGCCGATCGCGACCGCGCCCGTGCCGCTACTGGCGCTCGACTGGTAGCCGATCGCGGTCGCCCCCGTACCGGCGGACGCAGCAACCACGTTCGAATCGCCGATCGCGACCGAAGACGACGCGCCGGCGGATGCACCCGATCCCAGCGCGACCGCCTTGGCGGCCGAGCTCGCCGCGCCGCCGATCGCGATCGAGCCGGTGCCGTTCGCGACCGCCGCATTGCCGACCGACACGGTGTTCTGGCCGCTCGCCGTCGCGGCATGCCCGAACGCCACGGCCGATTGCTCGGACGTTCCGGATGTGATGCCCGAATTGGCCGCCGATTGCGCGCCGATTGCAATGTCGCCCTGCCCGCTGGCTTTCGCAAGCGCGCCCACTGCGAAGGTGTCCATCGCCGACGCGACCGCGCCGATCCCGAACGCGACCGCACCTTGACCCGACGCGGTCGCATACACGCCAACCGCGACCGCCCCGGCTCCACTCGCATTCGCGCCCCAGCCGAATGCCTGCGACGCCCAGCCGTTCGCATGCGCGTCGCAGCCCATCGCTGTCGTTTGCAGTCCGTATGCAGTCGTGCCTGCGATTCCGTTGGCGCTCTGCTGGACATTGCCGGTCACGCTGTTGTTCGCGGTGTAGCCTTGCATTCCGGTCGTTTGTCCGGCGCCTGCGTTCGTCGGCGTGTCGTAGCTCGTTGCGGAGTTCTGAACGCCGAAGCCGTAGATGCCGCCGGTGAAATTCGCCCCCGTACCGTAAACGCCGGCTACGGTGAATGGCCCTGACGTCAATCTGTTGCAATCCCCGTCGCCCACCATCGCGATCGAGTTTGCCGACGCCGTCGCGCCAAGCCCTCCGGCACTTCCCCCCGCATGCGCGGTACCGGCACTGTTAGTCGAGACGCCGTTATCCGACACCGTAATCGCCGCGTAGGCACTGGACGACAGCACCAACGTCGCAAGCAGCGACACCGTGCTCCCGACGGCCGCCACCAGGCCGGTTCCCCGCGACGCGCTGCCAGGCGAATTTCCGGATGACCGTTCGGAAACGACCACAATCTGGCCCCTCGACCTGTTCCAGACTTTTCTATATATCTTGTTCATAATCAGTCACCCATCAAAGCAACGATACGCAGTCCAAATTAAACGGCAAACGACATTTCTTCCGATTTATATATTTTGGTGGAACCAGATTCCCTGAACATCAACAACGGACCCGGCGCACGCCATCCGCAGGTTTCCTCGAACGAAGAACGCCGCGAATCGGATGCCAAATGAGTCAGATCAATCTCATCGTATTTTTCTGGATAGAGACTGATCGAGAATCGCCATGACAAGAAAAATCAGCGATCGACCGCCACACATCGCCAACCGGTTCACACAGCTTATATTCGATTCCAAAAAAGTGACACGACTCGACACCACAGCATTGTTAATTTTATATAAATCGATATCGCCAGATAAAACACGGCACATATTTTTTATTCAATAAAACAAGCCCAGAAATTCATATGACCATCTGTATTGGCAAATAAAACATCTCGCCCTGCGAAACCGAATGATTGAAATGCGGACGTCTTTCCTGAAGTGTTTTCGCAGGATCGTGTCGGCCGCCCAATTGCCGGCATCCACGTCGAGGTTTCCGGCCTCACCCGGCACGCGTGCGCGCGTCCGCTACTGCTCGTCGTCCTGGCTCGGAATCAGAAATTGACGCAGATCCTGGCCAACCAGCCACTTGGGCACACGCCCCCGTCCCGACCACGTCGCGCCCGTGTGCGGATTCCAGTATTTCGGTGAAACTTTCCGCCCGCGCGGCGGCGACTTCGCCATTTCACGAACGTCCACACCGCTTTCGGCCAACAGTTCAAGCACTCGCCGGGCGATGCGTTGAGCCTCGTGCTCCCTCGCAATTTCGATCTCTTTCTTCAGTAGATCGAATTGCATCATGAGTTCGCTATACGTCTTCATCACGTCCCCTGCTCATCGAATCGAAGCCCATTACGTCACGGCGCGCGTCGAGACCCGGCCGAGTTCGACGGAGATCGCGTTGCTGCAGGCCTGCAGCCGCGCGAGATAGTCGTGAACGTCGGCGCGGCTGATCCGTACCTCCGGCCCCGTCACGCTGAGGGACGCGATCGCCGTGCCCGCCCGGTCGCAAACCGGCACCGCAATCGCGACGACACCCGCCGTCACTTCGCCGACGCTCACCGCGTAGCCTTTGCGCGCGACCGCGTCGAGTTCCTCGGCAAGCTTGAACGGATCGCCCTGCCCCGTTCTTCGCACTTTCGCGAAATAGGTGTCGCGCACCTCGCCGGGCGCGAACGCGAGCAGCACCTTGCCCGACGCGCCGAGGCTGACCGGCCGCCGATTGCCGACGGCGCCGATCGTCCGGATCTCGCGGGACGTCTCGCAGCGCATGATGCAGACCGTTTCGAGCCCGTCTCGCACGCGCAGCACGACGGTCTCGTTGATCGCCTGGCTGAGCGCAAGCATGTGGCACTGTGCGGCGTGCACGAGCGCGGTCTGCCGCAACGCGGCGGCACCGATCACAAACGCCTGCGTTCCAAGCGCATAAGTCGACGTGCGCTCGTCCTGCACGACGAAGCGATGGATCTCGAGCGTGCAAAGCATGCGGTACGCGCGCGATTTGTTGATGCCGAGCTTCAACGCAAGCCGGGTCACGCCGAGATGTGGATGCTCGGCCACGCAGTTCAAAAGCTTCAGCGCGCTGTCAACCGCTTCGACGATGTAGTTCATTACAGGCCCCCCCACCCTGGGCAACGCAGATAATCTCGAATGCGTGGCTGGCTGCCTCGCACCGCACTCATGCGCTCAGCACGAGCCCCTCAAGTCCGCGCCGTGTTTAATGCCGATATGGCGCAGACTTTCCAGCTGATCGCTTGTCCATTTTGAATTCCCAACCGGACAGAGCGGCGACATCGACGATATTTCCACCAAGTCGTAATAGCTCAACGCGACAGACGATCCATAAATATTCTTCGCCTGCACATCCCCGGGTGTGATTTCATTGGATGCGCAGCGCTCGATGATCGTGTTGCCACGCAGCACGCACCGCTGCGCCCAGACGACGGAGGGAAGATATTGATCGATCGGAAGCGGGCAATTTGCAAGCAGCCACAGACATAACCGTGGCGTCCGCCAACGTTCCGGCAGCCAACGCAGAATGCTCACCATCATCCCCGATCCCCGAATCGATGCCGACAATACCGTTATCCCCTGACGTCCTGCGAATATGTTATTTCGGCGCGAGACATATACTTCCATCACACAAATTCGCAGCCTTGTTTTATTAGGCGACACACGGACGGTATCACTTATCATCACACAATTAATCGCCGGCACATCATTATTGCGGGACGCAGTCTAACTCGACTCCTTATTTGTTTACCAATGAAAATGACACGAATTTGTTAAATTTGGACAAGCTGTTTTACCTGTCGAAAATCTCTTCGTTTTGTTTTTCCTGTTGAAACACAAACATGGATTTCCGTCGGTCATGTATCGGCAGGCAAAACATTTCACCGGGAGGACCGGTCAACCCGCTTCCCGCCTTGCAATTCGTCCGACGAGACGATTGCGTTCGACCCTTCGCGCGCCGCGTGTTGAATTTGGCCTCGGCCTGCACTAGCTTTTTTAAATGCCCGAACGATGCTGCGATGCCTCGCCAGCCGCGAATCGACGATCGTCGCGGCGCAATCCGATGGAGCACCTGCGATGCGCTGCCGCGCAGCATCCCTTCTGATCCCGCTGATCTGCGCCGCCGGATTGGCGGCGCAGAGCATCGCCGAGGAGCACGCCATGACCTTGACCCTGACTTCGCCGGCCTTTCGCGAAGGGGGCGAGATTCCCCGCCGCCATACCTGCATGGGCGCGGACGTGTCGCCGCCGCTCGCGTGGTCCGGGGTGCCCGCCAACGCAAAGAGCCTCGCGCTGATCGTCGACGACCCTGACGCGCCGGACCCGGCCGCGCCACAGATGACATGGGTCCACTGGGTGCTGTACAACATCCCGCCCACGGCACCCGGGCTGCAGGAGGCGCTCGCCGGAAGCGCGCTGCCACCGGGCACGCTCGAAGGCACCAACGACTTCCGGCGTGTCGCGTATGGCGGCCCCTGCCCGCCTGTCGGCCGCCACCGCTATTTCCACAAGCTGTACGCGCTCGATACGGTGCTGCCCGATCTCCACAAGCCGACCAAGGCCGCGCTGGAGAAGGCGATGCAGGGGCATGTGGTTGCGCACGCGGAACTGCTCGGCACGTTTCGGAAGTAAAGGAACATGACAGGCCGACGAACCCGGCCGCGATGAAAATAGTCGCGCGCCCGGGTCGCGCCGGCCTCGCCTTGCGCCCCGAGCGCGCGCGCAGCTTCACGCAAGCGTCACGTCGACGCGAAACCGCTCCGACTCGACCATGTCGAACTCGCCGATATGCCCGGCGTCGCGCAGATCGCCTTGCGCCTGCCGCAGCAGCGCGAGGCGCCCCGCCGCGTCGCCGACCGTCACGATCGAAGCGGTGGCCTTCATCGACACCTTCGCCTCCGACTTTGCGCGGCGAATCTCACGCAGCACATCGGAAACGACGACACTCATCGCGCTGTCCGTATCCGCTCCTGCGAGCATTCGCAGCGATGCGGCGTCGGGCCACGCCGAGCGATGGATCGACTCCGTTTGCCACCATGACCAGCACTCTTCCGCCGCGAACGGCAGAAATGGCGCGAACAAGCGCTGCAACACGGACAGGGAAGCGGCCAGCGCGCGGTGCGCGGAGACGGCGCGCGCATCGACACCCCGCGCGCGGCCTTTCACCAATTCCACATAGTCGTCGCAATACCACCAGAAAAACGCCTCGATATGCTCGATCGCCTTGCTGTAGTCGAGCGCCTCGAATGCCGTGGTCGCCAGCGTCACGACTTCCGCGAGACGCGCGACCATCGCGCGATCGAGCGCCTCGCAGAGCGGCGCATCGGGCGCCTCCGCAAAGCCGAGCGCAAGCTTCGAGACGTTCAGCAGTTTCAGCGCGAGACGACGGCCGTTGCGCATCTGCGTTTCGTCGAAGGCCGTGTCCATGCCCGGGCGTCCCAGCGCCGCCCAATAGCGCACGCCGTCCGAGCCGTGCGTGTCCAGCAATGCGGCGGGCGTCACGACGTTGCCTTTCGATTTGGACATCTTCTTGCGGTCCGGATCGAGAATCCAGCCGGACAGCATCGTGTGCGTCCACGGCAAACACGCGCTCTCCAGATGCGAACGCGCGACCGTCGAGAACAGCCACGTGCGGATGATGTCGTGCCCCTGAGGACGCAGGTCCATCGGGAACACGCGCCCGCAGCATTCGTCCGGCTCACCCCATGCGGCGGCGATTTGCGGCGTCAGCGAACTGGTCGCCCAGGTATCCATGATGTCGCTTTCGCCGATGAAGCCGCCGGGCTTGCCGCGTTGCGCCTCGCAATAGCCGGGCGGAACGTCGATTTGCGGATCGACGGGCAGCGTCGCATCGCCGGGCTGGATCGGCGCGCGGTAATCGGGCTGCCCAACCGCGTCGAGCGGATACCACAGAGGAAGCGGCACACCGAAAATCCGCTGACGGCTGATCAGCCAGTCGCCGTTCAGGCCGCCCACCCAGTTCGCATACCGGCTGCCCATGAACGGCGGATGCCAATGGAGCTCGGCGCCGCGCGTCAGCAATTCGTCGCGCAGCGATGGATCGCGCCCGCCGTTACGCAAATACCACTGGCGCGTCGCGACGATTTCCAGCGGCCGCTCGCCCTTTTCGAAGAACTTGACGGCGTGACGGATCGGTCGTGGTGCGCCCATCAACGCGCCCGCAGATGCGAGTTGAGCCACGACCTCGCGGCGCGCATCGGATAGCGGCCTTCCTGCAATGCGCGCATAAGCGGTTCTGCTTTCATCCGACAGGAGCCATTCGGGCATCTCGTCGCGCAAGCGGCCGTCCTTGCCGACGATCGCGCGCGTCGGCAGTTCGAGTTCGCGCCACCAGATCACGTCGGTCAGATCGCCGAACGTGCAGATCATCGCGATGCCCGTCCCCTTGCCGGGATCGGCAAGCGCATGCGTCATCACAGGAATGTCGACGTCGTACAGCGGGCAACGCACGCGCGTGCCTGCGAGTGCGCGAAAGCGCGCATCGTCGGGATGGACGACGAGCGCCACGCAGGCGGCAAGCAGCTCCGGCCTCGTCGTGGACACGACGACGTCGTTTCCCGCCGCATCCAGGAAGCGGAGATCGTGCCATGCGCCGTCGATCTCGCGGTCTTCGAGTTCGGCCTGGGCGACCGCGGTCTGGAACGTGATGTCCCACAGGCAAGGCGCTTCCTGCTGGTAGAGTTCGCCGCGCTGCAGGTTGCGGAGCAACGCCCGTTGGCTGATGCGCTGCGCGCGTGCGCCGATGGTCGCGTAGTTGAGGTCCCAGTCGACCGAGATACCGAGCCGCACGAACAACGCGCGAAACGCGGTTTCGTCGATGGCGGTCAACCGATGGCACAACTCGATGAAATTGCGGCGGCTGATCCGCTTGAACGATGCGCGCTGCGTCGGCACCACGTCCGGCGCGCGAAAGTCGGGATCGTATGGCGCGTGGGGATCGCAGACGACGCCATGGAAATTCTCGACGCGACGCTCGGTCGGCAGGCCGTTGTCGTCCCAGCCCATCGGATAGAAGACCGTCTTTCCGGTCATGCGCTGATAGCGGGCGATGATGTCCGTGTGCGTGTAGCTGAACACGTGGCCGACATGCAGCGAGCCGGAGACGGTCGGCGGCGGCGTGTCGATCGAGTACACCGCATCGCGTGCGGCGGCGCGGTCAAAAGCGTAGATACGCTGCGTTTCCCATCGTGTGCTCCACTTCGCTTCGATTCCTTCGAGACCCGGTTTTTCCGGGGTGGTGCGGTTGATGGGTTGTGTCGTTTGTTGAGACATGGTGGCGCTTCCCTGTCGTCGGCATGACGTGAAAACCGGATGGCGCGGAATGGGCGCGAGCGCGGTCCGTCCGCGGGCCATGCGGATGCTTGATAAGAATCGCCGCGTTCAACGGCGATGGTGGCGGCTGGATGAGGTGTCGCGGCGGCTGCCCGACGGGCGCGCGAGACGAAGCCGGTCTCCTCGCAGGTCGTCCGGGTCTGGCGGCGTGGGGACGCGCCATCCGAGCGGACGGACTACATCAAGGCCGGGAATGCGTTCGGGGGAAGCGTGACGAGGGTGCGCGCAATGGCGCAAGCGCTTGAGGCGGGATACAGCGATTGAACGGATTGCCGTCGCGGCGATCAGCGCGGCATTACGTTTAACGGTGACATAGCATCCTCCACAGGTAAGGGGAATGGAATTCCAGGCTCGTAGCCCGAACGGCAATTTATAGACGAATATCGGAGCGGTCGCAATACCTGCCTGGAGGTTCGAGCGAGAGCCGGCACGTCGGATCGCAAACTGCCGGTCGTGCAATGGAAACACGCATGGCTCGCCTGGCGCCGATGGCGTATTTTGAGTGTGGATGCGACCCTGCTGGCGGGTCACTTTCCGTTGATCCGACGAGTATCGGCGACACCGTGGTTACGGTATCGACACATCGTGCAACTTGATGATTCAAGGAGAGTGTGATGCGAACTCATCTCATTGCCTGCGGCCTGGTGATTTCCGGCTTGATACCCGGCGGCGTGGCGAAGGCTCAGCAACCGGCAGCCGACACCCGCACGTCAATCGAATACATCCGTCCGGGCGGACAGTTCGTCAACCCCGTGCCGTACTCGCCGGCCGTCAAAGCTGGCCATCTTTTGTTCGTCGCAGGCACCCCAGCCCTGGACAAGGATGGGAAGGTCGCCGTCAACGACTTCACCGCCCAGATGAATCAGGTCATGGAAAACATCGGTGGCGTGCTGAAGGCTGCGGGCGTGGGCTGGGATCGTGTCGTCAAGGTGACCGTATTGCTCGTGCGGCGTCAGGATTTCAAGGAGATGAACCGCATCTATGCAACGCATTTCGCGCCGGGGAAATATCCGGCCCGCACCACTGCGATCGTGAGTTCGTTGCCGAATCCGGACTTCCTGCTGGAAATCGATTGCGAAGCAGTCGTTGAATAGCCTGGAAGTCGACGTCGTTGCGGCGTGCGCCAGCACGCCCAACCGCGCGACCGTCCGGTTCTCGGACGCAAGCGGCCGTCGGCCGTCCGCTCATGGCAGCGAATCCATCTGCCTACGGCTTTGGCATCGTGTGACGGACGCGATCCGTCATGCCGCAGCACGCGCCCCCGCGACACGCCGCAGCACCGCCATAGGACCGAGCGTTCTGATCACCTGCATCTGCGCGGCGTCGCGCACGAAGAGCGATCCGGCAAAACCCAATGCGTTGATCGAAATGCCGTCGACGCACTCCACGGATCTTGGAACGAGCAGCATGCCTTGCGGCATGACGAGCAGGTTATAGGCCGAGGATTGACGCGCTTCGCCGGCGACATCGATCGCATGCAGCCCCGTGGCATCCAGCAGATCGCGATAAATACCGAACGCGCACTGCGCGCAGTCGATCGGCGGCGTGCCCGGTGACAACGCCAGCCTTGCGAACGCGTGAGGAAATGCGAGACCCGCGACGGCGCAGACCGAACCGTCGTCGCGCGCGGAAGCCAGCAGCGGCGCGATCGGCGGCACGGGTTCGCCTTGCGCAAACGGCAGCGGAACGATCTGCAGATGTTTGTGCGGCTGGCTCGCACCGGCTACCGCCCCGCCGTTGTAGAAACCGAGGCCCTGAAATCCGGCCATGCAGGTGAACAACGCGGTGAAGTCCGCGACGTTCAACAGCGCTTCCTGCGATTCGAAACGACGCGTGACGACCAACAGATGACGATCGATCACGTTGAACTTGTTGAGCAACGCGAGATGGGTGTCCGTAATGTCGGCAACGAAGAGATCCGGATCGCACGGCAGAAACGGATCGATCGACGCGCGTTTCGCGGGCTGCCCGGCTTCCCGCTTCCACCCCTCTTCGTCCTTGCGCGCAAGGCTCGATACCTGGCGCACGAGAAAGCGTACGCCGCCGTCTTCGATCGTAGTCTGGGTGGTTTCGACCGGGCGCAGCGCGCCACAGGCCAATGCGTGTTCAATCCGGCGCAGGACGGCGGGCCAGAGCATGCCGGGCTGTGGACGCACGGAGTCGCACATGGGAAAGCCTCGCCACTTGATCGGCCTGGAAAATGTTCACGGTGCTCACCGCCACATACTAGTCCCTTCGGCAAGCATTCGTCGTACTCCCGCTTCATCGAGCTTCACCGCTACTTCGGTCGGTCGAGTCCGTCATGCAACCGTGCGGTCAATCCATCGAGTCATTCGAGCCGGCCGCAGCTGGAATTTTTGAGGACTGCGGGAATATTCGATGTGACGCGAACGTTTAGCTTCCTCGGGCGCTCACGCATGGAGCGATTTCTCACCAGTCAGACTGAGGAGGACACCATGTCCCAGGTCTCGTGGGGTCTCAAGGCGGCGGCCGTCATTGCCCTCGCCGCCGGATTCACCATTGCGCATGCCGCTGACGATGATGCTTACGTCGTCACGCCACTCGTATCCAATCTGGCAGGCGCGGCCCCGAAGGTCGACCCCGTGCTGCAGAACGCGTGGGGGGTTGCCTTCAGTCCGGCAGGAAGTCCATTCTGGGTCAACGACAATGCCACCGGCTGCGCCACGCTGTACGACGGCCAGGGAACCAAGGTGCCGCTGCAGGTTTCCATCCCGCTGCCAGGCAATGTGATACCGGCCAGCGCCTGTCATCCCGTCTCTTCCATCAATCCACCGAATCCCGCGCCCGCGGCGCCGACCGGCATCGTGTGGAATCCGTCGTCGGCATTTCTCGTGCCCGGTACCAAGATTCAGGCTGCATTCATCTTCGCGACCGAGGACGGCACGCTATCCGCTTGGGCCGGTGGCTTGAATCCGGCGGACCACGCCGTGCTCGCAGCCGATAACTCGTCCACGCCCTCCGCGGCCAGCGGGGCCGTCTACAAGGGTCTCGCCTTTGGCGTGAACGCGAAGGGCCCTCTCCTGTTCGCAACGAACTTCCGCGCGGGGCGGATCGATGTATTCGGGCCTAACGGTGCAAGCGGCATGTTCACGCCCGCGACGACAGACGGCGGCTTCATCGACCGGCGCATCCCGGCCGGCTACGCACCGTTTGGTATCGCGAACATCGACGGCGATCTTTTCGTCACCTATGCGCAACAAGACGATCAGAAACATGACGACGTGGCAGGCAACGGTCACGGATTCGTCGACGTATTCGATACGGACGGCCACCTGCTGCGCCGCTTCGCCAGCCAGGGCACGCTCGACTCGCCATGGGGAATCACGCGCGCATCGTTTGCATTCGGCCGCTTCAGCGGCAAGATCCTGATCGGCAACTTCGGCGATGGCCGGATCGGTGTCTTCGACGATAACGGCAGGTTTGTCGAGCAGTTGGAGAACGCGTCCGGCAATCCGCTGGCGATTGACGGCCTGTGGACGCTGACGCTCGGTGGCGGCCGCAACTCGAGCCCGGACACGGTGTACTTCACCGCAGGTCCCAACAAGGAGACCAACGGCCTGTTCGGCACCATCGCTCCGTTGAATGGCGCCAAGGGACGAAGGTCCGATCAGAACGGGCAATAACCGGCAGTCGCGCGTGGCCAGCGGCGTGTTCCGCTGGCCCGCCCTCAACGATCCACGCGCTGCTGCAGGTGGGCCGGATAACGTTCCCCCACGATCCTGATCTGCGTCAGCGCGGCCTCGATCGCCGCGAGATCATCGGCCGTCAGCTCGAGCGCGGCCGCGCCCACGTTTTCATCGAGCCGATGCAGCTTCGTCGTGCCCGGGATCGGCACGATCCACGGCTTGCGGGCAAGCAGCCACGCCAGCGCCACCTGCGCGCGCGTCGCGCCCTTGCTGTCGGCGATCCGTCCGAGCAATTCGACGAGGCCCGCATTGGCCTTCCGGTTCTCCTCCGAGAAGCGCGGCACGACGTTGCGGAAATCGCTCTTGTCGAACGTCGTGCGCACGTCGATCGCGCCCGTCAGGAAGCCCTTGCCGAGCGGGCTGAACGGCACAAAGCCGATGCCGAGCTCGTCGAGCACGGGCAGGATCGTCTCCTCCGGCTCTCGCCACCACAGCGAGTATTCGCTCTGCAACGCGGCCACCGGCTGGACCGCATGCGCACGACGGATCGATCGCTCGCCGGCCTCGGACAGGCCGAAGTGCAGCACCTTGCCCTCGCGGATCAGTTCCTTGACCGTGCCGGCCACGTCTTCGATCGGCACGTCCGGATCGACGCGATGCTGATAGAACAGATCGATGCGATCGGTCTTCAGCCGCTTGAGCGCGGCTTCCGCGACCGCGCGAATGCGCTCGGGCCGGCTGTCGAGCGGCTGCGTCGCGTCGCCGTCCCGGAAGCCGAACTTGGTGGCGATCACGACCTGATCCCGGAACGGCATCACGGCCTCGCCGACCAGCGCTTCGTTGACGAACGGCCCATAGGCCTCGGCCGTATCGAAGAACGTGACGCCGCGCTCGAACGCAGCGCGAATCAGCGCGATGCCGCTCGCGTTGTCGGTCGCGGGGCCGTATCCGTAGCTCAATCCCATGCAGCCGAAGCCGATCTCCGACACTTCGGGTCCGCTCTTGCCGAGTTTGCGTGTTTGCATGGCACTCTCCTTTCGCTCGTTCATCGCCGGCGGGGCCGACATCGATGGAAAGGAGTTTAGGTTGCTGTCATCGGCTCAACAATCGGCGTACGATTGCATGCGGTATTGAGGAAAATTCACCAATGTCGCGTGCAGGCCTGACCGAACTGACGACCTTCATCACGATCGCGGAGCAGCGCAGCTTCAGCGGCGCGGCGCGCATCATGGGCGTATCGCCGTCCGCGCTCAGTCACGCGATGCGCAATCTCGAGGCGCGGCTCGGCGTGCGACTGTTCAACCGCACGACGCGCTCGGTGGCGCTGACCGAGGCCGGCGAGCAACTGTTGCGCCGCGTCCGGCCGGCAGTCGCCGACCTGGAGGACGCGGTCAACGAGGTCACGTCGAGCCGCAACCGTCCTTCGGGGACGATACGGATCAGCGCATCCGAGAGTGCGGCAAAGCCGCTGGTGCGCCACGTGCTGCCCGCGTTTCTCGCGCAGTATCCGGACATTCACGTCGAATTCGTCACGGATTCGCGGCTCGTCGACATCGTCGCGGAGGGGTTCGATGCCGGCATTCGCGTGCTCGACGACGTTCCGCGCGACATGATCGCCGTCCGCTTCGGGCCCGACATGCGGTTCGTCGCGGTCGCTTCCCCGGCCTATCTGGAACGGCATGACGCGCCGCAAACGCCGCACGATCTCGCGAAGCACCGGTGCATCCGCTTTCGCTTCGACAGCGGCACCCTGTTTCGCTGGGAACTGACACGCAGGGGCAAGAGCGTGAGCCTCGACGTCGCGGGCCCGCTGACGCTCGGCAATCTGAACCTGATGGTCGACGCGGCATTGGCCGGCATCGGCATCGCGTGGGTGCCGGACACGCATGCCGCCGAGCATGTCGCCGCGAAACGGCTGATTCCGTTGCTGCAGGCGTGGAGTCCGACGTATCCGGGGCTGTGCCTCTATTACCCCGCGAACCGGCATCCGCCGACAGCGCTCAGGCTCTTTGCCACGGCCGTGCGGGAATGGGCCGAGCGGGATGCGGGCCGGTCGGTCGCGGCGAGTGACCCCCAAGACGGCGAGCGGCCGGTTGCGCGGTCAAGGCGTTCGACGAAGAAGGCGGTGCAGCGCTGATCGTCCGGCGCATGGGCATCTGCAGGCCGTCTGTAGTTCTTTAAGGCGGACCGCGTTTGCGATCAGGCAATCGTGGGGAAAATCAGATAGGCTAGCGTGCAAATTGAGACAATGCCTACCGTGGACTAGGAACGCGATGAACGAAGATGATCGAACAGTGACGAGCGACGCCATTCACCAATGAAAATCGATCTATGCGCTTCATTTTATTTACCAGCCCGCCCACTGGATCTTTGCTTCCAATTAAAATAATTTTGCACTAACATTTAAAACAAAATGGCACTTAACAGACCAATCAATAACCAAATGACCAGGTATATTCCGCTCAATCGTCCAGAAAGCGCATCACACAAAAATCCTGAAACTTTGCTCGCCACCGGAATCTACAAGAAACTTGAGGAATTCATTCAGGCGGCGACTAGTACCGCGGAGGACGGAACGGATGGCGAGAGACTTCACTCGAACCGAAGACATAACACCGTCTTAATCCATGGCGCACGAGGCATGGGAAAAAGCTCCGTTCTGGTTAACCTTGAGACCGCACTCAAGGGAAACGACTCCTTGCTCAGAAAGATTCACATTCTAAAGCCAGTAGACCCGACATTATTGGAAGCGGATGACGATCTGTTTCTCAACGTGATAGTCGCCGCCGTACTCTCGGACACGAAAGTAATTGAGGCACAGGAGCGAAAATCTCAACATCGGCAGGAGCTACAACGAACTCTGCAGAACTTGGGGCACAAGCTTGAGAGCATGCAATCTCAACGCAGCGAACGCGGTCTTGATAAAATACGATCCTTTATCGGAAATCATCAACTGATTGAAGAGGTGCATCGCTTCTTTGAGGCAGTTCTTAAATTACTCGATAAGAAGCTGCTGGTTTTGACAATTGACGATGTCGACACATCATTAAATCGGGCATTTGAAAATCTAGAGGTGGTTCGCCGCTATTTGACAACGCCCTATGTACTTCCGATTCTGAGTGGTGATTTAGACCTTTATCACGAGGTAACGTGGCGTGATTTTCACGGCCGACTGATGAGGGAGACAACGTACCAGAAACGCGAAGCGTTTGACCGCGCACACACCCTGGCAGTAGAGTATCAGCGAAAGGTACTACCGTTTCAGTATCGGCTTTCAATGCCGTCGGTGGTGGATTACCTCGCAAATCCCAACATCGAATTGGGTGAACCCGAGGGGGAAAGCAATCTTGCATTACCGCATTTTCATGCATGGTTGGAGGGATTGCTAAACGGGCCGGTGAATGGACTCGAGAACAGCTACATGGCTGTGCCCTTGCCTAGTCTGAGAGCCTTGGCGCAACTTGCCTTCCGATTGAAGCATCGAATTCCCAAGCTTGCCAAGGGGTTGAATAGGGACTGGAGCAGGCTGCAAGTTCGACGGGCAATGCTGATGCCCACGTCCTCGTTTTCCGCCCTGGATGATTTTCAGCAAGCGTATCGTCAAGGCGAATCCAATACTCGCGCCTACTCACATTTTTACACTTCAGTCAATGAACAAAGGCAAGACACTCATGACAATTTTCCGCCCCTGCGTGAAATGGCTAACGCTTGGCATGAGGATCTGATCGATCACTTCCGTACCGAAAGAGACGCAGGCGCAGCCTATATGGTGATGCTTACACATCAGCATTGGAGAAATTCGTCTGTGGACAACGAAGCCTGGCGAAGCATATTCGATACGCCGTTGTTTCAGCCGTTGCGACACGACGCCCCTGGATTTCCGAGATTTGACCGCGAAGCTGATCTGAGCGATTGGCGTGAGAAACTGAAAGGCCGTGCTCCAGAGACCTGGCTGATGCGACTGCCCGAACGCGCGATTATTCCTTATCCGGTACCCGAAGCGGGCCGGGTGACAACCGTCAATATGGAGAGTTCCATCGACGACGATCGAGAGGGTGAAGTCCGTTTGCTCCTCGATTTAGTGTTGCACCGAAATTTCTATTCAGCCTCGCAACGTGGCAGCTTAGCATGCACTGGCCGGGTAATTGAACTTGTAGTCACCAGTCTGATTCGTGACGTGGACGAACGCGACATCGCGATCATCATGCAGCGGCCACCGTTCTACTCATTTAGTCAGTTCGCACAAACGAAGACGCTTTCAGAATTGCACGCAGATGAATCGGATGATAATAATCCGATAGATGATAACGAACCACTATCACATGGCGCAACTTCAGCAATCGAAAAACTTGCAAACGACATTAATTTGTGGCGGAATAGAAATTCACTCACAAAATGGCAAATGTCTCCATGGCTAATTTATAACGTAATAAATAAGGTCATCAATCAGGCATGGATTTTCAATCGACCACTCGGCAACAACCAGCAGCCCACGCCACTTCCCGTGACGAGTGTACTTTGGATAGCCAGACAAACGTTCTACAGTCTGTGGGCCGCGTTCGGGAGTTTCGAAAAAGGGCCAATTTTCGGCTTTCCTGAGATCGTCGCGAATGTGAACATTGGCGACGGTCAGCTTTTCGAAAATAGTTTGCTACATCAACAGAATATTGCGCCATTCTACGGCCCAGGACGCGCCGGCAGAAAACGCTATGGCACGTATGTTCATGCGTTTACAGCAGTATTTGAAGATCATCCGTTACGTTTTCTTCTCGACACTTACTCAGCGCCGCCATCGTCCGCCGATGGTGATGCGCGAAGCTGGATCAAGCAAAAACTCAAGCTAAGACACATTGCTCAAAACGAAGTCAGATCATTCACCACGGCAATGAAGCGGTTTCCGGGTGATGCGTCGGAGATCGACGAACTGCTACAAGCATTCGACCACCAGTTCGAAAATGAGCACGCATTGTCCAAATCGCTTCTTACGGCATTCCGGAATGCTTTCCCAGATTACAACGAGCGATAACACATGCTGACACACTCCCTCCATGAACGAGCGATCGAAGGCCTGTTTGGCAGCTCCGATATAGGATCAGAGTTGCTGAACTACCTGCTTGATCCAAGCTACGACAGCGATGCACTGGCTATCCGGTGTATCGATGCACTTGAACGGACGCTCGAACGAGACCATCGTCGAGAATTTCGTCGCAACGATATTCAGCGAGTCGTGTCAGGAGTCGGCACGTTTCTCTCATCGCCGACGCTGCCAGTACTGGACGAACTTTTCGATCGCCTCATGATACGAAACGGCGATCTGCTTCAATATCGCGATAGCTGCGTTCAGGACTTCGTTCGTCTAGCTGCTGGTGTCGACCCGACGCTGCTCGTGGGATGGCATCTCGCCGGCTGGCTCGATCAGGCCGTGCGCCCGTCGACGAGCGACGTGCGCCGTGTCGTCGAAGCCCAACTCCCGATGTTCACGCCACCATCGCCCGCAAACCGCGCATATGCAGAGGGCCACGTTCACCTCGGCGGTATCACATTCGACGGATTGGTTTTGGCTGACCATTTGCTTTCTGATCACAAGATACGGGACGAAAAGGAGCGCACGACGGTCAGACGTTTGCAACAAGTACTTCGTGTGCTGGTGGAGAACACTATTCAGCGCGCGGCGACCGAAGACCAGAATGGCAACACGCCAGAATTGCGCGCACGATTGCAGCGAGCCGTGGAGGCAAGCTCCATCCACGGCGAAGACGATCTCCATATCCAGCTCGATTGGCCAACCGTTGCCAACACATGCATCCTGACCAATCGTGTTGATGCGCAATGGCTCGTATTCCAACTCGCAAGCACTATTAACTCAAACCGGATCTCCCTAGCCTGGTTGTGGCTTGTAATATATCTCTGGGCGACCTTTCGTGCGCCGGACGCTCTGCTCTGTGAGCGTGCAGCCATTTGCTATCTGATCAACGGCCTTATGGGATTGCGCCGCAAGATCATCATGGATGGCCAAGGTTTGACACGATTTTCCGCCGATTACTACGCAGCTCCACTGCGAAGACATGGTAACGGCCACGCCGATGCCATAGACCGCGTCAACCGTCTGCTCCCCGGGCAATCTGATGTTGCGGAAATTAAGATCATGACCGACGCGTTTGGCCCGACCATCGCGAGTCAAGTTGCGAATGCCTTGGTCGCCAGTGCGGATATACGGCTCCCATATTTGCCAACTGTGCGCACCGCTGATTTCGATTTGACCAGAGATCCGTTCACCAGCAACTACGTTGCTCATCTGAATCGCTGGCACTTTTGCGCGCACATGTCACGCTCGAACTCGAAGAACCTGACTCGTAGCCAACATCAGCGCGATCAGTGGCTAAAGGCGAAAAGCTTTCGAAAGTCGCTTGAACGCCAAGCCGGATGGCGAGCAGATGTTTTTTTGCATGGTAGCTTGAATGCGGACGTAGCACTGCACCCGAGCCGCTGGCTACGCGGTCTCGATGTGGCCGGAGACGAGAATGTCACGCGCATTGAGCTGTTCGCTCCAATATTGCGCTGGTTGCGAGCCGGATTGATGTCGCGTCCCGACGGCGCACGTGCATCCGGAGGATTTCATCTGAGTATTCATGCTGGAGAAGATTACGCACATCCGTTGTCAGGGATGCGCCATATCGACGAAACAGTACGCTTTTGCAATATGCGAAGTGGTGACCGGCTCGGCCACGCATTGGCATTGGGTATCGACATGGCGATATGGACTGATCGGCAAGGAGACATGGTACTGCCGGTCGACGAACACCTCGACAATCTGGTTTGGGCGTGGCAC
Organism: Burkholderia ubonensis subsp. mesacidophila; assembly: GCF_002097715.1. Lineage (NCBI taxonomy): Bacteria > Pseudomonadati > Pseudomonadota > Betaproteobacteria > Burkholderiales > Burkholderiaceae > Burkholderia > Burkholderia ubonensis. The sequence continues at coordinate 634,230 of NZ_CP020739.1, forward strand.
TACGCCTGCGAACTGAGCGGCAAGCTACCGCTCGCGGCCAATATCCTGCCTCGGCTGGAACGACGGATTGCGCGGCTCACACGGGAAATCCCATGGCTCAACGGTTCTCTGACATATAACAGCGAGCCATTGCTCCAGCCGGGACCTTCTGGTGAGTTTTTCGATGCGTCGCGCGAGCCCCTTGGCAACGGGAGAACAAGACACATCACGTACGCGCCAGACACGCTATATCGCGCGTGGCAATTGCGACGTAACTGTGCGATGACACTGCATGAGAACATTGCGGTCGCCATCCATGACGAAGTGCTTGATGCCGCTGTACCTGACTTTGAGACGCTCAAAGACACGTGGGACCATCATGTCGAAGGGACGCCTGAAGCGCTCTATCTGGCGCGCGAAATGGTTTTCTCGACGCATCCTGAAACTAAGCTTCGCGACGTACTTGTACGCGTAGCGCCACAACGTGATGCCGATCAGATTGTGCATCTGGAACACGATCGAGCACAGAACCATGCAGATTTTCTATATGACCACGACACATTAGAAGATCTGGAGTTCATACACGCACTTCAAGATCTTTTGTTGCACCGATATGACCGGCAAGGTTTGATCATCGAAGCGAACCCAACATCGAATGTCTATATCGCACGATTAAAAACGTATGCCGAGCATCCGATCTTTCGTTGGAATCCTCCGGATGATCAACACCTCGCACACGGCGAGCGCTACAACCGTTTCGGCTTGCGTAGTGGCCCGATCCAAGTGCTGGTCAACACAGATGACCCCGGCATTATGCCAACCACACTGAGGACAGAATTTGCATTGCTTCTAGAAGCTGCCGTCGAGCTTGGCTATTCGCGTACAAAAAGCGAGATATGGCTGGACCGTATTCGGCAAGCCGGGATCGACCAATTTCATCGCAATCATCTACAGGTGTTCCCTGGGGTATGACTTGCATTATCATGCGGCTGCCCGGCACAATCGTCCACGCCGGGCTTCCGCAAGATTCGCTCCTCAGAACCGATGCCGCAGCCCCAACGCGACAATGACCTGGTTGTCGTTCGCGGACGGCGCCAGCGTCCATACCGTCGCGTTGAATGCCGGGTTACCCCTGCCCCCGCTCACGCTCTGGTAGACGCCCTCGAGATACACGTCCGTCCGCTTCGAGAACGCGTAATCGGCTTGCGCGACCACCTGATTCCATTTCGGCCGGGTTTCGCCCGAACGCGACGAGAAGCGGCCCATCGTGTACGTGTACGCGGCGGCGAGACTGAACGCGCGCGTAACGAAGTAGCGCCCGTCGATCGAGAAGTTGTCGAACACCAGCGAATCGCCCTTGAGCGCAGCGATGCTGCCGCCCTGCAGCACGCCGGTCACGCCGTCGGTCGCCGAATGCGACCATCCGAGGCCGACCGAATGCAGGCCGAACGCGTAGCGCCCCGCAAGGGACCAGATCTGCTGGCTGCCGCCGGTGATCGTCGCCGAGCCGTCCACGGTGCTCAATGCGCCGTTCGGATTGGCCAGGTTCCGGTCCCGGTTGATCTTCAGATACCCCGCGCCGAGCTTGAACGGGCCGTTCGCATAGGACACCCCAGCGCTCCACGCCGCGTTGTTGCCGAACTGGCCGGCCGTGTTCGAGAAGCCGTACATCAGGCCGAACGTCAGCCCGTGGTACGTCGGGCTCGTGTACTTGACCGAGTTGTTGATGCGGATGTTGCGGTTGGAATCGTCATTGTCGTACGGATGGACGGCGAGGTTGCCGCCCCAGCCGGGACCCGATGCGCCCAGCGGCGTCACGAAATCCAGGATGAGGTCGTACTGGCGGCCGAACGTGAGCGACCCGGCCGTCTTCGAATTCAGCCCGACCCACGCCTGGCGGCCGAACATGTCGACGCCTTTCTGCGACAGCCCGCCGGTGGTGCCCGAAAAGCCGTTCTCGAGCGCGAAGATCGCCGACATCCCGCCACCGAGATTCTCGGTGCCGCGAATCCCCCAGCGCGACGCGTTCTGCGCGCCGCTCGTCATCGACCAGTTGCTGCTGCCCGGCGAACCTGCGCCGTGCGTGCGCTGGTTGTTCGCGTAGGTGATCGACGTGTCGATCAGGCCATACAGCGTCACGCTGCTTTGCGCGTGGGCCGCGCCCGCGCCGAAGCCGGCCAGGCAGGCCGCCACGACGGTCCCGGCGAGGCCGGACACCCGCCGGCCACCGAAAGTTGCTCCATGCGCGCTGGCGCGGGTCTTGTCGTGCGTGTTCTGGTTTCTATCGCAGTACATATATTATTTTTTCAGGTTGCTTTGGCGAGAACGCCGGCGTGTCACCGCGGTGGATCGACCGACGGATGGGCGGCCATTATTGGAGATGGCACGACCGTCGATTAACGCGTTGCACAGGAAAGGTCTTCTGCAAAATCCTGACTAATCGCGCGATGCACCGGCTCGGCCAGCCTCCCGGTACGGTTGCTCACACAACGTTCATCGCACTGTGCGCCGCGTGCGATCAAGTACAGACATTTCGAACACCGCAGGTTTCGCCGCCCCAAAAACGACAAAGCCCGGTGCGCATCCGCACCGGGCTCGTTATATCGCCGACGACGCGGCGAGACGTTACTTCCTGTCGAGCGAATACTTGCCCGGACCGGTCAGCGCGAGCAGCAACAGGCCGCCCACGATGCTGACGTTCTTGTAGAAGTGGATCATCGCCATGTACTGATCCATCCCGTGCAGCGCCCAGAAGCGATGCCCGATGAACGCGGTGGCTACCGTATAGGCGGCAAACAGCAGCGCGAGCGGCCGCGTGTAGAAGCCGATCGCAATCAGCAGGCCGCCGACCAGCTCGACCGCGACCGCGATCACCGCCGACAGCTCGGGCGACGGCGCCCCGGTCGACGCCATGTAGGCGACGGTGCCCGAGAAGCCGGTCAGCTTCTGCCATCCGAACAGGACGAACAGCACCATCATCAGCACGCGGGCGGCGAGCAGCAGCCCATCCTTCTTCGATTCCAGTGAAACGTAACGCATGGCAAGCCTCTTTCAATTGACGGGTCGATGCGTCCGTCGGCGGCCGCGCCCCGATTCGGCGGGACACGTGGACGGCGGACTACCTCTTCGCACGATCGACCGGCAAACCGGAGCGGATCTCGCGAAGCACATGTGCAGTTTACTGTCTCGCCATGATTCATCAATCCTCTGAAATCGGATTCGCTGTCGCATTCTGGTGGACAATAGCCGCGCACCGAGCCGTGACCGGGCCCGATGGCGCATCGCCGACGGGCCCGCCGGCAGCGCTATGCCGTGCCGGCCTCGCGCGCCGAGCGCGCTTCGTAAGTCTTCAGATGGTTGTACGCGATGCGCAGCAGCGAAAGCCCGGCGTTCGCCGCCTGCGCGTCGTCACCACGCGCGAGCAGGTCGCCGATCACGTGATCCGCTTCGACACGCGCGCCCTGCTCGATGTCGCGCAGCATCGACGCAGTCATGTTGGACGGCGTGAAAAGCATCTTCTGCGTGCGGGCATCGAATTCGCCGCTCGGCGCGTAGCCGTTGTGCCGGGCGATCGCCACGCATTCGCCCAGCAGGGTTTCGAGCAGGCGCCTGCCATCCGGCGCGGCCAGGATGTCGCCCACCGCCCCGCGAAACAGCGAGGTGCTCGCCGCGAGCGTGGCCAGAAACACCCATTTCTCCCACATACGCGCGATGATCGCGTCGCTCAACGTGACGTCGAAACCGGCGTCGCCGAGCACGTCGGCGACCGCCTGGGTGCGGGCGGACACCCCACCGCCCAACTCGCCGAACGACACGCTGTGCGCGTCGTTCAGGTGCACGACGTGCTGCTGCGCATCGAGCGTGGCGCCGATCACGCACAATCCGCCCAGCACCCGGGACGGCCCGAATTTCGCCTGCAGCACGTCCAGGTGACGCATCCCGTTGAGCACCGGAAGAATCAGCGTGGCCGGGCCGACGAACGGCGTGATGGCCGCGATCGCGTCATCGAGGCTGTACGCCTTGCAACTCAGGAAAATCAGGTCGAACGGCTCGGCCGGGTCGCTCGCGCTGACGGTATTCACGTCGGTAAGCGTCAGGTCGCCGCGCGGGCTGCGGATGACCAGGCCGTCGCGGTCGAGCGTCCGCGCGCGGGAATCGCGCACCAGAAACGTCACGTCGCGTCCCGCCGCCGCGAGGCGACCGCCGAAATAGCCGCCCGTCGCGCCTGCACCAAGTACCAGAATTCGCATAGTCGCCTCAATCTCTCCGTATCGTCATCGCATCGACGACGCCGATGTCGCGATGCATGTGAGCGAAAAGGTAGCGCAAATTGCGATGGCGTGCCGGCGGCCCGGCGCGCCGCCTTTGGGTCAGGCTATCGGAGTCGTGCTGCCCGACTCACGGCACGCGCACGCGTGCCACGGCGCGCGGAGACCGCCTCGATGCCGCGCCCGACGATCCGCGCAGTGGCGTCGCGCATCTCGCGCGGCGCCGCATGAAACGCGCACAGCCGCGCGTGCCCCACCAGCAACGCCTGGAGAAAATAGGCGTCGATCTCGGTTTCGCCCGCCGACGCTTTCGTGCCGTGTTCGCCGGCGTCGTCGGGCTTGTTCAGGATCGCGACGAGCGTCTCGTGCATCTCGTGAAACAGTTCGATCGCGAGGTTCGCCGTCAACGGCTCGGCGAGGAAAATCTCGTCGTGCGGCGACAGCTTGCCGCCTGGCCGGCAGATCGCCTTCGCTTCTGCGCAGCGCGCGCCGCCCGACAACAACAGGCGGCAGAACGCCCTGATGCTCGCGCGCCGGCTGCCGCGCCGCGCGAGTGCAAGCAACCGGTCGCGAAACGACTCCCGCGCGCGGACAAAGAGCGCCAGCAGCAGATCGCGCTTGTCCTTGAAGTGCCAATACACCGCGCCGCGCGTGACACCGGCCGCCTCGGCGATGTCCTCGAGCGACGCGGCGCCATAGCCGCATGCGTCGAAAAGGCGCTCGCTCGCGTCGAGAATGGCTTCCCGGGTCAAGAGCGCCGCTTCCTTAGTCTTGCGAACCATTTTTCGGCATGCGTGCGGTCAGTTCGCCCGCGCTGACGCGGCGGACGCAACCGGTGCGCCAACCTTGTCGTAATCGACCGGCTGGTCGGCCGGACGCGGCGTCTCGCCGGCCCGCTCGATCCAGCCGCCGCCCAGCGCGCGATACAGGTCGACGAGGTTGGTCCAGCGCGCGAGCCGCGCGGTGATCAGCGTCTGCTGCGCCGAGTACAGGTCGGTCTGCGCGGTCAGCACCGACAGGTAGCTGTCGACGCCGTTCTTGTAGCGCAGGTCCGACAAGTCGTAACGGCGCTGCTGCGCATGCTCGTTGCGCTCGAGGGCGCCGATCTGCTGGTCGTACGTGCCGCGCGCGGCGAGCCCGTCCGCCACTTCGCGGAACGCCGACTGGATCGCCTTCTCGTAGCTCGCGATCTCGATCCGCTTCTGTACATGTGCGAGATCGAGGTTCGCGAGATTCGCGCCGCCCTCGAAGATCGGCATCGCGATCTGCGGCGCGAACGACCACGCCGCGGTGCCGGCCTTGAACAGCCCGCCAAGCGTCGGGCTCGCGGTGCCGAACGCACCCGTCAGCGAGATGCGCGGGAAAAACGCCGCGCGCGCCGCGCCGATGTTCGCGTTCGCGGCGAGCAGATTCTGCTCCGCTTCCATGATGTCCGGACGACGCGCGAGCAGATCCGACGGCAGCCCGGCCGGGATGTCGGTCAGGAAATTCTGCGCGTCGAGCGGCATGCCCGCCGGCAGGTCGTCCGGCAGCGGCTCGCCAACGAGCAGCACCAGCGCGTTGAGCGCCTGAGCGCGCAGACGCGCCTGCGCCTGCTGGTTCGCGAGCGCCGTCTCGACGATCGTCTGCGCCTGGCGCAGGTCGAGCTCCGAGCCGGTGCCGTTGTCGAACTTCAGCTTCGTCAGGTCGTACGACGCCTGCGCGGTCTTCAGCGTGTCTTCCGTCACTTTCAGCAGGTCGTCAAACGCAAGCACCGTCAGGTACTGATCCGCGACCTGCGACACCAGCAGGATCTCCGAAGCCTTGCGGGCCTGCGCGGTCGCGAAGTATTTCGCGAGCGCCTGGTCCTTCAGGCTCTGGAGCCGGCCGAACAGGTCGAGTTCCCACTGCGCCTGCAGGCCGACGTTGTAGGTCGTCGAGATGTTGCGTCCCGGGATCGCCGTCAGCGCGTTCGGCGTACGGGTGCGATTGCCGGTGCCGACCGCATCGAGCGACGGCATCAGGTCCGCGCGTGTGATCTGGTACTGCGCGCGTGCGGCCGCGACGTTCAGCACCGCGACCCGCAGGTCGCGGTTGTTCGTCAACGCGATCTCGATCAGCCGCTGCAGGCGCGGATCGACGAAGAACTCGCGCCAGCCGATGCCGGCCGCCGCCTGGCCGTTCGCGCTGCGCGCGCCGGCCTTCGCGGCCGGCTGCGTCGCGTAGACGCCGCTGGACGGGAACGCCTGCGCGACAGGCGCATCGGGCCGCGTGTAATGCGGCGCCATCGTGCAGCCTGTGGCGAAAAGTGCGACCGCGATTGCAGTCAAAGCGTGTTTTTGCATCATCACTTGCCCTTGTTGCCTGCGTCTTCGCCGTTGTCCGGTCGATCTTCATGATGCGAATGAGCCTGCGCGAGACGCAGCGCGTCATCGGCATCCTCCTGCTCGCCGCTGAAGATCTGGCGTACCTTCACGAAGAACATCGGGATCATGAAAATCGCGAGGAACGTCGCGGTGATCATCCCGCCGATCACGCCCGTGCCGATCGCGTGCTGGCTCGCCGAGCCCGCGCCGTTGCTGACCGCGAGCGGCAGCACGCCGAGAATGAACGCGAGCGACGTCATCATGATCGGACGCAGCCGCAGGCGGGCCGCTTCCAGCGCGGCCTCGATCGGCCCCATCTTCTCCGTCTGCTGCAACTC